>JAUNVO010000143.1 GCA_030540695.1 Micrococcaceae bacterium | reverse complement strand
GCCTTCGGCGACTATGAGGTGCTCACTCCGGACCTACCCGGCTTCGGGGCCCGTTCCCAGGAAGACTGGGCGGGACTCGATAGTGCCGCCGACGACGTGGCGGCGGTCATCGCCGACGAGGTCTCCAATGGGGGTGCCCACCTGGTTGGCCTGTCACTGGGCGGTGTGGTCGCCCTGCGTGTATTGGCAAGGCACCCAGAACTCGTCGAATCCCTGCTCATTTCCGGAGTCCCGGCGGCTGGTGTCTCTGCCTCGATGCGCACCATGAGCCGCATGCAGCTTCGGCTCTTTGGCAGCGAGTGGTACTGGCGTTTCCAGGCTGGTGCCTACGGAATGGTCGCCGACGAAAAAGACCTCTTCACCGAGCACGGCACGGCGCTGCGCGCAGATAACATGCGGGCCATCATGGACGAGGTCGATCCCGGCGGGGTGCCGGACCGGCTGGGTGACTATGAGGGGCCGGTCTTGGTGATTGCCGGCGGCAAGGAACCCAAGGTCGTAGCAAGGTCCTTCCCGGCGCTGGCGCGGGCCCTTCCGCAGGCCCGTTTCCGCACGGCAACAGGCATGCACCACCAGTGGAACATCGAAGACCCAATCCTCTTCAACGCCACCGTGCGAGCGTGGATCGAAAAGGGTGCCGCGCACCCACGGCTTCACGAGCCATCCGCGCAAAACCCGCCACCAGCCTAGCCGGCCCGCACACGGGCGGAGACCCGGAACGGGTGATGACATGAATAGGCGAAGGCCGCCACCTGGAAAGGGTGGCGGCCTTCGCGTTGTTCGGGCCTCGCGGATATGCCTATCTGTGAGAAGCCAGAAATTGGGTGGGCCTTAGGCAGCAAGCCACAGGTCGGGGCCGAAGACCTCGTAGTGGATGTTCGTGGCCGGGATACCGGCATCGATGGCCTGGGAGCGGACGGCGCGCATGAACGGAAGTGGGCCGCACAGGTACAGTCGGGCGTCGGCAGGAAGCTCGAGGTTGGCCAGGGACATGTAACCCTCGGTTGCCTCCGTGTCTTCGGCCTTGGCGTTGATGTCCTCGAGCCAGAGCTTCAGCTCGGCGTTGGGCAGTGCTTCGACGGATTCGCGCATCTGCTCTTTCAACGCCCAGGCATCCTCGGTGGCCTCGGCGTGCAGGACCAGGACCTGCCGGTCCGATCCGGCAGCAACCAGGGTGGCGAGCGCGGAAGCGCTCGGGGTGCAGCCGATGCCGGCGGTTGCGAGCACGATCGGGGCACCCGAGGTGTCGATGGTCAGATCGCCATAGGGGTTGGAGAGTTCAATGACGTCCCCGACGTTCAGGTGCTGGTGCATGAACGGGGAAACTTCCCCGCCCTCGTCAAACTTGGTGGTGATCACGCGCTCGGTGGTGGAGGTGACGGCGTCGCTCAGGGTGTACTGGCGGCACTGGCGCAGACCGTCGAGCAGTGGAACCCTGACCGAGACGAACTGGCCGGCCTCGGCCACCGTGGCGGGGGTTTCATCGGCCGGAACGAAGCGGAAGGTGATTGATCCGGTGCCGGCCACTTCCTTGGCCACCAGCTTCCAATCGGTCCAGATCTTGTTGTTGGCCTGCTTGGCGTACAGGCCCTTCTCGATCTTCACCAGGGCGTCGGCCATGAGCCAGTAGACCTCGGACCAGGCTTCTGCGACCTCGGGGGTCACAGCGTCGCCGAGATCCTCGGCGATGGCGGCGAAGAGGTGTTCATACACGATCGGGTACTGCTCTTCGACGATGCCCAGCGAGGTGTGCTTGTGGGCAATGCGGGCCAAGACTGCTTCCGGAAGGGTGCCCGGGTTGTTCAGCAGGTGGCTGGCGAAAGCGGCGATGGAACCGGCCAGTGCCTGCTGCTGGGTGCCGTTGTTCTGGTTGGAGCGGGAGAACAGGCCATCAAGGAGTTCCGGGCGAGCTGCAAACATCCGTGAATAGAACTTCGGGGTGATGTGGGAAATGCGCTCCCCAATGATTGGCAGCGTGGCTTCGATGACCGGACGGGACTTCTCGGAAAGCATCTTGGGGGCTCCTTGACGAACTGGGCTCTTATCTTGCATCGTTCATGCAAGATTGATAATTCATTTCTACAGGTAGTAGAAGTACGAAGCAAATCAATGACTCGCGTTTGGTTGAAGTGGCTGTGCGAAGGGGGGCGCGGGCGCGGGATCCGCTCCGGGCCGTGCCAAGTTGAAGGCGCGTAATGCAGCGGAAAACCAGGCTTCGTGGCGACTTAAGGGAGTGCGGGGATTGGCAAAAAGGTCTTGCTGGAGCTCACGGTGAGATCCTCGACACTGAGCAGGTCGAGTTCGGCATAGAACGCCTCGCGCGCACGGCGCAAGGCGCTGCGCAGCGAACAGGCTGCGATCAATGGGCACGGGATCCCTGCTTCGGAAACGCAGTCGACTACGTCCTCGCGAAGATCGAGGTCACGCATGAGGGTGCCCACACGCTGGGCAAGACCGAGGTCGGTGATTTGGGAACCGCCGTAGCGTCCGCGCGCAACATCAAGGGCTCCGCGCTTGCGCAACTCCACCACCGCCTTGGCGACATGGTTGTAGGGCACACCGATTTTCTCGGCGATTTCCTTGGTGGTGACCAGCTGGTCACGACGGGAGCCGAGAAACATCAAGGTGCGCAGACAGACATCTGCGAAGGCGCTGAGCTTCACGTGACCTATTCTCGCAGGTGCAGGGCCGGGGTGCAGCAATCTGTGCCGAGCCACACTGGCCGCACGGACAAAGAACCGTGGCCCGGAACCGCGAGTGCGGTACCGGGCCACGGGCCAACCGAGGTATGGAGGCTAGATCCAGACCTGAAGCTGGCCTGCCTCGGCGCTGGGCTCGGAGAACTCCCAGATCCCGGTTTCCGGATCAGGTGCGGTGTACGGCTGGACAATGGCGACAGAGCCGCCGTCGCGGTGCTCTGCCAGAACGTGGACCGCGTCCTTGCCCTCATCCAGCAGCGTGACATCGGAGACGAACGCGACCGCGTTGAAGGTCTCGCGCTGGTCGTTGAGTAGCTGGACAAGGTCGGCCATCATGACCTCGGCGTCGATGTCCGCCTCGGGATTTTCCGGGTCCTCGGCGGGCTGGACGGCGAGCAGTCGCAGTTCCGGTTCGGCATTTTCCTCGGTGGCGGGCTCAACGGCGATGGCGAAGGGCAGGAATACCCCCTGCTCTTCGAGCTGCTCGCGGGCCACGCCCAAGGCGGTGCCCAGGACCTTGTTCAGCTCTGCCTGGGCAGCGGCGTCGAGTTCGGCGATCTTGTTTTCTGGGGTGCTCATGCGTTGCTCCTGACGATGTCCAGAACTCCGTCGCGGACGAGTTCCATGGTCTTGGTGTCAATGGCTTCCCCGTTGTAACGGAGGAAGGGTTCGGTGTTGGATGGGCGGAGGTTGAACCAAAATGATCCGTCTGCTGCCGTCACCGTCGTACCATCCAACGTACTAACCACTGTTTCATGCCCCGCCAAATCCGGGTGGCATGCGGTGCCGATGACGCCCTGGTTCCCCGGACTCTTCCCATGTCCGATAGCGAATTCCGTAAGCACGCGTGAAACGGCGCCGGCCTTGTCCTCCACCTCGGAATTGATCTCCCCGGAAGAGACATACGGCTCGTACTCGGCGGCGAATTCGCTGAGCACGGTGTCTTGGTGGCCCAGCGCAGCCAACACATGCATGGCTGCCAGCATGCCGGTATCCGCATTGAAGAAATCACGGAAGTAGTAGTGTGCGGAGTGCTCTCCGCCAAAGACGGCACCTTCGGCGGCCATCACGGCCTTGATGAAGGAGTGGCCCACCCGGGTCACCACCGGGCGTCCACCGGCCGCGGTGACCGCTTCGGGAACGGCGCGGGAGGTGATCAGGTTGTGGATGATCACCGGGGTCTGTTCGCCGGAGGACTGCGCGCGGGCTATCTCGCGCACCGCAACCAGCGCGGTAATCGCCGAGGGGGAGACGGGGTCGCCCTTTTCATCGATGACGAAGCAGCGATCGGCATCACCGTCGAAGGCCAGGCCGATATCCGCACCATGGGTGATCACGGCGGCCTGCAGATCGCGCAGATTCTCCGGTTCCAGCGGGTTGGCCGGGTGGTTGGGGAATGTCCCATCGAGCTCGAAGTACATCTCGATGATGTCCAGTGGCAGGCCTGGCAGGAGGGTGTCGCCCAGGACCGCGGGGGTGGTGAGCCCGCCCATGCCGTTTGCCGCGTCGACCACGACCTTCAAGGGGCGGATGTCCCCAAGGTCCACCAGTGAGCGCAGATAAGCCGCATAATCGGCCAGCACATCGTATTCGGTGATGGTCCCCTCGGGTGCTTCGGAGGAAACCGGAAGGCCCTCGTCGAGGTAGGTCTGCGCCAGATCCCGGATTTCGTACAGGCCTGTATCTGAAGAAACCGGGACGGCCCCGGCCTTGGCCATCTTGATACCGTTGTAGGCGGCTGGGTTGTGGCTGGCGGTAAACACGACCCCGGCGCAATCAAGTGATCCGGCGGCGAAGTAGAGCTCGTCGGTGGAGATCAGCCCGAGCATCTTCGGGTTGGCGCCGCGATAGGCGGCCCCGCGCGCGAAGGCCGCGGAAAATTCGGGGGAGGACGGACGCATATCTCCGCCGACCAACACATCGCGTCCAGACAAGCCCAGCACGTCGACAAATGCCGCGCCAATGGCCTCGACCGCCTCGGCGGTAATGGTGGCCCCGACGATGCCGCGCACGTCGTAGGCCTTGAAAGACTCAGAAAGATCGATTTCCACACTCACCCTCCCGAGCTTATCCGGTTGGCGTCCCGCCGCAAGGAATCGACGCAGGCAAGGTGAGCAGTGCCATAGGGTGCGGGCAAGTGTCGGTGCACACTGGAATACTGGGGTCCATGGATGCCAACACACCCAGCACCACGGCGGACTTGCGCTCCGCAGCCACTTCCATCCTGCGTTCCCTGGTGGGCAGGGGCGACGCGGAATTCCACGACGGCCAGTTTGAGGCCATCGAGGCATTGGTCGCCGGCGGTCGCCGTGCCCTGGTGGTGCAGCGAACCGGTTGGGGAAAGTCCGCTGTGTACTTCGTGGCGTCGCTGCTGTTGCGCGCCCGCGGCGCGGGCCCGACGCTGATCGTCTCTCCTTTGCTTGCACTGATGCGTGACCAGGTCGCGGCGGCATCACGCGCCGGGGTGCGGGCCGAGGCCATCAACTCCGCCAACGCCTTGGACTGGGAAACCATTGCCTCCAAGCTCGCCCATGACCAACTGGATGTGCTGCTGGTGTCCCCGGAACGGCTGAACAACCCGGTGTTCCGCGACACGCAACTGCCGACCCTCATACAGAGGATGGGCCTCTTGGTCATTGACGAGGCGCATTGCATCTCCGACTGGGGACATGACTTCCGTCCCGACTACCGCCGCATCAAGGACCTGATCAACGCGCTGCCCGGCAACATCCCGGTGTTGGCCACCACTGCCACCGCCAACGAGCGCGTTGTCGATGACGTGCAGGAGCAGTTGGCCGTCGGAGGCGCCGAGGTCTTCACCCTGCGCGGTTCATTGGCCCGCGAATCCTTGCGGTTGGGGGTGCTGCGCCTTCCCTCGCCTCGTTCGCAGTTCGCCTGGCTGCTCACCCACCTCAATGATTTCCATGGCTCGGGAATCATCTACACCTTGACGGTCTCGGCGGCCGAAGACATCACCAGGCTGCTGGCCGAGGCCGGCCACCAGGTGCTGGCCTACTCCGGGCGCACCGACACCGAGGAACGCCAGCGTGCCGAAAATGCCTTGAAAAATAATGAGGTCAAGGCCTTGGTGGCCACCAGCGCGTTGGGCATGGGTTTCGACAAGCCCGATCTGGGTTTCGTCATCCATGTGGGGGCACCGAGCTCACCGGTGGCGTACTACCAGCAGGTCGGCCGTGCCGGCCGTGGCAGCATCAACGCAGATGTCTTGTTGCTTCCGGGCCCGCAGGACCGCGATATCTGGCGCTATTTCGCCACCAGCTCGATGCCGGACGAACAAAAGGCACACGCGGTGCTGCAAGAACTCGGCGCCACGCAGGGGCCGCTTTCCGTGCCTGCGCTCGAGGCACGTGTCAACATCAAACGGACCCCGCTTGAGTTGTTGCTCAAGGTCCTGGCCGTGGACGGCGCCGTCGAACGCGTCTCGGGCGGATGGATCCGGTCCAATGCCCAGTGGTTCTATGACGCCGACCGCTACCGGCGGGTGGCTGCGGCCCGTGTGGCGGAGCAGAACGCAATGCTGGACTATGAAAACCTGAAGACCTGCCGCATGGAATTCCTTTCCCGGGCGCTCGATGACCCGGCGGCGGCCCCCTGCGGAAGGTGCGACAACTGCGCAGGGATCTGGTTCAGCGACGACATCCAGGAATCGGCGAAGGACTCCGCACAGACGGCGTTGGGCCGGGTAGGCGCGTTGGTCGAGGCGCGGCGGATGTATCCCGGCGGCATGGAAAAGCTCGGTGTCCCGCTAAAGGGCAAGATCAAGCCGGAGTTCCAGGCCGAGGACGGACGGGCCTTGGCCCGGCTGACGGATCTGGGCTGGGGTGGCAGGTTGCGTGCCTTGCTGCAAAGCGGTGATGAGCCGGATGCCCCAATTCCCCAGGCCATGCTCGAGGCATGCGTGAAAGTTCTCAGCGAATGGAAATGGTCGAACCGGCCGGTGGCGGTCATTTCCATGCCATCGCGTTCCCGCCCGCAACTCATCGGGTCTTTCGCCCAGGGAATTTCAAGCGTCGGGCAGCTGCCCTACTTGGGACAGCTGGAATACAGGGACCAGGGTCCGCGAGGCGACTCCGGCGGAAACTCGGCGTTCCGGCTTGCCGCCGTCTGGGACCAGTTTGTTGTTCCCGCCGAGATGGCCGGGCACCTGGCCGGGGCCCCGGGCCCCGTCCTGTTGCTCGATGACTTGGCCGACAGCCGATGGTCGCTGACGGAAGCCGCAAGGACCCTGCGCGAAGCAGGGGCACCGGGGGTGCTCCCGTTTGTCCTTGGCGTGGCTGGGTAGGGGATGGGCGGTCAACTTAGCGCTGGGTCCCGCCGGGCCGTAGTCTAGAGGTATGGAAACACTGCTCTGGGTTCTCGTCCCGCTGCTCATTGTCGGACTAGCCTGGTTGGGATTGCGGAAGCTGCGCATCAAGAATTCGGCCGAGGTCGCCGCCGCCATCACGCCGGAATCAGCGCAGCTCGTGGCCTCCAAGCTGACGGCGGAGGGCCACCGTGCGGTCTACAAGTCATTGGCGCAGGGTGATTTCATGGCAGCGGTCCAAAACTACAAGGCGATGACCGGTGAAGGGTACAAAGCCAGCATCGTTGCCGTGCGCAGTCTTGAACGTTTCCCCCAGGTGCGCCATGAACCCGTGGCCGGTCCAACCATCAGCCAGCAGCTCGAAGCCGAGCGCGAAGCGGCCAAGGCGGCCGAGCAGCCGGCTGCGACGGAACTCGATGCCGCCGCGAAGCTCCCGGTGGGCCAAGCCCCGGAGACTCCTGGCGATGATCCTTGGGTGGTGCCCAGCGAATGGGCCGAGGAATTTGGAAGCGACGCTGAGCAGACATCCACCCAATTCAAGGTTTCCTATTTGGTGAACGGTGAATCACGCGAATTTGCCAGCGAGGACTTGCCACCTGCCGAATACGACCAGTTCCTTTCGCTGGTCCGCGACCAAGACCTCCCCGGCGCCGCGGCCCTCATCGCCAAGCACTCGGGGCTCGAACAAGTAGAGATCCTGCGGATGCTTGCGGCCTCGCCCTTGGGCGGGAACAGCGCTGAAACCTCCAACATCGCCGATTTCAGCTTTGAGGGACAGGGACCGGACGGAGTGGTGAAATTCAGCATCAACGACCTGGATGAGCCCGAGCGTTCGGAACTTTTGGAGCACTTGCGCCTGGGCGAGATGGACGAGGCAACGAGCATCGTTGTCAGCCATACTGGCCTTCCCGACGAGATGGTGCGCACCTTGCTCAATGCCTTCGGCGATGGCGAGAAGTAGAAGTCACGACGCCGGAAGCATGCGGTTGGTTCCAGTCACCGTTTCCCGCGGAACACAGTTTTGTGGTTCTCGAAAGGTCCGGGCGGCTGCTTTTCGGCTGAACGCATAGCCGCTTAAACGAAAATGGCCCCGAAGAAATCGAGGCCATTTCAGCGGACACGGGGGGATTTGAACCCCCGGTCGAGTTTAACCCCGACACTTCATTAGCAGTGAAGCCCATTCGGCCGCTCTGGCACGTGTCCATTTCGCTGTTTCCAGCTCCCCTAGACTACCCAAAGCTGGCTCGGCACACAAAACGAGGT
>JAUNVO010000142.1:6866-8304 GCA_030540695.1 Micrococcaceae bacterium | reverse complement strand
TCGTGGAGATGCTGGTGCTGACCGGTGACCAACGCGCCACCGCCGAGCACGTGGCCGCCGAGGTCGGGCTGGACAGGGTGGAAGCGGAATGCCTTCCCCAGGACAAGGTCACCTTTGTGCAGGGCATGGTTCACCGGCCGGTGATGATGGTCGGCGACGGGGTCAACGACGCCCCGGTGCTGGCCGCTGCGGATGTCGGCATCGCGATGGGGGCCCGTGGCTCCACTGCGGCCTCGCAAAGCGCCGATGTGGTTATCATGACCGAACATGTATCCCGCGTCGCCCATTCGGTGCGGATCGGCAAGGACACCGTACAAATCGCCTTGCAGTCCATCTGGCTGGGAATCATCATTTCAGTGATACTCATGCTCGTGGCTGCCACCGGGGTGTTGCCGGCGATCGCCGGTGCGCTGAGCCAGGAAGTCGTGGACCTGGTGGCCATCCTCAGCGCCCTGCGAGCACTGAAGGGAACGCGTCGGCGCGGTGCCATGAAAGAAGGGGCTACCGTGGAACCATCCCTCGTGAAATGATCCAACGCGGATCCGGTGACGGGCCTAGGAGAAGACCACCGTGCGGTAGCCGTCAAGCATGACCCGGCGCTCGGCATGCCAGGCCACGGCTCGAGTGAGCGTGCGCCCCTCGACGTCACGGCCCATCGCCACGAACTGTCCGGCTGTGCGTGCATGGTCCACGCGGATGACTTCCTGTTCGATGATCGGCCCCTCGTCGAGGTCGGCGGTCACATAGTGGGCGGTGGCACCAATCAGTTTCACCCCGCGTGCATGGGCCTGGTGGTATGGCTTGGCGCCCTTGAAGGAGGGCAGGAAAGAGTGGTGGATGTTGATGGCTCGGCCGTTGAGCGCCCGGCACAGGTCATCGGAGAGGATCTGCATGTAGCGGGCCAGGACGACCAGTTCGATGTCATTCTCCTGGACAAGGGCCAGCAGCTGCGCCTCGGCCTGGTCCTTGGTCGTTGTGCTCACCGGTAGATGGATGAACTCGATACCGTGGAAATCGGCCAAGGGCTTCAGATCCAGGTGGTTGGAGACGATCACGGGGACCTCGATCGGCAACGTGCCGGAATGCTGGGCGAAGAGCAGGTCGTTGAGCGCGTGTCCTTCCTTGGACACCATGATCAAGGTCCGCACCCTGGAGCCGGCTGCGGCAATCCCGAGATCCATCCCGAATTCCTTCCTGACCGGTCCTAATGCATTGCGGATCGCACCGACTTCCTGCGCGGTGGCCACAGCCACGCGCATGAAGAAATTGTGGGTCTCAGGGCTTTCGAATTGCCGGGACTCGGTGATGTTGCAACCCGCTTGCAGCAGGGCTCCCGAGACGGCATGGACAATGCCCGGACGGTCGGGACAGGAAATGGACACGATGAATTCGTTGGGGCTCACGTAGTCACGCTACATGCACGCCGGATCGGGGCAAG
>JAUNVO010000142.1:0-6766 GCA_030540695.1 Micrococcaceae bacterium | reverse complement strand
CCTGTGGATCTGGCATGGGTCCAGGTTTTTGGGGATGTAACAGTCCCTGCCGTGCTGCTCTTCGGACTAATATTGATGGTGTCGCAACTGGCGTTGGGTGGGATGAACCACCGGGGAGCGGCACACGAGCTAACCACGGACCGCGCGCCTGGGTCCGGGGGTTGAACGATTCGCAATGTGAACCTGCCCGAAGACCAACCCTCACCCACTGGAGTTCAACAACCATGAGCCAGAATCCCGTGACCAACCAGTCCCTTGCCGAGCTTGACCCGGAAATCGCGGAAGTGCTGAAGCTAGAGCTGGGCCGCCAACGCGACACCCTTGAAATGATTGCCTCGGAGAACTTCGCACCCCGCGCGGTCCTCGAAGCCCAAGGCTCCGTGCTGACCAACAAATACGCCGAGGGCTACCCGGGCCGCCGCTACTACGGCGGCTGCGAACACGTTGACGTGGCAGAGAACTTGGCCATCGAGCGCGTGAAATCCCTTTTTGGCGCCAAGTTCGCGAACGTCCAGCCGCACTCGGGTGCCTCGGCCAACGCGGCCGCCCTTTCGGCAATGATCAACCCCGGTCAGAAGATCATGGGCATGTCCCTTGCGCACGGCGGGCACTTGACCCACGGCATGAAGCTGAACTTCTCCGGAAAGCTCTACGAAGTAGCCGCGTACGAGGTCGAACCCGACACCTTCCGCGTGGACATGGACAAGCTCCGCACCCAGGCAATCGCAGAGAGCCCCGACGTGATCATCGCGGGTTGGTCCGCGTATTCGCGCCAACTTGATTTTGCGGCCTTCCGGTCCATCGCCGACGAGGTCGGGGCCAAGCTCTGGGTGGACATGGCACACTTCGCGGGGCTTGTCGCCGCGGGCCTGCACCCGAACCCGGTCCCGTTTGCCGACGTGGTCACCTCCACGGTGCACAAGACCCTCGCAGGTCCACGCTCGGGCCTGATCCTATGCAATGATCCGGAGCTGGCCAAGAAGATCAACTCCAACGTCTTTCCCGGCCACCAGGGAGGGCCGTTGATGCACGCGGTCGCCGGCAAGGCGGTGGCCTTCAAGATCGCGGCGTCCGAGGAATTCGCACAGCGCCAGAAATTGACCTTGGACGGTTCCAGGCTCCTGGCTGAGCGACTCACCGCCGGTGACGTCTCGGGCGCGGGTATCTCGGTGCTGACCGGTGGAACCGACGTCCACCTGGTGCTGGTCGACCTGCGCGATTCTGAGCTTGATGGGAAGCAAGCCGAAGACCTGCTGCACGAAATCGGTATCACCGTGAACCGCAATTCGGTTCCATTCGATCCCCGTCCGCCGATGACCACCTCGGGATTGCGCATCGGCACCCCCGCGCTGGCGACCCGCGGTTTCGACATTGCAGCCTTCACCGAGGTTGCTGACATCATCGGTGTTGCCTTGCGCGATGGCGGAAATTCAGACAAAGCCGCCCTTTCGGAGCGGGTAAACGCCCTGGCACGGGCCTTTCCGCTCTACGAAGGCCTTGAAGACTGGTAAGCGGCCACCGGTAACCAAAGCGGCACGCGCACGCAAACATTTTCCTGAACGGAGCACCACCAGCATGACTGCACAGATTCTTGACGGCAAGGCAACAGCAAAGGCCATCAAGGCCGAATTGACAGGACGCGTCGCGGCATTGGCCGACCGCGGCATCATCCCCGGGCTCGGCACCATCCTGGTCGGTTCCGATCCGGGATCGACTTGGTACGTGGGGGGCAAGCACAAGGATTGTGCCGAGGTCGGAATCAAGTCGATCCGTGTGGATCTTCCCGAGGACACCACGCAGGACGAGCTGCTGGCCAAGGTGCGCGAGCTCAACGCCAATCCGGAATGCACCGGCTACATCGTTCAGCTGCCGCTGCCCAAACACATCGACCAGGATGCGGTCCTCGAAGCGATGGACCCGGACAAGGACGCCGACGGGCTGCATCCGATGAATCTCGGCCGGTTGGTCGCCAACGTCAACAGGCCCATGGCCTCACCGCTTCCGTGTACCCCCAAGGGTTGCGTCGAGTTGCTGGCGCGATACGACATCGAACTAAACGGCAAAAACGTGTTGGTCGTTGGCCGAGGGGTGACTATCGGGCGACCCATCGGCTTGCTCCTGACCCGGCGCGAGGTCAACGCCACCGTCACCCTGGCCCACACCGGCACCACCGATCTGCCCAAGCACCTTGCCGAGGCAGATGTTGTTATTGCTGCTGCTGGCCAGCCACACATGATCAAGGCCAAGGACCTGAAGCCCGGCGCCATTGTGCTTGATGTCGGCGTCTCGCGTGTCAACGACGAAAACGGCAAAGCGGTTGTCACCGGAGACGTGGAACCGGCGGCCGCGGAGGTTGCATCCTGGATTTCACCCAATCCGGGAGGCGTCGGTCCAATGACTCGGGCCATGTTGTTGGCAAACGTCGTCGAATCCGCGGAGAGGGCCGCCGGGATCTAGCACGGGGAACTCCCGAGAACCGGGGCTTCGCCGTGGCGACCGGTTGCTTTTTTGGCGCCGGAGGGTAGCCATGGGTCCCGGAGCGGCACGCGGGACCGCTCCGGGACCCAGAAACCGGCCCGGCGCGCACCTCCGCAAAGGGTAGTGACACAAATGATATATTCTTGAAGTGTTATATGTCGGTATCCGGCCCCATCGATTCACATGACTGTGAACACGCGGTTTTTGGTCCCATCCCTGCCATTGGCCACGGGCCCATGCCGGAGGCTGAATCAGTTAATTAGTCTCATCCCGCAACGATCAGGCGCTACACATGCGTAGCGCGTAAGCTCATAGACATAGGAACCGAGACTTTCAGTTCTTTCGACTGAAATCGTCGCCCTACTCGCTTTTCGGGAGTGACCCTTGAGCAGTACGAGTTCCACCCTTTCCAACCCGGCACCGAAGCAACGCGTGGCGCGTGGTTCCGCCGGAGCCAACAATTACCGTCACTTGAAAATCCGGGTTCGCGATGCCGGATTGCTGGGACGCCGAAAGGGGCACTACTTGGTGCTCTCGAGCGTGCTGGTCCTCTTGTTGGGCGGGGCAGTCACCGGATTCGTGCTTTTGGGGCACAGCTGGTTCCAGCTCCTCATTGCCGCTGCCATCGGTGTCATCCTGACCCAGTTCGCGTTCCTCACCCATGAGGCCTCGCACCGTCAGATCCTGACCTCAGGCCCGGCGAACGACAGGATCGGTCGCTTCCTTGCCAACATCGTTGTCGGCATCAGCTACCAATGGTGGATGAACAAACACAACAAACACCACGCCATGCCGAACACCATCGGCAAGGACCCGGATATCGAGTGGGACACGATCTCGTTCCAAACCGAGGACGCCCAGAAGCAAAAGGGCTTCCTGAAGTGGATCACCGAGCGCCAAGGTTACTTGTTCTTCCCGCTGCTGACCCTGGAAGGCTTCAACCTGCATATCCAGTCGATCAAGTACCTGTTCACCGGTGAACGGGTCAAGAATCGACGCCGCGAAATCATTACGATCTCCATCAGGCTTGCCCTCTACATCGCGGCCATCTATATCTTCCTGCCCATCGGCATCGCCTCGGCGTTCATCGGCGTGCAGCTGGCAGTGTTTGGTGTCTACATGGGGGCGTCGTTTGCGCCGAACCACAAGGGCATGCCAATGATCCCCAAAGAGTCGCGCATCGATTTCTTCTCCCGGCAGGTATTGACCAGCCGTAATGTCATGGCGCGCTCCAAATGGGGCAACAGCGTCCTGTCGCATGTCTTCGGGGGATTGAACTACCAGGTCGAACATCACTTGTTCCCCGCGATGCCCAGGGCCAATCTCGCCGGTGTTGCCGAGATCGTGCGCGAGTACTGCCACGAACTCAAGGTTCCTTACACCGTCGCCACGGTGACCCAGTCCTACGGTCAGGTCATCACCTACCTGAACAAGGTCGGGCTTTCGGCACGCGACCCGTTTGACTGCCCCATGGTCAGCGAGTTCCGTCCTTACTAGGATTCAGTAGTCCGGCTTCGTGAGCCCGGTAGGGCATCGCCGATAATTGCAGAACATAGTTGCGCCCGCGGAAACCGCATTACCGGCTTCCGCGGGCGCAGCTGTGTTCGGTTCTTTCCGCCGATTCCAGCCAGTCGGTGCGGGCCAGTGGGGTGGTGGCCTGCTTCTTTACGGAGCTTTGATCCCTACGGTCGCGCGTGGCCCCTCGCCTCGCGGGAACGTATCCATGCGATGGTCCTGGCTTCGGTGCGAAACGGGAATGCGGTGGGGCATGTCGGGGGCACCGGGGCGCAAAAGGCCGTGGCCGCTGCTTGCCCAATACGCAATCGGGTGCAGCGGCCACGGGCCTGAAGATGGTGGTGCTTGGGCTGCGGAGCGATGCTCCGTGGCCGGAGGTGCTAATCGTGTCGGGATGCCAGCGGATCAGTGGCCGGTATGCGCCGGTCGAAGATGGTGGCACCGACTTCCTGTTCTGCCTGGTTCTTGATTGACAGGTCGATGCCGCTGCGGTCCCGGAGCACGGTAACGGCAACCAGTCCGATGAGCGCCATGGTGACCAGATAGATGGAAACCGCGGTGGTTCCGCCAGTGGCCTGGACCAAGGCCGTGGCAATCATCGGTGCGAATGCCCCGCCAATGATTGCACCCAGCGCATAGGAAATTGAAACCCCGGAGAATCGAACCGAAGCCGGGAACATTTCGGAATACAGGGCCGCCTGAGGACCATATGTCAGCCCAAGACCGATTGCGAAGAGCGCCAAGGCAAGGTAGAGCATACCCAGTGAAGCAGTGTTTACCATCCAGAAAAGCGGGAAAAGTACCAGGATCAACGCGGCGAATCCTACTTGGTAAGTGCGCTTGCGTCCGATCTTGTCGGCCAGGTAGCCCGAGAGCAGCGTGAAAATGAACCACATCACGGCGGCGAATGACACCGCGATGAGCACCGGGGTGCGCTCAAAGCCAATAGGCCCGTCGGGGTCCGTGGTGTAGGCCTGGATGAATCCGCCGGTGGTCATGTAGCCAGCGGCGTTGTTTCCGGCAAAGACCAGCGCGGCCAGGATGACCAGAAGCCAGTGCTTGCGGAAAAGCTCAACGATGGGCACCTTGGTTTGGGCTTTCTTGGTCGCTATTTCCTCGAAGATCGGGGATTCGTCGACCGTCCGGCGAATCAGGTATCCAACAACGATCAAGACGAAGCTGAGCAGGAATGGTACCCGCCAGCCCCACTCAACGAATTGCTCACCCGGGGAAATGACGCCGGTCATCAGGGCCATGGTTCCCGAGGCCAGCAGCATGCCCAGTGGCACACCGAGCTGTGGGTAGGCTCCGGCGCGCCCACGGCGATCCTTGGGTGCGTGCTCCACGGCCATCAGGACCGCGCCTCCCCATTCCCCGCCGGCTGAGATGCCCTGGATGATACGCAAGGTCAGCAGGAGGACCGGGGCCAATACCCCGGCCGTTGCGTAGGTGGGAAGAACCCCGATAAGGGTTGTCGCTGATCCCATCATGATCAGGGTGATCACCAGGATGGCGCGTCGGCCGATCTTGTCGCCGTAGTGACCCGCAAGGAAGGCGCCCAGCGGGCGGAACAGGAAGGAAATTCCTACGGAGGCAAAGGAAAGCAGCAAACCAATTTCTGCGCCGGCTGGCTTGAAGAATAGATCGGCGAAGATCAGTCCGGCGGCGGTGGCATAAATAAAGAAGTCGTACCATTCAATGGTCGTGCCGATGATCGTGGCAAAAGCGACCCGTCGCTGATTGCTGCGCTGGGACTGGGTGCGGGAGTTGGCGGTACTCATGGTGCTCCTCTTCGAGCAGGTCTTGCATGGTGAAAATGGCCAGTGGCTACTAGCGTGGGGGCATGGGCCGACGCCTGCCGCTCGGCGGTGTCACCTCCAAGTGTTACAGTCCACAGAGATTAGGTAAACTTCATTTAAGTGCACTACTAATTTGATAGAGATTAATAATGGCTCGATTCTCACTCCGACAACTGGAAATGCTGGCCGAACTTCCGCGGCACCCGACCCTTGGTTCGGCGGCGGCCGCCCTGTCGATCTCCGAATCGGCCCTTTCCCAGGCGATCAGCGCGGTCGAGAGGCTCGTGGGGGAGCAACTGTGCGTTAGGCGGAAATCGCGGGGAGTGTGGATGACTCCGGCGGGACAGGATTTTGCCGTGCGTGCTGCACGTATCGTCGCCGATGCCGTGGAGCTGGCGAATTCTTTTCCGCGCGCGGGCGGCTCTCTGCGCGGCCCGGTGGCCGTTGGGTGCTTCGCGTCGTTTGCCAGCCATGTGGTGCCTTCGATGCTTGAGGGGTTCCGAACCCTCCATCCGGGAATCGAGGTGTCGGTGCACGTGGGTACCCACGATGATTTGCTCCCGGCGCTGGAAAACGGGGAACTCGATATGGCGCTGGTCTACGACCTCTTCCTTCCCACCGGATTTTCCAAACGCACTATCTATGAAACGCAACTCGAGGTTGTTCTGCATCCGGACCATCCGCTCGCTTCCAGGGAGTCGATCGACCTGGCGGATTTGGAAGCCGAACCGCTGGTGAACTACGAATCCAGCCCCAGCACCGAAAATACCCGCAAGCTCTTTTCCGATGCCGGGCTTCATCCCCACGTGGCCTACTCGCTGCCGCAGGTGGTGTTGGTCAACGCCATGGTTGGCCGGGGCCTGGGCTATGGGTTGCTCATGTCGCGTCCCAACAACCCGCCACACACCCTGGACGGATTGCCGGTGGCGATCCGGAAACTGCGGCCCCCGAATAGCCCGAGTGCCGTAGTGGCA
>JAUNVO010000141.1 GCA_030540695.1 Micrococcaceae bacterium | reverse complement strand
CCAAAGCAAGGAAATCGCATCATCCACATGCCGCAACTTTGCAACCACCCGGAAGGGTAGTGTCTTTGCAGGTCAAATGTCCTTTCAATACCGCCGGTATCCTTGGATCACGAGGCACCACGAAGGAGCAGCAGGCGGGAGCGCCGTACCGCAAATTGGAGCTCATCGAAGCCGAGGACCTCCGGAACAGTGCTTCTGCACGTTCTGCCACCGGCACCCCCCGTCGGTGATGGGCGTAGCGGATGCACGAAATTTCGGCTGCGAAAGTAACCATGAAGCGGCCGGATGGGCATTTTGAGGCTTTGCGACGGTGGGCAGCCCGGAACGCGGCAATGACGAGAATTTTCTCGACACCTTCGCAAGGTATTCGGTAGGCACCCACGCGGATCCGCCCAACAGGGATGTCGCCGGCCGGCTTTTGGTCGCCAGAGGGACGGGGTGCCTGGTCAAGTTCGGCAACGCCGGAAAGAATGCGGCGTCGGATTCCAGGGCCAAGACCTCTGAGTCCTGCGGCGGCCGCGGTCGTGGTGGTTTCAATGCCGTAGGGACCCACTCTTCGGGCTCGGCACGCAGTTCACCCAGAGTGATGAACCCGCCGTCATCAGCTGGCTTGACGGCCCGGTACACCGCGATTTCAGGGACCATTTCCCCTTGCTCCGGCAGTTCAAAAATCTTCGTGCCCAATCAACACGGCCGTCGGTTCGCCGTTCTTCTTCATCTGCATGCGTTCGTGCCCATGCTGGCACGGTCCACAGCATCGGCGGGACCGTCGCGAAGTTCCCGAATTCTGAGAGCTGCAGTGATTGTCCGCGGGTAACCACGCTCGCGATTGTCTGCACATTTGACGCGAAGGTTTTTGGTACAAGGACGGTACCATCGCCCCCCCTGCTTCGGGCAGTTCCGGAGTGGAACGCTCATCGAAATGGTAGGCAAGCGTTGAAACGGTGCATCATCCAATGCTGATCAACCGATACTGGTTTGTGCTTGTCAGGTCCCCTAGGGTGGAACGCGACCCCCTGCCGGCATTCCACCATTGCACCGAAGAAAGGTCCTTCATGAATTTTCGAATCCCCAAATACTTTCTGCTCGTCTGTGCCTTGTTCTCGCTCGGTGCGTGTTCCGCTGGAGTGGGTAGCAACGACGCAGGGTCGGCTACCGGCGGAGCGATCGAGTTCGCTGCAGCAGATGTGTGCTTTGAGGAAGCAGACCCTAACTGCGTTGCGGTCATGGGCGAAAACCTTATGCTTACATTCACATTCGAACGGGCCGGTGTTGAAGATGCCACCGTCGCCGAAGGCCAGGGGCCGAACACCGTTGACGTGACGTTCACCAAGGATGGGGCGGCCGTGCTTCGCACCGTGACGGCGGAGGCCGCTCAAGCCGGTGATTCGGCGCGCCTGGTCATGAAAATCGGTGAAGAGATACATTCCGTAGTCACGGTGATGCAAGCAATCGACGATGGTCGTACCCAAATCGACCTAAGGCCTGATGTCAGTGCCCAAGAAGGCATAGACCTCATCCGCGCGGGTTGAGAATCCCCGATGTCCCGATCGTGAGCCCTGGCGGCTGTGCCTTGAAGCGTGTCCCCCGGTGGAAGAAACATAGAGGCAATGGATCGTTGTTTCCTTGAGGTGGCCTCATTCTTTTTGAATACGTCCTGCAAGCGAGCCGACAGGCCGGTCCACGGGAACCGAAACCGGGGTTTCGTGACTTTGTGGCGCCCCCGCTGCGGAGAGGAACCGCGGTCGGACTGCCGGAGATGGTCAGGGCGCTTGTCGATGTGTTTGGATAACGGCGTGCGCCTGGTTCAGCTTCATCGAAAGAGATATGTGATCTGGCCTGTCTGGATCAGGTGAAACAGCAACCCGAGGATGCCCGTGGCACCGATTGCTATGACGGCGCCCGAGAGGACCTTTCCGGTTGGCCGCCGTGCGCAGATGATGCCCAGGAGCAAGGCCAAGAGGTTGAGAACAATCACCAGTCCCCACGCAACCAGCACAGTGAGGTAAAAGCTTTCCATGTCGTGCCGGACTATCGCGTCTCTTGCGACAGTTCCCACAATGACTGGGGCCACCCATGAGGAGACCAAGGCGATCAACGCGACCGCAAAAGCCGCCCACGTCAGCTTGCCAAGGGCCACGGGTGCCTTGTTCACGCGGACGGGACCCGTTGATGGGACAGCGGGCCCAGCGTGTGAAGTGTCCATGCCCGGAGCCTAATGTCCTTGAATGCACTCGTCAAACAACAAATAGTGGCTACGCGCATGGGTAGCTTTGGGGAAAACCTGAGAATCGCGGCAACGGCATGGTGTCTGGCCGTTCGGCCGGCGCCGGAACGATCGGCCCTGTTCGCCGTCACCGACACAGGCGTTGAGCATCGACTGTTTTCGTTTGGCCCGTACGTTGGCCATTTAAGATAGAGCCCCAGCAGCGGCCCGCTGATCCGATGGCTGCGGATCGATGAATTCGCCAAACCCCGGCAGCGAACCATCCGTTTCCAGATGCAATCATCGATTCCTCCGCGCCTTCGCTCTACGTTCCTTGTAGCCACGGCCCTGCCGCAGGAAGGATTCGGACCATCGCCTGAATTTTCGGCCCAATCCTGTCCAGCATGGGTTGTCGTTGCAACCACGCAGATGCGTCTACGGCGAACCTGAAGCCGGAACGGACATATCCACTGGCCAAATCGACGGACGCCCACCCCACCGCCGGATACACCAATGCCCGGGCCATCGGACCGTGGTGGTCAGATGGCCCGGGCATTGTCATGCTCAAGCGTGGCGCGGTTCTGTTAGAGATCCGCCAGTGCCGAGGCCGGGTTTTCCATGG
The DNA here is from genome assembly GCA_030540695.1 of Micrococcaceae bacterium. Classification (GTDB taxonomy): domain Bacteria; phylum Actinomycetota; class Actinomycetes; order Actinomycetales; family Micrococcaceae; genus Paeniglutamicibacter. The sequence goes on along the minus strand of JAUNVO010000141.1, from coordinate 5,490 downwards.
CATCCGCCACGAAGCGCAGGAAGCCTGCCGCCGTGCCGCCGTCGCACACGCGATGGTCGAAGGCCAGTGTCAGTTCGGTCATCTTGCGTACGGCAAGCTCACCGTCGACCACCCATGGCTTGTCGATGATCCGGCCAACACCCAGGATCGCAACCTCCGGGTAGTTGATGATGGCAGCGGAACCGTCGACACCAAAGACGCCGTAGTTGTTCAACGTGAATGTGCCGCTGGTGAGTTCGGCGACCGTTGCCTTGCCGGCGCGGGTGACCTCGGTCAACCGGGCGAGCTCGGCGTTGATGCCGCGTGCGCTGAGTTTCTGCGCGTTGCGGATGGCCGGAACCATCAGCCCGCGATCGGTCTGCGCCGCAATGCCCAAGTTGATTCCGTCGAAGCCGACGATCTCGGATTCGCCTTGGTCATTGGTTTCAATGCGGCTGTTCAGCGCGGGGTACTTCTGCAGCCCGGCAACGACGAAGCGCGAAATGAACGCCAGCAGGCCCGGTGTGTTGTTCGGGTCGCTCGCCTTCATGGCCGAACGCATCTGCAACAGGTTGGTCGCATCGACGTCGACCCACACCGTTGCCTCGGGGATTTCGCTGCGCGAGCGGGTCATCGCCTGGGCGATGGTCTTGCGCACTCCATTGATCGGGGTCCGTGACGAAACGGCAAGGCCGGAACGTGCGTCAAGGCCACCGGTGGCCGCGCCGGCCGAGGGAGCGGCTGGAACCGGAGCCTGTGCCGATGTGGCAACGGGGGCCGCTGCCGTGGCGGCCGGGGCTGCGCTTCTCGTTGCGGCCGATTCGACGTCGGCACGCAGGATCAGACCGCCGGCGCCGCTGCCGGTGAGCGTGGCGATATCCACGCCGCGCTCCTTGGCCAGCTTGCGCACCAGCGGCGAGATGACCAACGGTGCGTTGCGCGGTGCCACTGCGGCTTCTTGGGCTGCAGGCGCACCGGTGGTGGCGGTTCCGTTGCGCGGGCGGCGCTTGCGTGCCTTGGCCGAGAGCCCCTCGGGGGTTCCGTAGCCGATGAGCACGTTGCCCGAGCCTCCGCCTTCGGGAGGCTTGGTGCCTGCCTGCTCTTCCTCGCGGTAGCTCTGGGCGACTTCACGCACCGGTGTGGTTTCCTTGGGTTCCGGCGCCTTCTCGGGCGCGGAGCCCCCTTCTTCGACGACCGAGAACAACGGGGTGTCAACCAGCACCATTTCCCCGACGGTGCCGTGGAGTTCATGCACGGTTCCGGCGTAGGGGCTTGGCACCTCCACCATTGACTTGGCTGTTTCGACCTCGGCGACGGGCTGGTCGATGACGATGGTGTCGCCAACGGCAACAAGCCACTTCACCAATTCGGCCTCGGTCAATCCCTCGCCCAGGTCCGGCAACAAAAAGGTTTTCACGCTCATGCTCCTTCCTCCCACTGCAGGGCATCCACGGCATCCAGGATGCGGTCAACGGATGGCAAGTAGTACTTCTCGAGTTTCGGTGCTGCGTACGGGGTATCGAACCCCGTCACGCGCAGCACGGGTGCCGCCAGGGAATGGAAGCACCGTTCCTGGATCCGGGCAACGATTTCCGAAGCCACCGAGGCGAAGCCCGGGGCCTCGGCGATGACCACGGCCCGGCCGGTCTTGCGCACCGAGGCACAGATCGTGGCGTCGTCCAGCGGCACGATGGTGCGCACGTCGATGACCTCGATGTTGCGCCCTTCCAAGGCTGCTGCTTCCGCTGCGGCCATGGCCGTGGAGACCGAGGGCCCGTAGGCAATCAGCGTGGCATCGGTACCGGAGCGCGCGATTGCGGCCTTGCCCTCGGTCGGCGGAACGGCATCGGTCTCGTGGGAAACGCGCAAGGCGTCGAGGTCGACCTGTTCCTTGGACCAGTAGAGCTTCTTGGGCTCCATGAAAACGACCGGGTCCGGGGAATCAATGGCTTCGCGCAGCATCAGGTAGGCATCGGCCACCGTGGCCGGGGTAAAGACCTTGAGCCCGGGGGTATGGGCGTAGATCGTCTCGGAGGAGTCGCAGTGGTGCTCCACTCCCCCGACGCCACCGGCGTAGGGGATGCGGATGACCATCGGCAGCTTCATCTTGCCCTTGGTGCGGTTGTGCATCTTGGCGACGTGCGAGGCGATTTGCTCGAAGGCCGGGTAGGCAAAGGCATCGAACTGCATCTCGATGACCGGACGCATGCCGTTCATCGCCATGCCGATGGCCATGCCCACGATGCCGGACTCCGCCAGGGGCGTGTCAAAGCAACGTTCGGTGCCAAAACGCTTGGTCAGTCCGTCGGTGATGCGGAAGACCCCGCCCAGGACCCCGACGTCTTCGCCGAAGACCAGGACCGAATCCTCAAGTGCCATGGCATCGGCCATCGCGGTGTTCAGCGCCTTGGCAAAGGTCACCGGCTTCAGGCCGGTGTCCGCGGTGCGTGCCGCAGCCTCGGCAGTTGCCGCACTGACATTGCCGTTCTCGGCCGAAGAAGTGGTTAACGTGGGGCTCATTTTGCGTCCTCCTCGCGGGCGAGTTCATCGGCGAGCATGGCCGCCTGCTCGGTCATCTGGGTGGTGGGTGTCGAGTAGACATAGGCAAAAAGCTCGGCCGGATCCGGGACTTCTTCCGAATTCATGCCGTCGCGCAACGTCTTGGCCACTGCCTCGGCGCTGGCGGTGATCCGCGCCTGGGTTTCCTCGGGCAGCAGCCCGGCCTCGTCGAGATAGGTGCGCATGCGGGTCACCGGGTCCTTGGCAATCCATTCCTGGACTTCGGCATCCTCGCGGTAGCGGGTCGCGTCATCGGCGTTGGTGTGCGCCTGCATGCGGTAGGTGTGTGCTTCAACGAGCAACGGGCCGTTGCCTTCGCGGGCCAGGCGCACGGCGCGGCCCAGCACCGAGAGCAGTGCCACCAGGTCGTTGCCGTCCACGCGTTCGCCGGCCATGCCGTAACCGACTGCCTTGTGGGCCAACGACGGTGCGACGGACTGTTGGGAGAGCGGAACCGAGATCGCGTACTGGTTGTTCTGGACGAAGAAGATCACCGGGAGGTTGAAGACCGCGGCAAAGTTCAGGGCCTCGTGGAAGTCGCCCTCGGAGGTGGCGCCGTCGCCGCACATGGCGATCACGACGGTGTCTTCGCCGCGCAGCTTAGCGGCGTGGGCCACGCCCACGGCGTGGAGCAGCTGGGTGGTCAGCGGGGTCGCCTGCGCGGAGACCTTGTACTTCTGCGGGTCATAGCCGCAGTGCCAGTCACCGCGGAAGCCGACCATGACCTCCATGGGGGCAACGCCCTTGGCCATGACGGCCACCGAGTCGCGGTAGGTCGGGAACATCCAGTCGTTCTCGCCCAGGCACAAGGCCGCGGCGACCTGGCAGGCTTCCTGCCCGTGGCTCGAGGGGTAGACGGCCATCCGGCCCTGGCGCACCAGGGCTGAGTTCTGGTCATTGACGCGTCGTCCGACGACCAACTGCTCGTAGGCGTCCACCAAGGCCTTGGGGCTTGGCAAGGGATACTCGTGACCGGGCTCGGCGCCTTGCTGCCCCGAGGGGTGCAACTTGCCGTTGACATCGAGCATATGGATTTCAGTCCGGGCCGGGAGCATGTAGTCCTCGGGAGTGATTCCGAATTTACTGCTCACCTGCTCGATTGCATCGCGTGGTTCGGTGTTCGTCACGGTTCACGCCTTTCTGGTATCTTCGTCGGACGCACACCACGGGGATCACCGGGCGGCACGTCAGTTCTTATCTCAAGTATGGCTATTTTGGCGTTAATGTATCCAGCTTTTCGGAATATTCTGGAAAACTGTGCATGAGATTGCTATTCTCGTAGACAGATTGAAAATGTGACCATTGCTACAAGATGGTTTCTGGACAAAGCAGAAAGCGACGTTTCCATGGAGACTCCCTCGGTTCGACTCGATGAGGTGGATCGCCGGATCCTGGAGGAACTGACCAAGGACGGGCGCCAGTCCGTCACCACCGTGGCGCAGAAGGTCCACGTCTCGCGGGCACACGCATACTCCCGGATCAACAGGCTCCAGGACGAGGGTGTCATCACCCGCTACACCGCGGTCATTGACCCCCTGCGCGCCGGGCTGCGCGCCAGCGCATACGTGACCCTGAAATTGCGCCAGCACTCGTGGCGGGAACTGCGCGAACGTCTCGCTGCCATGAACGAAGTCCACCACATTGGGTTGGTGGGCGGGAACTTCGACGTGATCCTCTTGGTGCGCGCCCGTGACAACGTGGATCTGCGCAGGGTGATCTTTGAACAGATCCAGGCCATGCCGGGGGTGCTGGACACCCAGACGTTCCTGGTCTTCGAGGATGTCGATACGCGCTAGTTGCGTAGTTCGGCCATAGGCTCGTGCCCATGGATCTAGTGCCTCGGGTGCCTTGGTGAAAGAGACCCCGATCGAATCAGCCCCTGTTCAATCCGACGGACCACCGCTCCCCGGGCAGCTCAGGCGTGTCCCAGGGTTCCCCGTCCTGCTGTTGTCCGTGGCCTTCGGCGCGGTAGCCTCGGGCATTTTGAACGTCGCGAACGATCTGGTGGCAATCTATGCGCTCGGGGCCAACGCGACCCAAATCGGAATGCTCAATGCCTCTGAATCCATGGCTTTCTTGTTCCTTGCCGTCCCCGCAGGCATCATGCTTGATCGGGTCAACCGGATCAAGACCATGATGTGGGCCCAGTTGGCTGCGGGGCTGTCGATATCCTCGGTACCGCTGGCGTGGATGCTGGGTGTGTTGAGCTATCCGCAACTGGTGTTCGTTTCGTTCTTTGTCGGTGCTGCAGGCATGCTTTGGGCCATGGGTGCCGGTTCGGCGATACCGGGCATGGTGGGTCGCGGTTTGGCCTCCTCGGCTTTTGCACGCAAGGAAAGCGTCGACACCTCGGCAGGAATCATCTCCCCCGGGCTCGCTGGCATCCTGATCTCAGTGATCTCGGCACCATTCACGCTGTTCGTGGCCGCGGCGGCCAACCTGTTCGCCGCTGCCACGTTGTTGTGGGGCTTTCGTCAAACAGGATCCTCACCCGCACCTCACTCGCTACCGGCGCCGCGGGTTGGTTTCAGGCAGTCATTCGCCGAGGGACTTCGATTCACGATCAAGCACCCGACCATCAGAGCACTGATTTCCTCGTCGGCCATCACAAACATGGGGTTGGCTTTCGGGTCTGCCTTGGAAACCCTGTATTTCGTGAAGGTCCTTGGATTCACGCCACAGGTGATCGGTCTGGTCATTTCCACCATTGCCGTTGGAGGATTGCTGGGTTCCCTGGTGGTTCCGGTGCTTGTGGCGAAGCTGGGCGAATACCGGATACTGGCCTTTTCGATCCTTGGCCTGCCTCTGGTCGTGGCGCTTATGCCCTTGGCGGCGTTGGCCCCGGTCGGAGCGGTGGCGATGGTGGTATCCCATTCGGTGCTCTACAACGCGTTGATGGTCTCCTACAACGCAACCGCCTACGGGCTGCTGGCAAGTTTTACCCCGGAGCAC
>JAUNVO010000140.1 GCA_030540695.1 Micrococcaceae bacterium | reverse complement strand
TCTCCTTTGGCGGCTTCCACTTCGTGCATCATTCGTCCGGCTCGGGTCACCCGACCGGGAAGCCGAAGACTTCATCCTTTAGCCGCAGCCCCGTGTCGTTCAGGATTCGAACGCTGGGTGCACGGTGGTCCGTGCCCAGGGGGGACGGCCTTGTGCTTGCACCGCGGGAGGTTGGCGTACAGTACCAACTCGCTTATGTCCCACGAGCCGGTCACGACGGAGTCTTACGTACCACTTAATCAACCCGATCGCGGGGCTCTTGGCTTCATGGCATCGCTGCTTTGCAGAACATTTGAAGAGTGCTTTTTCCGTGCCGCATTCGTCCATCGGTCACGGCTCCCGGCGTTTCAACGAGATCAGCACCCGGGCTTGCTAGGGTTGGGCCTCGTGAACAGTTCCGATCCGTCCCTGAAGACCTCTGTGTGGCGTGCCCCCGGAATGCCGGCATTGCTATCACTGACTGCGGCCGGATTCGCCGGTTTCGCCGCCCTTTTGCCCATGGCACCGCTGTGGGCCGTTCGGGGAGGCGCGGACGAGGCCGGGTCCGGACTGGTCAATGGGGCCCTGCTTCTGGCCACGGTACTCACCCAAGGTTTTGTCCCCCGCGTGCTCAAACGCCTGGGCACTGGCCGGGTGCTCGCCTCCGGGCTCTTTCTGCTCGGCGCACCTTCCCTGCTGATGCTGATTTCCGACCAACTCGGCTGGATCCTTGCCCTGTCGCTCATTCGCGGAGTCGGCTTCGGGATCCTGACCGTGACCGGGTCCGCAGCGGTGGCCCACCTCGTCGCACCGGCAAGGCACGGCGCGGCCATCGGCGCTTACGGGGCCGCGATCGCGGTGCCCCAACTCTTGTTGTTGCCCGCGGGCCCGTGGCTCGCCGATACCTTGGGATTCTGGACGGTGTTCACACTCGGTACGCTTCCGCTATTGGGCATCGTGGCAGCACCGCGGCTGGCGCTGTCCCTGCGTGAGCGCGAAGTGCAGCAGGCGCGGCGCGGTCTCGTCCCCGCCGTCGAAGACCCGGATCATCAAACCAGCACCGTTGCGCCGCGTCGATGGATCCCCGGGCTGCCCGACGGTTTGTTGCGGCCCATGACCCTGCTTTTGGCAGTCACACTCGCTGGTGGCGCCCTGATCACTTTCGCTCCGCAGATGAGTTCTTCGTCCGGCGGGACCACCGGAGGCTTGGCCCTGTTGACAGCCACCGCGGCCGTGAGCCGGTCGGGTGTCGGAGCTTTGGCCGACCGATACGGGACCACATCGTTCCTCTGGCCGCTGGTCCTGCTCACCGTTATTGGTCTGGCCATGGCGGCCAGCGCCGTGAAGGATCCCGATTCTACCCAGGTGCCCCTGTTTCTGCTGGCCATGGCAATGATAGGCATCGCCTACGGCGGACTGCAGAACCTCACGCTGCTGCTCTCCCTTTCCGTGGTGCGGCCGGCCCAGTATGGAACGGCCAGCGCGGTATGGAACATGGGCTTCGACGCGGGAACCGGTGTTGGCTCGGTCTTGGTGGGCGCGTTGGCAGCAAGTTTTTCATTCCCTACGGCATTGCTGGTCACCGCGGGGATCTCGCTGGCGACCCTTCCGTTGGCGCTGCGGCGCAGGCCGGAGGCCCCCTGGTCATGACCGAGGTGGCAATCCAGCGCGCCGGTCACCCCGCGTCGATCAACGGCCACGGTATTTCCGGATAGAACAGCCGCGCCCTGGCTTAGCACCGGATTCCCCCTCCACCCAAGGGTCATGGACATGGTTCATCGCACCAGCCCTGATGCCACGTGCGACCGAAGCCAACGCCCGGTAGGAACCATCGGTGAAAGGGATGGAGTCGAACGTCTTGGGCAGGAAGGCCAAGGGCCTCGGCACCCGCCCTAGGAGCGGCGGTTGCCTCCGGAGGTGCGGTAGACGTCATATACGCCGTCTATCCGTCGCACGGCATTCAATACGTGGCTGAGGTACTTCGGATCACCCATCTCGAAGGCGAACTTGGAGAAGGCCACGCGGTCGCGGGAGATGCTGACACTGGCCGCCAGGATATTCACGTGGTTCTCCGATAGCACCCGGGTCACATCGGAGAGCAGCGATTTGCGGTCCAGCGCCTCCACCTGGATCTCGACCAGGAAAACGCTTGACTTGGTCGGCGCCCACTGCACATCGACCAACCGGTCCGGCTGTGATTCGAGTTCCTTGAAGTTCACGCAGTCGATGCGGTGCACCGAGACGCCGGAGCCCCGTGTGACAAACCCGCGAATCGGGTCCGGGGGAACCGGCGTGCAGCAGCGTGCCAGCTTGGCAAGCACTTCGCCGGCACCCGGGATGATGACCCCGGCATCGGAGTTTGAGGCCCGTGCGGGGGCATCGAAGATCGGGGTTTCCTCCAGCACCTCCGCGACGGTTCCGTCCTTTCCGCCCACCATGGCGGAGAGGTGCTCAATGACGTTCTGTGCAGAGGTATGCCCGTCGCCGACAGCCGCGTAGAGGGCGGAGATGTCTTGGTGGCGCAGTTCTTGGGCAACGGCCGAGAGCACGTCGTGGGTCATGAGCTTTTGCAGCGGCAGGTTGTTCTTGCGCAGCGCCCGGGTCAGCTGCTCCTTGCCCTTCTCAATGGCTTCCTCGCGGCGTTCCTTGGTGAACCATTGGCGGATTTTGTTCCGTGCGCGGGCGGACTTGACGAAGCCCTGCCAGTCCTGGCTGGGGCCGGCGCCTTCGGCCTTGGAGGTGAAGACCTCCACCATGTCCCCGTGGTCCAGTTCGCTGTTCAGTGGCACCAGCTTGCCGTTTACCCGTGCCCCGATGGTGCGGTGCCCGACCTCGGTGTGCACCGCGTAGGCAAAGTCAACGGGTGTCGAGCCCGCCGGAAGGGACATGATCTGGCCCTTGGGAGTGAAGACGAAGACCTCTGCGGTGTTGATCTCGTAGCGCAGCGAGTCCAGGAACTCGTTGGAGTCCGAGGTCTCCTTCTGCCAGTCCATGAGGCTGCGCAGCCAGTCCATGTCCTGGCGCTCCACGGAGCCGGCGTCCTGCCCGGCTCCATGCTTGTACTTGAAGTGCGCCGCAACCCCGTATTCGGCGCGTTGGTGCATGTCGTTGGTGCGGATCTGGATTTCCACCGGCTTGCCGCCGGGGCCGATCACCGTGGTGTGCAGCGACTGGTAGAGATTGAACTTGGGCAGTGCGATGTAGTCCTTGAATCGCCCGGGCAGCGGGGTCCACCGTGCATGCATCAGGCCAAGCACGGCGTAGCAGTCCTTGACGGTGTCCACCAGTACGCGAACGCCCATGAGGTCATGGATGTCATCGAAGTCCTTGCCGCGCACGATCATTTTTTGGTAGATCGAGTAGTAGTGCTTGGGCCGTCCGCTGACGGTGGCCTTGAGCCGTGCGGCGGCGATGTCCTCGGAAATGGCGCTGCGCACCGTGGAGAGATATTTTTCGCGTTCGGGGGTCCGCTCCCCCACCATGCGCACGATTTCCTCATACACCTTGGGGTGCAGGGCTGCGAAGGACAGGTCCTCCAGCTCCCATTTCACGGTATTCATGCCCAGGCGGTGGGCCAACGGCGCAAAGATCTCCAAGGTTTCGCGGGCCTTCTTGGCGCTGGACTCCGGTGAGACGTAGCGCCAGGTGCGTGCGTTGTGCAGGCGGTCTGCCAACTTGATCAGCAATACGCGGATGTCCTTGGACATCGCAATGACCATCTTGCGCACGGTCTCGGCCTGCGCGGCGTCCCCGAACTTGACCTTGTCGAGCTTGGTGACCCCGTCGACGAGCTTGGCGATCTCCTCGCCGAAATCCTTGGTCAGCTGCTCCAGGGAGTACTCGGTGTCCTCGACGGTGTCGTGCAGCAGGGCGGCAGCCAGGATGGCACCGGTCATGCCCATCTCGGCCAAGATGGTGGCCACGGCCACCGGGTGGGTGATGTAGGGGTCCCCGCTCTTGCGCTTCTGGCCCTCGTGGCAGCGTTCTGCCACTGCGTAGGCCCGGGCCAGCAGGTCGATATCGGCCTTGGGGTTCTGCGCCCGCACAGTGCGCAGCAAGGGTTCGAGGGTCGGGGGCTGCGCGGTGCTCCCACGCCCCGCCAGGCGAACCAGTCTCGAGATGGTACCGAGCTTGGCTGCGGGATTGGGGGCCCCTGGCATCATGGCACCGTTGTTCTCCGCCATCGGGTGCCTCCTCTCAATCGGGCTCCGTCGTGTCGGCGCCTGACGCTCCCGCTTAAGGGGTGTGCGTCATCCGCGCGGGGCGCGAGCCCCGGGCGTGCCTCCGGCAACGAATTAACGTCCTGTGTCCTCTTGCTAGGTTATAGCACTGCAAGGGCAACGATGGACGGCGGGGCACCGGAGTCAACCTCCGGCGCCCCGCCGTCCTTGCACCGATCCGCGAACCGGTTGCAGTGCTGCCTAGGCGTTGGCCAGGCGGCCCTGCTCGATCCTCTTGTTGTGGGCCAGGACATCGGCGTCGTTGTGTCGCAACCAGGAGTACAGCGGTGCCTGGGTGAAGATCGTTGCCAGGGTGCCGACGATGATGCCGATGAACAACGCCAGTGAGAGGTCCTTCAACGTCCCGGCACCCAACAGGTAGGAACCGATGAACAGGATCGAAGCCACGGGAAGCACGGCAACCACCGAAGTGTTGATCGAGCGCACCAGGGTCTGGTTGATGCCCAAGTTCACCAGTTCCTCGAAGCTGCGCTTGTGTTGTTCGGTGAAACCGGCGGTGTTTTCACGGATCTTGTCAAAGACGACCACCGTGTCATACAACGAGTAGCTCAGGATCGTCAGGAAGCCGATGATTGCCGACGGGGTGACCTCGAAACCCGAGAGGGCATAGATGCCCGCGGTGATGACCACCACCGAAAGCAGCCCGATGATTGCGGCAAGGGACATCTTCCACGTGCGGAAGTAGATGGCCATCAGCAGCGCGACGAGCACCACGAATACCACCAGTCCGATCAGTGCCTGTTTGGAGACATCCGCACCCCAGGTCGGCCCGACAAACGTCGAGGTGACTTCGGCCTTGGTGACGCCGTAGGCGTTTGCCAACGCGTCCGCGGCGGCCAGCGTCTGGTCATCGGTGAGCTTGTCGGTCTGCACGCGCATGGTGTTCGGGGCGATGTTGGTCACGCGCGGGTGGTGGTCCGGCGCGATATCGACCACGGCTTGCTCCCCGACGGCGATATCAACGTGCTCGACCTTGGAGATGGTGAACTCGGATCCGCCGCGGAACTCGATGCCGAGGTTGAACCCACCCTTGACCACGGGAACCAGGATGGAAAGGAGAACCAAGACCGCCGCGATGACGAACCAGGTTTTGCGCTTGCCGGTAAACGGGTAGGACCGCTTTCCGGTGTAGAGCTCATTGCCCCACGTTGCGAGACTAGCCATTTGAAGAATCCTTATCCGCGCGTTCGTCGTGCTTTTTCGGCGCCGCGGTGCCTACCGCGGCCTTGCGTCGCTCGGCAATGGTCTGCCGGCGTTCGGCCTCGCTTGCTGCCTTCGCGTTCTTCTTCCCGCGGGCCGCCTCGGCCTCGGTGCTGAAGCTGCGGATCTTGCCGGCGCCCTGGTAGAGCGGGACGACGCCGAGCAGCGACGGGTCCAGGCCGGAGAAGCGGTGGCCTTCGCCGAAGAATTTGGTCTTGGAGATGATCTGCAGGATCGGGTGGGTGAGCAGGTAGACGACTATGATGTCCACAACGGCCGTCAGCCCGAGGGTGAAGGCGAAACCACGCACGTTGCCCACGGCAACGATGTACAACACGACCGCGGCGAGGATGTTGACCGCCTTGGCCGCAAGGATGGTGCGCTTGGCACGCTTCCAACCGATCTCCACCGCGGAGGGAAGGGGTCGACCGTCGCGCAGCTCATCGCGGATGCGTTCGAAGTAGACGATGAACGAGTCCGCAATCAGGCCGATCGAGACGATCAAGCCGGCGACGCCGGCCAGCGAGAGCCGGTAGTTCATCGACCAGCCCAGCAGCACCAGCGCCAGGTACGTCAGCAGGCCCGAAACCAGCAACGAAACGATGGTGACCAGACCCAGCAAGCGGTACTGGAAGATCGAATAGATGGCCACCAGGAGCAGGCCGATCAGCCCGGCGATCAAGCCGCTGCGCAACTGGTCCGCACCGAGGGTTGCCGAGATCTGCTGTTCGGACTGGATTTCGAAGCTGATCGGCAGCGCGCCGAACTTCAGTTGGTCGGCCAGTGCCTTGGCACTCTGCTCGGTGAAGTTTCCGGTGATTTCGGCTCGTCCGTCGGGAATCACCGAGTTCGTGGTCGGAGCGGAGATCACGGTGCCGTCAAGGACGATCGCGAACTGGTTCTGGCTGCCCTGAAGGGTGACCAGGCGCTGGGTGACCTCGGCGAAAGACTTCTTGCCGGCGGCATTGAACTCGATGTTGACGCCCCACTGCCCGGTCACCGCGCCTTGCTGTCCGCGGGACATACCGAATGAGGCATCCGAGATGTCCGCTCCGGGGACCTCGACGGGACCCAGGATGTATTTTGCGCCCACATCGGGGTCGCACGAAATCATCGGCTTGGCGGGGTCATGTGTTTCTTCCGCGCCTTGGCCAAGTTCGGAGGGGCAGTCGTAGGCCTCAAACGCCTTGTACAGTTTTGCGTCGATCCAGTTCGTGTCCGATGCGTTCTCGGGCTTGGCGGTCGGCTTGGGCAGATCGGCCTTGGGAAGGCGATCCGCCTCGGGAACCGCGGTGAACGGGCCAGCCAGGATCACCGGGCGGAACTCCATGTTGGCCGAAGCCTGGATCAGTTCACGGGTGCGGGCATCGGGGACGCCTGGCATCGAAACAACCACATTGCGCCCGGACTGTGTGGTGATTTCCGCCTCGGAGACACCGGTTCCGTCCACGCGCTGCCGGATGATCTCCACGGCCTGGTCCAGTTGCTCCTGCGTCGCGGCGGCACCGCCCTGCACTCGTGGTGCCAGGATCATTTGCGTACCGCCCTCAAGGTCGAGAGCCAGCTTGGGCGACCAAGCTGCCTTCCCGCTCAGCACACCGGTAATCAGGATCGCTGCGGAAATAAGGAAGATAACGCCGAGCCACAGCAGGGATTTTCGTGCCTGCTTGATCGGACCAGTAGATGACATCGTGGGGCTTTCTGGTTGTTCCGTCGACCTGCAGGCGACGAAGATTCCGCGGAAAACCCGGAGCACGTCCCACCCAAGACGCAAAGGGCGTGGTGGGGTGTGCTCCGGGCCGCTTGATGAAGGTCAATGGCCAACCGGATCATTGGTACGCACATCGGTGGCGTGCGGATGGAACCGGCGGCTGCTCACTGCCCGTTGCCGGGAGTGAAGGGCCTTGTCTAGGCCTTGGGGCCGTTGTCCTCGTTGTTGAGGCGGCGCAGTGTCTCTTCGGGGGTTTCGCCCTCGTGGCCCTGCACTTCTTCGGCGTTCTCGACCGATGCGGAGGTCAACGACGAGGCGTCGTCGGGGATCTCCATGGTGGGGGCCTCCGGGGCAACGACCTTGGCAACGACCTGGGAGTGCACGGTGACGAAGCTGCCGGGGGAAACTTCCAGGACAATCTTGTTCTCGTCGGTGTCGATGCTGGCAATGGTGCCGAAGAGACCGAACTGGGTCATCACCTCGGCGCCGACGGCCAGGTTTGATCGGACCTGCTCCTGGGCCTTGGCGGCCTTCTTGCGGCCGCGCATCATCATGAAGATCAGCAGGCCGAAGGCGGCAAGCATGAGCAGGATGGTCGGGTCAAAACCACCAGCTGCGCCGGCAGCGGGTTGGGCCAATAGATTTTCGGTCACTTGTTAATACCTGTTCCTCAGTCATTGTCAACGGCGCGCAGCATCGTGATAGCGCAGCCGGTGGGCCTATCCATCCTATAGGCAGTTCTCCGCCAAACCCTGCCCATCGGCGGCATTTAGCCTGTCAATCTGCCTTGAATCCCGACCTTCGCCATCCCAGGGTGTTCGCTGGCGGGCTAATCCTCGTCCTCATCGTCGAGTTCAAAGCCCGCACTGCCGGCGAAAGCCGCGTCCGGCGGCATACGCAGACCCAGGTGTTTCCAAGCTTCTGCCGTCGCGATGCGACCGCGCGGGGTGCGGCCCAACAGCCCTTCCCGGACCAGGAAGGGCTCCGCGACGGTTTCCACCGTCTCCATTTCCTCCCCGACGGCGATGGCCAAGGTTGAAAGGCCAACCGGTCCCCCGCCGAATTTCGTGCACAATGCATGCAGCACTCCGCGGTCGAGCCGGTCCAAACCGCGGGCATCGACCTCATACATCTCCAGGGCCGCGGATGCTGCGCGCGCGTCGATGCTCTCAAGCCTGTTCACCAAGGCCCAGTCGCG
>JAUNVO010000139.1:655-8339 GCA_030540695.1 Micrococcaceae bacterium | reverse complement strand
AAACGTAACAACAAGGAGTTTCCCATGACCACTTCATCGGCAGCAGTAAGCAGCATCTCCGAGCTCGAGCGACTCAAGACCCTGCACAACGGCACCAAGCAGCAGCTGACCTTCTCGGACGCCGAGTTCGAGCGCCGCCTCTCCGGCCTGCGCAAGATCATGGCAGCCAAGGAGCTCGACGCGGTCATCCTGACCAGCTACCACGGCATCAAGTACTACTCGGACTTCCTCTACACCACCTTCGGGCGTAACTACGCACTGGTGGTCACCGCCGACAGCTCGACCACGATCACCGCGAACATCGATGCCGGCATGCCATGGCGCACCAGCTACGGCGACAACATCGTGTACACCGACTGGAAGCGGGACAACTTCTACTACGGCCTGCAGGAAGCCCTCAAGCGCAATGGCGTGAAGGCAAAGCGCATCGGCGTCGAGGACGACGCCCTGCCGCTGATGACCCGCCAGGCCATCGCCGCCACCTTCGACGGGGCAGCCTTGGTCGATGTCTCGCAGGAAGCCATGCGCCAGCGCATGATCAAGTCGGCCGAGGAAATCGAGGTCATCAAGCACGGTGCACGCATCGGCGACCTCGGTGGCGAAGCCATCAAGGCGGCCATTCGCGAAGGCATCACCGAGTACGAGGTCGCGTTGATCGGCACCGAAGCCATGGTGCACGAGATCGCAAAGACCTTCCCGCACCGCGAAGTGCGCGACACCTGGGTCTGGTTCCAGTCCGGCATCAACACCGATGGCGCCCACAACTGGGCCACCACCCGCAAGCTTGAGCGCGGGGACATCCTCTCGCTGAACTGCTTCCCGATGACCTCGGGCTACTACACCGCACTGGAGCGCACCTTGTTCCTCGGGGAGCCGGACGAGCGCTCGCTGCAGGTCTGGAACGCGAACGTCGAGGTCCACAAGCGCGGCCTGGAACTGATCAAGCCCGGAGCGGTCTGCAAGGACATCGCCGCGGAGCTCAACGAGATCTTCATCGGCCACGGACTGTTGCCCAACCGCACCTTCGGCTACGGGCACTCCTTCGGTGTGCTCTCGCACTACTACGGCCGCGAGGCGGGCCTGGAACTGCGTGAGGACATCGACACGGTGCTGGAGCCGGGCATGGTTGTCTCCATGGAACCGATGGTCACCGTTCTTGACGGCGAGCCCGGAGCCGGTGGCTACCGCGAGCACGACATCCTGGTTATTGGTGAGGACGGCGGGGTCGAGAACATTACCAAGTTCGGATTCGGCCCGGAAAACAACATCATTGATGCCTAGCATCCAGCTGACATGATGGGTTGGACGGAGCGCACGAATGTGCTTCCGTCCAACCCATCATGGTTTAACTTTGGTCCTCCAGGTCATTATTGAAAGCAGCGGAAACGATGATCCCCACAACTCTGGCCGAGCACGACCGAGCCGGCTATGCGAGTGCATTGGAACAAGCCCGCCGGGGTGCGGCCGAGGGCGGGATCCCCATTGGGTCAAGCATCTTCGAGCGCGGGACCCAGCTTGGGGCCGGTTGCAACCGCCGTGTGCAAGATGGGGACCCCACCGCGCACGGTGAAATCGACGCCCTGCGGAACGCGGGGCGCCGCGCATCGTATGCCACGACGACCCTGTATTCGACCCTGGCGCCGTGCGCACTGTGCTCCGGCGCCGTCATCCAGTTTGGGATTCCCCGGGTCGTCGTGGGGGAGGACGCAAGTTTCCCTGGCGAGCTGGATCTGTTGCGCAGCCGTGGCGTGGAAGTAGTGGTCCTTGATGACCCGGAAACCACCGACATGATGGCACGGTTCATTGCCGAAGAACCAACTCTCTGGAATGAAGATATCGGCATCGACGAGACCTGAGCGGCGCACCCACGCTGCCGAATCGATGTAGCGTTCTTCTTTAACCCCATCACCAGCCCGAGATCAACCGGAGCAAGCACCATGGTCGTCCAAAGGACAGAAGCACCCGCCGCTGAAGCACGCGGTTCCTCGGTCATTGTCAACGTCATTGACGTGCTGCGGTGTTTCAGCGTGGAGCACCCGGTGCTCGGCGTTACCGAAATCGCCACGAAAGTGGGGCTCCACAAGTCCAGCATTTCCCGTATCCTGGCCACCCTGGAGCAGGAGCGCATTGTGGCCCAAGACGAAACCACACGCAAATACTCGCTGGGACTTGGCCTTATTGCCGTGGCCGGCCCACTGCTGGCCAATCTCGACGTGCGGCGAGTGTCCTTTCCTTTTCTCGAAGAGCTGGCTGCGGCCACCGGGGAAACGGCCGTGCTGACGATCTGGGACGGCCTTGAATCGGTTTCGGTCGAGCAGATACCCAGCATTCACCAGGTCAAGCACACCTCTGCGATGGGCAGCCGCTACAACACCGCGCTCAGTGCCTCCATGCAGGTGTTCCTGGCCCATGTGGACCCGGCCCGTGCCGCGCAGCTGCTCGAATCAGGGGCCGTGGTGCTTCCGAAGAACTCCGCAGAGGCCCGGAACCATTACCTCGAGCGTCTGGAAACGGTGCGCAAACGAGGGTATGCAGCGAACCACGGGGAAACCTCGAATGATGAAGTAGGTGTCGCGGCCCCGATTTTCGACCACCGGGGCGCGGTGGTGGCCTGCGTGATGATCGCGGCCCCTTACTACAGGGTCTCGGAGCAGCAACTCCACGAACTTGGGTCCGCCTGCATGCGGGCGGCGCGAAATATCGGCACCCGGCTGGGAGCCCAGCCGGCCTAGGAAAAGGACAAACATGTTGGAACCACGTGGTGAGAACACCTTCGAGTACTCGTTGCACGAGGGGACGAAGACGCGCATGCAATTTCATTTTGCCGATGAGATGGCCATGCCCGTGGCGATCCAGACCTGGGAGCTTCCGCCCGGGGGGCATGAAGGCATGCATTCCCACGACCCGGCGGAACTTGCCTTGGAGGAGTTCTACCTCGTGCTGGAGGGCACCGCGGCCATGCGTGTGGGCGAGGACGAGCATGAATTGGTTGCGGGGGACAGCGTCTTGGCGCCGGTCGGGGTGCCACACGACCTGCGCAACATCGGTGCTGGCACATTGCGGGTCCTGGTGGTGTGGGGAGAAGAAGGACAGAAGGACTTCTCGTCCTTCGGTTCCCTTGCCGCGGCACGTGCGGCACGGGCAGCCAGCCAATGAGTGTGGGCCGCACCACTTCCCGATAGTGTGGATCCATGTCGAACACCCCTCATTCGCAACACTTCGATGTCATTGTCGTCGGCGCCGGCCTGGCAGGCCTGGTGGCCGCCACCGAGGCCACGGAGGCCGGTGCGCGAGTGTTGCTGCTGGACCAGGAACCAGAAGCGAACCTAGGCGGGCAAGCACATTGGAGTTTCGGTGGCATCTTCTTGGTCGACTCGCCCGAACAACGCCGTCTGGGGGTCAAGGACTCCGTGGAGCTGGCTGCACGGGATTGGGAAAGCACCGCGGGGTTCGATCGGGACGAGGATGACTGGGCCAGGGCATGGTCACGTGCCTATATCCAGTGGGCTGCCGGTGGAAAGCGGGAATGGTTGCACCAACGTGGGGTCCGCTTCTTCCCCGTGGTCGGCTGGGCCGAACGCGGCGGACGCGGCCCGCAGGGGCGCGGAAATTCCGTTCCTCGCTTCCACATCACCTGGGGAACCGGTCCGGGCCTGCTGGCGCCCTTCATCCGCGCGGCACGCACGGCCGAGTCCAAGGGCCAACTAACGATGCTGTGGCGTCACCAGCTCGACGAGTTGGCCACCGACACCGGTTCTGTCATCGGTGTGCGGGGAACCGTGCTGGAAGCGGACGACGCACCCCGGGGCGTGGCCACCAACCGCAGAAAGTCCGGGAGCTTCGAATACTTCGCGCCATCGGTCATCATCGCCACTGGGGGTCTGGGCGGCAACCTGGACAAGGTCCGTGCCGTGTGGCCCCAACGACTGGGCACGCCGCCGGAAGAGATGGTCTCCGGCGTTCCGGCACACGTGGATGGACGCGGATTGGACATCGCCGCCCGTGCCGGGGCCCGGCTGGTCAACCAAGATCGGATGTGGCATTACACAGAAGGCGTCACCAACTGGAACCCAGTCTGGGAGCGCCATGGAATCCGCATCCTGCCTGGCCCCAGTTCGCTGTGGATCGATGCCACCGGAACCCGGCTTCCCGATCCCCTGTGGCCGGGTTTCGACACCTTGGGGACCTTGGAACATCTGCGGGGAACCGGTTATGACTACAGCTGGTTCATCTTGAATCGGAGAATCATCGGCAAGGAATTCGCGCTCTCGGGGTCCGAACAGAATCCGGATCTCACGGGCAAGGACGTGCTCGCTGTGCTGGCGCGTGCGAGGGTGGACGTGCCGGGCCCGGTCCGAGCATTCCTCGACCACGGGGAGGACTTCCTCCAAGCGTCGACAGTCGAGGAACTGGTGGCCAAGATGAACCGACTGACGGGCCAAGATCTATTGGATCCCGATCGTGTCGCCAGCATCCTTGAGGCAAGGGACACGGGTGCGGAGAACGGTGCCGCAGTCGCAGTGGATGGGCAAATTTCCGCGATCGAGTCGGCACGGCACTATCTGGGGGACAAATTGGTCCGCAGCGTCAAGCCGCATCGAATCACGGACACGAAAGCGGGGCCCTTGATTGCCGTTCGGCTCAAGATCCTGACCCGAAAATCATTGGGTGGAATCCAGACCGATCTGGATTCGCGGGTTCTCGATTCCGCGGGCAACCCGGTCAACGGCCTCTACGCCGCAGGTGAAGCCGCCGGATTCGGAGGCGGGGGATACCACGGCTACCGGGCGCTTGAAGGAACCTTCCTCGGTGGTTGCCTCTTCACTGGTAGGGCCGCCGGACGGCACGCCTCACTGGCCTGGAACCAGACGTAGGTCGAGCCAACAGCTTCCCCGTGTGCTCAAACGTGGCAGGGAATTGGTGGCTCGATATTGGTGTAACGGTCAATGCGTGAAGTGGTAGACAATCCCAAAGAGCACTGCCGAAAGGCTGAAGGCAATGCCAATGATCATGGGCACCCAATCCCCTTGGACGGAGATCTGAAAAACGATGTAGGCCGTGAAAAGCAACCCGGCCAAGATTCCGCCAAGGACTAGTGATCCGCCACCGTGGTGCTGCACGGCAGTCTGCGCATTTCGATGAAATAGAGTAGCCATAACTTCAGGGTAAGCCTATAAATAGGGAAATACGAGGGTAGAAATCATGAAGGATCCAGTGCAAAAACCGCCTGGCGACTGGCGTCGAGTTTTTGGCGCCTTGGCCAATGAGCAGACCCGCCGTTATTACGCCCAGCAGGTCCTGGGCCGAGACAGCGACCTCGGTGTGGAGCGAGAGGCCAAGGCGCGACAGAACCTGGAACGGGCGGGGATGATCGATGAAAACGGGAAGGTGGAGGTGCAGTTGTTTGGCGAAATCCTGGCCAACGGGGCACGAAATGACTCCAGGGAGGGGGTCCACCGATTCTTTGACGTTGAGGGCCGAATCGAACGGTATCCCAGGAAGCATGACGATCGCGTTGAAATGCTGCAACTGGTGGCAAGCAAAACGATAGACCCGGGTCAGCAACTCACCGAAGCCGAGCTGACGGCCCGTCTGAAAGGTTTCACCCAGGATACCGCTCTTTTGCGCCGTTATCTGGTGGACTACGGGTTGCTTGGACGGCGGAGCGACGGGTCGGCTTATCACTTGGCTGGCGGGTCGAACTAGCTGCGCCAATTGCGCCTCGGGCGTTCTAGAAGGTAATTTCTTGGTGAGCCGGTTGCGGTTTTGCCATTTCCACCCCCTGAGCCAGGAGCCCCATGTCTGAGAACAATGCCCGGCATGGCGATGGCCCATCTCCTGATTCGTGGCCGACCGGGGAGGTGTACCCGGGCCCCCATGTCCAGGACCCGCCGCAATATACCGGGTATTACCCTGGAAACTATCCGGGTCAGTACCCCGACCCGTATGGCCGAAGCCGGTATGACGGACCAAACGGCACCTATGGGCGGCCACGCACGCACGCCATGACGATTTTTGCCATGGTCATCGGCATCGTTGCTGCAGCGATCTCGCTGGTGCCCTTCATTGGATTCGTTTCCTTCGTGCTTGGCCCCGTGGCCATGGTGCTGGGCATCGTGGGAATCGCCTGCCGTATGAGGAGGCGTGGATTCAGCGTCACGGCTTTGGTGACAGGCACCTTCGGATTATTGGTGTCGGTTCTCTATACCGTGCTGATTAGTGCCTTCATCTCGTTTTCAGGCAATACACAAAGCTTTGCCTTCATGGCCGATGGGACCGCGGAATACAAGGTCACGGTGAGCACGACCTCGGCCAAACCGGAGACCAGCAACCAGCGAGGGCCTTTCACCCAAAACGTGGAAGCATCCATGGTCTTTGGAGGTATCACCGCCACCAACCCCGGGAGCGGGGATGAGACCGTCAGCTGCGAGATCTATGACTCGGCGGGAAACCTGCTGTTGCAAAACAGCGCTTCGGGCCACCATGCAGCAGCCGTCTGCCGGCTTAACGACGTGCTGCTTCGCACGGTCGAGGACGTTGACTTCCCCGACGGAATCAGCGCGCACGAAAGCCGCTGACTATGAGTCGAATCCCTTGGCCATGCGTTCCCCAATGATCCGGGAGATCGATTGGTCCAACACCGGGTAGTCGGCGCCGGGGCCCAAGGCCAAGAAGCACGGGGCTTCTTGGGCAGGCAGCTCCAGATCGTCATAGCGATAGCCCAAATATTGTCCGCCGCTACGCCGCACCAGCAAGGCTCCGGCTGAGACGTCCCAGATCTTTGTGTCGAACCCGATGGTTGCATCGCACCAGCCGGCTGCCACGTGGGCCAGGGCCAACGCCGCCGAGACTTTGCGGCGCACGGTGGCAAAGGAGGAAACCCATGAGCCGAATTCCTGCAAGGCTGTTTCCCCATCGGCGGCAAGGGCTTCCGCCGAGGGGTAGTCCGTCATGATGTTTGCGTGCAGTTGCTCGGGCCGTTGTGAGGGCGCCATGATCCTCCCGTTGAGGTATGCATGTTGCGCATCAGCGGTGAATTCCAGCTCGGCGATCGGATCCAGTACTACGCCGGCGAGCAACACGCCATCCAGCGCGGCGGCAATGGAAATGCAGAAAAAGGCGACCCCGTGGGTGAAGTTGCTGGTGCCGTCTATGGGGTCAACGATCCACTGGAGGCTTCCTTCACCCACTTTTCCGCCCTCTTCACCCAATACCCCAGAGTCCGGTTCGGCTGCCAGAAGGTGGTCGCGGATCACTGTTTCGCTTCGCCTGTCGAAATCGGTGACCAGGTCGTGGGCATTCGTTTTGTTCTCGCTGGAAACTCCGGAGCGAAAGGCCTCGCGCAAGATCGGGGCAGCGAGCCGCGCGGCATCGAGCGCAATGGAACGCAACCGTGCCGCCAGTGCGATGTCCAAGGTGTCTAAGTTCTCTGTGCTCACGAGCCACCAGCCTAGTCGCTGTGTGGCGCGTGCAAAGGGCTTCATGCCGTTGCGGGTCCCAATGGGATGCTCGGGCGATTTTTCGTGGCAAACTATATCCACGCCGGAGCGCGGGGCCATGGCCGAAGGTCGTGGATCCGGTCCCTGGGCTCGTCGAGGGCCTTACCGCGCTCAAATGCCAATGGTGTTGCGTCGAGCATCCAGGGGAACAGCCCGAAGAGGTGGGATTCGCTATCCTGAATGTG
>JAUNVO010000139.1:0-645 GCA_030540695.1 Micrococcaceae bacterium | reverse complement strand
CACCCGTGCAGCAGTGCCTCCGCCAACGGTCAGTGGACCGCTGGATATTGGCCCGGTGGAATCGACCCGGTCGCTGGTTGTACCGGAAGGCTGGAGATTGCTCCTGTGGCACCCTTACCCCGCAGATGCCCTTGCCAGCTGGCTTCTCCACCCCTCCCGAGCGAGCGCGCCCGCGCCGAGGACATCTCGCGGACCCAGGCCGGCGAGATGTCCTCAGCGCAGAGCTGCTCGAAGCTTGGGATGAAGCAGTAGCATGAGTAAGAACAGGTGCTGTGCGCTGGCCAAGGCCCGCGGAACATGGTTCGGCGGGCCTTGGTGTTGATTTGCCGTGGTGATGGTGTTGGCCGATCGTCATCGGGGTTCCCAACGACGACCTGTCCGTGTGGATGATCCAGAAAACCCTGCACATCTCGCATATTCCACGCAAAGCATGCCTCGATTGGGTAGGTGCCACCTCGGCGGCCATTCCCTTATCCGTTCGCTTGTCCGGGTTTTCTGCGTGGGCAAGGAATGGCTCTTCAAATTCAAGTCGTGGCGGCGCTGTCGGGCTCTCCATGCCGGGAGCCACGAAAGGGACGGCGTTCGGGGCCGCGACGGTGTGGCCTGCATGAGCTCGGTGTTCGTGGTGGTCACGGCCTTGGTGCG
>JAUNVO010000138.1 GCA_030540695.1 Micrococcaceae bacterium | reverse complement strand
TCCCAGCCCATCGGGTAGAACACGTTCTTCCCGTTCATCCGCTGGTAGCGGGCCAACACGTCGGTCTGGGTGTAGGAGAACATGTGTCCCACATGCAACGAGCCCGAAGCCGTCGGCGGGGGAGTGTCGATGGAGTACACCTGCTCACGGCTGGTGTCGGTGTTGAACTTGTAGGTGCCCTGCTCGCGCCAGCGGGCGTCGAGGCGTTCCTCCAGGCCTTCAAGAACGGGCTTGTCCGGAACGGAAACGATGACGGGCGTGTCTGTGCCCAAGGTGTCTTCTGCCATGGGCCCCATTCTTCCATGTCTGGGCGTGGTTGCCCCATTTGCGCCGATGTGACGATCACGGCATTGCCGCGCAGCGGCGGCCCCCGGGCCATAGGATGCCATGCATGGGTAGTTTCCGCATCATGCGTGCATACGACGAACCGGACGGCGGATTCAGGGTCCTCATTGACAGGCTCTGGCCCCGTGGGCTTGCCAAGGAACGGGCGCAGTTCGACGACTGGGCCAAGGACGCCGCGCCGTCGACTCAACTGCGCGTCGCCTTTCGGCGCAAGGCCGAGCATTTCGGTGAATTCAGCGACAACTACTGGCACGAGCTTGAACTCGGGTGCGCCGCCGATGGAGCCCAGCGGCTGCTGGACCTGGCGGAGCAACATGAGGACATGGTGCTGCTTTTTGCCGCGAAGGACCAGGTGCACAACCACGCGGTGGTCTTGCTCGGGTACCTGCAGGAACGCCAGTACGAGGCCCAGGTGGCACGCGGGGAAGGTGGCGCTGGATAGAATTTGAGCATGCAACCACAGAATCCTCATGCAGCAGTAGTCACCGGCGCCTCAACGGGAATCGGCGAAGCCACGGTTCGGGCCCTGCGTTCGGGCGGATGGAAGGTCTTCGCTATCGCCCGACGGGCCGAGCGCCTCGAATCCCTGGCAGCCCAAACGGGTGCCATCCCCGTACCGTGCGATGTGACCGATGACGGACAGATCGCCGCGCTGCTGGCCCGGGTCGAGGCGGAGGGTGGAGTCGACACGGTGGTCAACATCGCCGGTGGTGCCCGTGGCACCGACTACGTGGGCGCAGCAAAGAACGAGGATTGGGAGTTCATGCTCCAGGTCAATGTCATGGGAACGATGAAACTCACCAGGGCGTTCCTTCCGATGCTGCGCGCCGGAGGCGAAGGCACCGTGGTGAACCTGACCTCAACTGCCGGGCAGGTCAGCTACGAGGGCGGCGGCGGGTACAACGCCGCGAAGGCGGGCCAGCGCGCGCTGACCAAGGCGTTGCGGCTCGAGGAAGCCGAGCACAACCTCCGCGTCATCGAGGTTTTGCCTGGCTTGGTGCAGACCGAGGAATTCGCGTTGCGCCGGCTTGATGGAGACGCTGATGCGGCCGAAGCGATCTACCGGGGGGTGGAGAAGCCCCTGCAGGCCTCCGATGTTGCCGGGGTGATCTCCTACGCGGTGAACCTGCCGCACCACGTGAACCTCGATGAGATCGTGGTGCGCCCGGTGGCGCAGGCTGCCGCGCACAAGCTCATTCGCAAGAACACCTAATCCGCGGTGGACAGGATTTTCATGGGTGTCCTGTCCTTGGCGGAGCGCTTCACCGAGTATTTCCGCCTGCATCTGGTGAACCTGCTATGTGCACTGCTCCTGGGATCGCTGGCGTTGACCCCATCGCTGGTTCCTCGCCCCACGGTGTTCCAGGGTTTCCTGGCGGGAGCCTGGTTCGTCATCGGCTTCCAGTGCGGGTACGCGGTGTGCCATGCATGGCGGCTTGCTTGGCGCAGGGGCGGGGCAGGCAAGCAC
This sequence comes from Micrococcaceae bacterium, assembly GCA_030540695.1. Taxonomy (GTDB): domain Bacteria; phylum Actinomycetota; class Actinomycetes; order Actinomycetales; family Micrococcaceae; genus Paeniglutamicibacter. The sequence goes on along the minus strand of JAUNVO010000138.1, from coordinate 6,528 downwards.
GCGCCAGGGGCCGGGCCCCGCCGTCCGCGCTCTTCACGGGCCAAACGGACCACCGGGATTGCCGTGCTGCTGGGCCTGCTGGCCTATCTCTGGGGGTACGGCGCGCTGGTGGTTTCATGGCAGAACGCGGTTCGCGGGCTGGTGGATATGGAACCGGTGGATGGTGTCGGCCATGCGGGATTCCTGTTGAGCATGGTTGCCACGATGGCCCTGTTCATCCTGATTGCCAAGGGCGTTGCCGCCGGGAGTGAGCTGGTCTCCGAACAGGTGATGCGTCGAGGTCATTCACCGCGCGTGGCGCAATGGGCCTCGCGGGGCACCACGATGGTCTTGGTGGCCGGGCTCGTGATCGGATTGGCAGGCGCCGGGCTGTTTGCTGTCGCACGGATCTATCAGGATCGTGACGCCGGAACCCTGGAAGGCAGTGCCCAACCGGTGTTGGCAAGCCGAACGGGTTCGGCGGGATCCGCGGTGGCATGGGACGGACTGGGCCGCCAGGGCCGCGCCTTTGCCGGGGGTGGACCGAGCGCAGCACGGATCGCCGAGGTCACGGGGAAAGCTGCGATGGAACCGGTACGGGTCTATGCGGGACTGGGCCAGGCAAGCGATGTCCGAAAGCGTGCCGACCTGGTCGTGGATGAGCTTGTTCGGACCGGTGGTTTCGACCGGAAGGTCCTGCTTGTCGCCACACCCACCGGATCGGGTTGGCTCGAACCCCAGGCCATGGCCTCGTTGGAATACCTGTACGGGGGAGACACGGCAACGGCATCGATGCAGTATTCCTATGAACCCAGCTGGGTTTCCTTTTTGTTCGAACCGCACCTCGCCGTGGACTCGAGCACGGCGCTTTTCGAGGCCGTACGTGCACGCTGGGACGAGCTGCCAGAGGGCAACCGGCCCCGGCTTGCGGTGTATGGACTGAGCCTCGGGGCGCAGGGGATGCAGGGCAACTTTGCGGACCTGGCGGATCTGCGCGATCGCACCGACGCCGCCCTGTTCACCGGACCGCCGGCAAATTCCCAGCCCTGGCGGGGGCTGCAAGAGGACAGGGATCCGGGAAGCCCCGTCTGGCAGCCGGTCTACCAAGACGGAAGGCAAGTCCGGTGGCAGTCCAATCCGGGTGACTTCCAGGGCCTGGGTGGTATCTGGAAGGCACCACGAATCGGATATCTCCAACACGCGACCGACCCGATCACCTGGCTTGATCCGAAGGTCATCTACCAGCGTCCGGAATGGTTGGCGGGTCCGGCCGCGGCCGGGGGCCGTGGTCCGGATGTCAGTGATTCGATGCGCTGGATCCCGGGGGTCACCTTCCTGCACTTGGTCACCGACATGCTGGTCAGCGAGGCGGTGCCGCCGAGTCATGGGCACAACTTCGGCGATGTCGCCCTCGACGGATGGGCACAGGTCCTTCCCGGCCACGGACGTACCGACGCCCAGCTGGCCTCGATCCAGTCGGTCATCGAAGAGATCGATACGCACGACCCGATCTGGGAGTGATCGATCCCGAGCCCCGGCAGCGAAACCCCCGGGGCGCAAAGCGTGGGGGCCCGGACCTAGGATGAGAAGGATCGACGAACCGTTTTGCCCCAGGGGGACACATGAGTATCAATACAACCGCAAACAACCATCCGCCAGTTCCGGGCCCGCCGCTCGGAGGCCTCCCACCGGGTACCCGGATGTTCCAATTCCGTGGTGGTGCAGCAACCTGGTTCGGAACCCAGATCCTCGGCGTGCTGATCACCGTCGTGACCTTGGGGATTTGTTATCCCTTCGCAGTGGTGCTGGTTGAGCGTTGGCGCGCGCAAAACACCTATGTACTGGGGCGTCAGTTGAAGTTCATCGGGACGGGCTGGGGAATCTTCGGCCTATGGCTCAAGTGGTTGCTGCTGTGCATCGTGACGTTGGGCATCTACTCATTTTGGGTATATCCCCGGCTCACCGCGTGGAAGATTGAAAACACGGTCCTGAGCTAGCCCGCTTCCTGCGGTTCCGGCCCCGGACGTGGCAACTGAACGGCCGCGTGAAACCCAACCAGCCAAAAATGCCCGACCGGATCCGGTCGGGCATTTTTGGCTGGCCTCTGTGGACCGATGGCTGCTAATGTTCGCGCCATGAACCCCAACTGCTGCGGGTTCGCAAGCCATTCCTGCGTTCGAGTGACACCGTCGAGGTTTGAAACGGTCTTGCGCCCTCAGGAAGCCCCATTCACCGGTGCTCTGGATCTGCGAGCTAGCCAAAGGTTGCTTTGGCTGCCAATCCACCCGCCGTTGGATGGAAGATCCAGTTTCGTCGTGGAATTTGTTGAGGATCAGTGGACCGGGGCGGAATCACGTGAGGCAGGCCCTTGATCATCGTGATGGCAAAATGGCCAGCGTGGTGGGCCACGTGGCAACGTACACACAGCAGACAACCGCGAGAGACATCTGTCCGTCCACCGGCACTCCACGGATCGAGGTGGTGGGCCTCTGTCCGGTTCACCGGCATTGAGCATCCCGGGTTGCAGCATCCCTTGTCGCGCACCGCGATGGCACGTCGTTGAGCCAGGTTGAAATATCGTCGGGTCCGGCCGAGCTCGAGGGGAACCCCGTCCCCGGCCAGCACGACCGGCAGGATCCCGGCGTTGCAGGCGATACGACGGCAATCCTGTGCCGTGACCTCCAGGCCGTGGTCCGTGATTCCCGACTTGTTCAGTTGGCCACTCAACGTCAGGAAATCGATGGTGACCGCCAAGGTGAACTGCGGGGCTAACGGCATTGGGGGATCGTCAGCCATTTTTTCGTCCTGGGTCCTTCCCGCTCCGCCGGACGGGGGCGTGCCCGTTGTAGCGAGGACGCGGATTGAATCCAGGACAAACCGGTGCAGCCGCTCGGCGCGTTGCCGGGCACGGGCCTGGTCCAGGGCCTCCCCGGCCCGGAGGACCATTCCGGGTTCGAATTCCGGGCCGCCGTCGGCAGCACCGAGGTCCTGGACCGGGATTTGCCCCGGTGCAGTGTTGGGGTCAATGGCCCATTCAGGGATGGGAAGGGGGTTCGCGGGCGTGGTGCCGGTCTTGGTCCGTGGATTGTTCAGGGCGTCGGCAGCGGTGGCCAGCAGTTCATGGCCTTCCGCGTTGGTGATGATCCTGTATTCATACCCCTTGTGGCTGTGGCCGATGTAGTATGCGCCGAGGTACGGGGTTTCAGCGTTCTTCGGCGTGCTCTTGGCACTCGATTCCAGGCGTCGGAGGTGGTCTTTGAGCAGCCTGTCGGTTCCCTGGATATTGCGGGTGCGGGCGGCATCGGCTAATTCGGCTTCGAGGTCATGGAGCGCGGCGGCGGGATCCGGCTGGCGTTCAATTTCGGGTCCCATGGCGGTGATCTTCTTCGCCAAACCTGCCAGCGTCCTGGGGTCCGCGGCGCCTTCGCTGAGCGCGGCACCAAGCCTCGGGTACCGCGGGGCAATTTCCCGGCCGTTGAAACCCGTGTGTGGAAGCAGGTTAGCGGCGGTCTCAACGCGGTGCAAGGCCTGGAAATGTGAAAGGTTCTGCTGGGTCTCGAGGAATTCGGCCTCGTCGCGGAACAGTGGTTTGCGCCCGGGGGCGCTTGTTGCATCTGCCGGAAGATCGCATTCGCCGGCCATGAACGCGGCCGGTTCGGCGAGCAACTCGTTGAGTTCGGCCAAAGGGGCCTCGGCGATGGTGTGTAACTTGGCATCGGCGGCCCGTGCGGCAGCGAGGATCTGGCCATAGCCACTGATGCGGTGGATGTCCTCGCAGAGCGCGACGAACACGGCGGCGCGTACCTGTGAGGAGCCGATGGAGCGTGAGACCTTGTCCAGCCGATGACGAAACTCGGACGTGAACTGCGCGAGCAGACGCAATTCATCGGTGGCCGCATCCGGGTCCGGGTGCGTGCCTGTGATCGGCGACTTGGCCGGAGGAACTGGTTCGAGTAGGTCGGTGTCCTTGGCCATGGTGCCAAGTCTGGCCGGGGAGTGGCGGAGGCGGCAGAAGGGCCGGCGGAACTGTGGATAAGTTCCAAGGGTGGTTTGGCGCCATCGGCGGGGCCCGGTCTAGGGCTGCATCGGTGCCAGCAGCGCCTCGACTTGCCCCGCAATGTCCAACAGCGCACGATCGCGGTGGGCATGTCCCTGGAGCGTGATGCCCACGGGCAGCCGGACATCGCCCATGCCTGCCGGCAGGCTCACCGAGGGCACTCCCAGCACCGTTCCAGGACCTACATGCCTGTTCATAAGCGGGAAGACCGGAACCTGTTTGCCCAGATGAGAAACGACGAGGTCCTGGCCAATGGGTGTGGGCAGGCACGGAAGCGTCGGGAATACCAACGCGTCGAGACCAAAACCGGCGATGGTCGCAGCATAGTTATCGCGGGCGGCATCCATCAGTTGGATGGCCCGTGCATAGGCGTCGGCGGTGACCGGATCGGCGTCGTATCCGGCCAGGACGGTGCGCACATCCGGCGAGGCTGCCCGGGCGACGACCTGCTTCCATGCCGCAGCGGGGGACAGGTCCTCCGCGGCGGCCAGATGCGCAGCGAGCAGTCGAGGGGCCTCCCAACCGACGAGGTCCCATTGGGCGGCGTCGGTCTGCGCGAACACCTCGTCAAGGTCGACCTCGATGACATCGTGGTTCTTTCGCAGCGTTGCCAGGACTTCCCCGAAGCGTTGGACGACTGAGGGATCCAGATCGCGCAGGAACGCGGTGGGGACACCCAACACGGGGGCCCCGGCGCCAACGGATTCCCTCCGGTCGTGGGTGATCCAGGAATCGACGGTGCGCACATGTGCGACGCTGCGGGCGTGGACCCCGATAGTGTCGCGGGACCAAGACAGACCGATGGTCCCGGCTCCGGGCCAGCGGCCGGTGGTGGGCCGGAACCCCACCACCGCGCAGGCGGCGGCCGGAATGGATACCGATCCGCCGGTGTCGGTGCCCAACGAGATCTGGACCAGTCCGGCGGCCACGGAAGCGGCGCTGCCGCCGCTGGAACCACCGGCGCTGCGCAGCGGGTCGAACGGGTTGGGGACGGGGCCGAAAACGGCGTTGTTGCTGGTGATGCCGAAGGCCAGTTCATGCATGTTGGTCAACCCCGCAAGGCGTCCGCCATGCCGCTTCAGTGTTGCCACCACGGGGGAATCGGCCAACGGCAGGTAGCCGTCGAAGACCGGGCTGCCGGCGCTGGCTGGCAGCCCGGCCACCTCGATGTTGGCCTTCACCGCGAAGTCGAACCCGGCGTCGAGACCCGGACCCCGGGCGGGGCCCGCCGCGAAGTGGCCGGCGGGTTCAGGCTCGATCAGGTGGGTCCAGATTCCGGGGGTCATCTTCTTGCTCATGGTGGTTTTGTTCCTCGGTGGCTCGCGCGTCGGACTGGTGGCGGTGGCCACCAGCCTACGTGGGGGCATGCAGCCACGCCATGGGGAACCCTACCCCTCGTAGATCATTTCAACGCGCCGGTTCTTCGCCCTGTTCCCCGCGTCCTCCGGGTCCCCGAGGGCCGCGGGTTGGCTGTCCGCCAGTCCCTTGACGCTGAGTTTGAGGTCCGGGCGCTGCTTGGCCACCAATTCGGCCACGGCCTTGGCACGGTCGGTGGAGAGCACCTTGTTGGGGGTGGCCCCGGTGCGCGAGTCCGTGTGGCCGCCGATGGCCAGATCTGCTCCCTGGGGTACATCGGCGAGCAGCTTGTCGACCTGTGGCCCGGCCGCAGCGGGCAGTGCCGATTCATCGACGTCGAAGAGGATGTCGCTGGAAAGCGAGATGACCTTCTTGCCGCCGCGGTAATCGCTGGTGTCCAACGACAGGACCGAATGCCCGGTGTCGTAGGTGCGCACCGAAGCGGCGAGGTCCGTGGCGGAGAGCACCGGAGGGGCCTCCGGCGCCGGGGTCCAGCCGCCCGCAGCAAGCAACAGGACGGCCACTCCAAGTGGGGCGATCATCGGGTCACCGGAACGTTGCGGAAGCTCGGAACCCCGTCCATCACCTGGATGTCGATGGCGTCAATGGGATCCTGCGGGGCGGCGTACCACCCGGTCCACAACATGGGGGTGCCGTTGAGCGTCGAGAGTCCCGAGGAGCTGGGTTCCTTCACGGTGCTGTATTCCTTGAGGTTCTCCCGATCCAGGAGCTTCGGGCCCTGAGAGGTTTCGTTCAGGACCGTGTAATAGCTCAGGGGCTCGTCCGCCGGGGCGTGGGGGAAGTGCGGGGTGATGGTCATGGTCAGTTCCATGATTTCGCCCTGGACCTTCAGCGAATAGATGCTTGCCTCGACCTTGTCCTTGGTCCCGGGAACGATGAAGTCCTGAGTGAGAAGTGCCGGGCCGAGCGATTCGACGGTGGGCGCGTCCCCGGAGGCCTTCGGCGAGGTTGCCTCCGGCCCGGCCTGCGCGGTGGACTGCTCGCTGGGGGCGGTGTCCTGGCTGGCCGGGGTTTGCTGCGTTGCCGGGTCCGCCGGTTCGCCTCCGCCGGGCAGCCCGGAGCAGCCGGTGAGTGAGATGAGCGCGATCGCCGCACCGCCGATGAGTTGGATTGGG
>JAUNVO010000137.1 GCA_030540695.1 Micrococcaceae bacterium | reverse complement strand
GCCGAACACCTCCGCCGGAGCATCGAGGTGAACCGCGGCCGCGCGGTGCCGGGCACCGCATGGCTATGGGCCAGGGTGTGGTCGGGCCTGTACCCCGAGATTGTCCAGGCGGTATCCCGGGTGCCCTTCAGACCCGCGGCATGCCGCGAATTTGCGCGGGTGTCCAGATCCCTTGAACGCATGGCGTTCGGGCCTCCCGAAGGCACGGCGCTGAAGTTGCTGGCACTCTTCGAGGCAGGCCTGCTGGAACAGGGCCCGTTCCCTGCGAAGCTCCCGGAAAACACGATCCTTGTTGATGCGGTGACACCCCCGGCGGGTGTCCTGGGGGCCCCGGCACCGGCCGGAGAGCCCCTGTCCCCGCTCTTCGCAGCCTTGCTGTCCGCGGGCGAGGTCAGTGTGCGAGGGGCCGAACGTGGGCTGCTGACGGATCCGGACGGGACCTGCATCGATATGCACGGCAACCGCAACGAATCCCTTTTCGCGTTGGGACGGCCCACCGAAGGCCCCACACTGGGCCACGACACCTTGAACCGGGAGTTGCACGACGAACCGCGCCTTTGGGCCCAACACATCATCGCTTGCTGCCTGCCCCAACACCTTGGAGAGAGAACATGAACCCCTTGATGCGCGGCAATCCACCGCTCACCGCACGCCTTGAACCCTGGATGGAACGGCTGCTTGCCGATGCCGGGCTCTGCAGCGAGCTCGTGGAGCGGTTCGGTTCCCCGGTGAACCTCCATGATTTTTCCGCGTTGGAACGCAACGCCCAGGAACTGCGCACCGCAGCGGCCGGGCATGGGGTTGATTTCCAGGTGTATCTGGCGCGCAAGGCCAACAAGACCCTTGGCGCCATCGATGCCGCCGTGAAGGCCGGCTGCGGGCTCGATGTGGCAAGCCTGAACGAACTGGACCAGTGCCTGCGCCGCGGAGTGGACCCCGGACGGATCATCGTCACCGCGGCCGTCAAATCCGCTGAGCTGCTGCGCCTGGCGCTGGAAAACCAGGTGGTGGTCTCCCTGGACAACGCCGACGAGGCCAACGACCTGCTGAAGCTGGCCGGGGAGGCCGGGGTGAAACCGCGCGTCGCGCTGCGCCTGGCCTCGGCGAACCCCGGGATCGCGCCCACGCGCTTTGGCCTGCGCGCCACTGCCTGGCTTGGATTCCTGGGCGGGCTGCCTGACCCGGCGGCCCTGGAGGTCGCCGGGATCCACTTCCACCTCAACGGCTACAGTGCACCCGGCCGCGCACTGCTCCTGGCCGAGTCCATCGGACTGGTTGATGCGCTGGCCGGGATCGGGCAGTCACCGGGATTCATCGACATCGGCGGTGGCATCCCGATGTCCTACCTGGATGATGCCGGGCAATGGGAGGATTTTTGGAAGGCGCTCGCCGGGCAGGAAGCCGGCAGCGAGGAAATCACCTGGAAGTCCGACCCGCTGGGCGCCGTCGGGCCCGGACCGAGCGCGGAGGTATACCCCTACCACCAGCATCCGGTCCGCGGGCAATGGCTTGAACGGATCCTTGGGGACCGGCCCGACGATGGCCAAGGCAGCATCGCCGAACGGCTGGTCGCACGGAACCTGCAATTGCGCTGCGAACCGGGGCGTTCGCTGCTCGACGGGTGCGGGCTGAGCCTGGCCAAGGTCGCCTTCGTGAAGGAACGCAGCGACGGGGTGCCCCTGGCGGGCCTGCACATGAACAGGACCCAGTGCCGATCAACCTCGGCCGACTTCCTGCTTGACCCGATACTCATCCAGGGTGCCGAAGCCCGGGCCCCGCGGGCACCTTTTGACGGGTTCCTGGTCGGCGCCTACTGCATCGAGGAAGAACTGATCTTGCGTCGCAGGTTCGACTTCCCGCACGGTGCGGCACCGGGTGACCTCATCGCATTTCCCAACACCGCGGGTTACCTCATGCACATCGTGGAGAGCGCTTCGCACCAATTGCCCCTGGCGGCCAACGTGCTGTGGGACGGGAGCAACTGGGTGCGCGACGAAATCGACGAGCACGTGCGCCGGCCCTGAGGCAGGCAAGTGGCCGCCGGGGTGCCAGGGGACGCGGCTCAGTCCTTCCCGGGCGCGCCGATGATGCGGTATCCCAGGTTGGGGTCGAAGCCGTGGATCTCGCGGGTGTCCAGGGCCGCCATGAAATCCAGGATCTTCGTGGTGAAGACCTGGCCGGGGACCAGCACCGGGAATCCAGGAGGGTAGGGGGTCACGAATCCGGCGGAAACCACCTCTCGGCCCTCGGCCACTTGGTCGGCCAGCTCCCGGGGCATGATGTAGTCACAGCTGGTTGGCTTGTACGAGGTGAAGTAGGCACTGCGGATGTCACCGTCCACGGTGTGTGCATCGGTCCGGTAGCGCTGGGCGAAAGCGCTGAAATCCGGCAGCGGAGGGGGCATGCCCACCAGCCCGGAGATGTTGTGCTTGTTGACCATCCGTTCCCGCGGGCCCATGTCCTCGCGCTTGGCCTCGAAGTGCTCGGCCAACTTGACCAACACGTCGATGAGGTAGGCGACGGCACTGCGCGAGGTGCCGATGTTGGTCATGAACAACACGGTGTTCCGGCTGGTCTTGTTGACCTGTATGCCATGGAGGTCCATCAGGTACTTGTGCTTGAAGGTGTCCCCATCCACGCCGGTCTGGCCGATGTGCAGGGTCAGCCTGCTCGGGTCGACCACGAATTCGTCGTGGCGCCACGCATGGTCCATGGCCGAGATGCCGTCACGCAACGGCATCGGCCGGGTGGTTTCGCGGAACTCGGCCGGGATCAGCTCCAGGGTGGTCAGCACATGGAAGTACTTCTTCAGCAACCGGTGCCGGCTGATGGCTTGGGCCACCGACTGCGCCAGGTATGCCTGGCGTTGGACCAGCTCGTACCCTTCGAGCTCCGCCTGGCGCCGCCCGATGTCCAAGGAGGCCAGGATCTGGTAGTTCGGTGAGGTGGAGGTGTGCGTCATGTACGCCTCGCGGAAGGCCTCGCGGTTGAGGTTCGCGAAGTCCTGGTCGTGGATGTGGATCATCGAGCCCTGGCGCAAGGCGGTCAACGTCTTGTGCGTGGACTGCGTGGCATAGACGCGCAACCGGGTGGTGTCCGGGTCCGGCAACAGCCGGGTCTGCAGCCACAGGTCGTCATTGACCGGTTCCCCGGTGGCCGCATCGAAGAGCCTGGCCCGCTGCTTGCGGACCCGGGCGCGGTATTGGGGGTCCCTGAACTTGGCCTCGAGGGCGGTGGCCGCGGCCATTGCCGTGCGCCGGCGGTAGATGGGATGGAAGCGCGCGAAGGCGAACCACGCCTCGTCCCAGAGGAAGACCAGGTCCGGCTTGATGGCCAGGCATTCCTCCATGACGCGTTCGACGTCGTACACGATCCCGTCGAAGGTGCAGTTGGTCAGTGTGATCATCTTGACCTCTGACAAGCGCCCGGCTCGGCGGTAGTCAAGCAGCATGCCCTTGATGGTTTTCAGCGACACGGCACCGTAGAAGGAGAACTCGTCCAGCGGGTACGCCTCCATGTAGGCGACCCGGGCGCCGGCGAGCATCAGCGCGTAGTGGTGGGATTTGTGGCAGTTGCGGTCCACCAGCACCACGTCATCTGGTGCCAGGACCGATTGGTGGACGATCTTGTTCGCCGTCGAGGTTCCGTTGGTGACGAAGTAGGAGCGCCGGGCACCGAAGGCCCTCGCTGCCAGCTCCTGGGCCTGCCGGATCGAACCGACCGGCTCCAGCAAGGAGTCCAGTCCGCCGGAGGTCGCCGAGGTTTCGGCATGGAGCAGGTTCATGCCGTAGAACTCGCCCATGTCGCTGATCCAGCGCGAATGGGCCACCGAGGCCCCGCGGGAGATGGGAAGGGCATGGAAGACCGCGGCGGGTTTGCGGCTATGCTGCTGCACGGCGTGGAAGAACGGTGTCGAGTACCGCTCCGAGACCCCCTTGAGCAGCGAGAGGTGCAGCTCCATGGATTCCTTGCGGCGGAAAAGCCGGGCGAAGCGCCGGTCGGCCAGGGTTGCCAACCCCTCGATGGAGACATCGGCCACCAGGTAGAGGTCCAGCTCCGGGCGCAGGGACTTGAGCATGTCCGCCAGATGCAGGATCCGTTGCATGGGGGAGAAGGTGCCGATCTGTGGGGAGATGCGCGCTTCAAGGAACGTGCGCAGGTCCTTTCCCAAGGTGTGTCTAGCCGGGACGGTGAACCCGGGCCGCAGGATGCAGGCCTGGATGGTGGGGTTCAGCAGCACCGCGACCATGGCGTCCTCGAAGGTCGGCACCACGTTGATCTCGTAGACGAAGTCATCGACGTGCCGACGCTGGCGTTTCATTTCCGCGATGAATTCCTCGCGTGCCGACTCGGAGATGTCATCGATGACCAGGACCTCGAAGCGTGCCCGGGTATCGGTCGCGGGGCCCGGATCCTGGGCCAAGGCATCCTCACCCTGGTGCGTGGGTTCTTGGCCGGTGGCTTCACCGGCATCGAAGGTGAAGTGCGCGAAGCGGCGGGTTACCGATTCGACCAAGGACAGGGCGTCTTCGTAGCCGGATTCCTCGAATTCCTGGCGCACCGCACGCACATGTGCCATTCCGGGCACCGCCCAGTAGGCCTCGATGGATTCCAGGATGCGCAACTGGCGTTCGGCCTCCGCGAGCAGGCCCTTCCGGTCCAGGTCCACCCCGGCGGCGCAGGTGAGCTGCTTTGCGGCAAAGCCGAGATACTCCCAGGCATCGGTGCGCAGTTTCCAGACATTGCTGGGTGTCGAGTGTCCGGTGTCCTGGGCGGGAGGGGTTCGGGTCTTCACTTCGCCGTCCTTCCTGAGAGGGGCCCGGCGATGGAGAAAATGCGCCGGGAAGGGTTGCGATCTTCGGTGGCCGGCAGGCCGCTCATGACACGGCCCGGGCCATTGCGTCGAAGGCCCGCAACGTGCCAAAGAGCTTTGCGGCGTCCTGCGGCAACGGCCAGCTGGAAAGCTTGACGCCCACAACCTGCGCGGGCCGGTTGATGTAAACCATCTGACCGTGGATCCCCAAGGCCAGCACCACGTCGTTGCCCTCGTAGGGGAACCACATCTGGTTCCGGTACATCCCCCCAGGCATCCGGTTGTCCCCGGGGCTGCTCGCGAAGACGGCACGGGAATCCGGAGCCCCGGCCAGGGTCTGCTCGATCCAGGTGGGGGAGAGGACCCGCTCGCCGGTCAGCGAGGTGCCGTCACCAAGGAAGAGCGAACCGAAGCGGGCGATGTCGCGCATCGTTGCATTGATCCCGCCATCGAACATCCCGGTGCCGTACTGGTCGGTTCCGATCACCGCGTCGGCCTCGGCGCCGATCTTGGACCACAGCAGGTGGGACATCAAGGTGGGCATGGTGGCCCCCGCGGCGATCTCGCAGATCCAGCCGAGCATGTCGGTTTCGCAGGAGCGGTATTCGAATACCCCGCCGTGCTCGCTCTTTTGCCGCAGTGTCATCAGGTACGGATACATGCCCGTGGGGCCCGAGGTGGAGGCCGGCGCCCAACCGATGGCTTCCTCCAGCATCCTCACCTCGGCCCGGGGGTCGAGGTAGTCCTCGGAGAATGCGATGCCCGAGCGCATGTCAAGCAAATCGCGTACCGAGGCCCCTCCATAACCGGTGTCCGCCAACGCGGGGATATAGGCGCTGAGCGGGGCCGAGGGATCGAGTACCCCGGCATCGAACATGGCCCCGCAGACCGCTCCGACCAACGACTTGCTCACCGACATCAACAAGTGCGAAGACGAGGGGGACATCGACTCGAAGTACTGCTCGCTGAGCACCTGGCCACGGTGCATCAGCATCCAGCCGTCGGTGTCGGTGGATGCCATGATCGACCCCACGCTGGCCGGCGGCTCATCGAGCGACCCGGAAGGCACCATGACGCTATCCAGGTCCGCAGGGGCCGAAGGCAGCACCGCAGTCGGCCCGACCCCCCGCCAAATCCGCGCCGTCGGAAGGAAATCCGCCATGTGCTGGAAGGACCAGCGCAGGTTCGCCGGCAGTTGCCAGTTCCGCGTGTCCACCGACGGCGTGCCCTCCGGGAAGAGCCCCGCAACCGCGGGCAGCGCCGCCGGGGGCATGTCCCCGGCGGCCGGGATGCCCATGGCCGGCACGTCCGTGGCAGGGGCCTCGACTGCCGGTAGGTCCACGGACGGTGGTGTGCACCCTGCGTTTGCGATGTCCACGAGCATTCCTTTCAATTGCCGCACAAAAACATGCGGCCTGTTCCTATCGGGACATTACCACTGCGACTTCACTCCCGGTCCCGGAGTGAAAATTGCCAGCCCGTCCTCGTCCAGGGGCACTCCGGCGAACCCTGCGCGCAGGCAGTCAATGAAGTGCTTGGCCCTGATGTTGAGTTTGGAAACCCCGCCTTCCTCGACCTGCAACCTGCCCTTGGTGACCAGCACCCCGAGGTCGGAGCCGTGCCAGCGGTAGTCGCCCGGGCCGTGGATGCGCAAGAAGAACGCCTCGGACTCGTTTTGCAACATGTGCCAGTCCAGCGCGGCCCGGTTGAAGACCATGGCCCCGCTGGCGTTGAGGTAGTACTGGCCCGTGGCCGGGGTCTGGGTGAGCTGCTGGACGACGTCGGAGTTTTCCTTGATGATCATCTGGCTCCACACGTCGGCGCCGGAGAGCGCTTCCCAGCGTTCGGTGATCTCATCGATATCCAGTTCGAATTCAACGTCCATGTATTCCAGGAGGTGGAACAGGAAAAGCGGGACATCGGCGTAGGCGCCGGCGGTCACGTTGGTGATGGCCGAGGCGCCGGAGATCCGCGGGTTCAGCTCGCCCAGGTAGACATCGTCGGTGTCCAGGTCCACCAACACGTCGACCTCGAAGAATCCACGGTATCCCTCGGAGGAGAGCCCGTCGCCCATGCGCTTGACCAGTTCCATGGCCCGGGTGCGCTGGGTGGCCGAGAGCACGTCGGGGTGCATCTCGTTGCCGCACCAGCCTCCGGGGTACGGAGTGAGCTCGCTGTATCCGGCCAGCTCGGTGAGGAACGGCCCGACCAGGGTCCCGGAGCGTGTCAGCACCGCCTCGACGGCCACCGGCAGGTTATTGATCCTGCGCATGATCTTGATGTCATCGCCAATGATGTCTTCACTGTGGTTGTCCCATTCCGCCTCGTTGGAGATGAAGAAGGTGGTCTTGCCCGAGTCCCCGTAGGGGGTCTGGACGACCAGGTGCTTGCCCAGGGACGCCGCATCGGCATCGGCTCGCAGGGCGGCGTAGGTGCTGCCCTTGCTGAGCACGTTCGGGACGCTGGGGACACCGAAATCGTTTCCGAGCTTGGTGGTGACCATCTTTGAATCAAGGCGGTGGCGCAGTTCCGCGGCCGGCAGGATCAGGTCGTAGCCCAGCTCGCGGCAGATGCGTTCGGTTTCCTCGTTGAAGAAGACCATGGCGACCTTTGGCCGCACCCCCGGGCGAACGTTGAGGTTCATCCGGGCACGGACCTCTGCATTGAGCAGCAGCCAGTTGTTGATATCTTCGCCGGACTCGAATTCCACGTAGGGCTTGTTGACCGGGGTGAAGACCCGTGGGTGTGCGCCGTCCCAGGAATCGTAGTAGCTGATGTAAGAGAAGTTCCGCACCCAGCGGTCAAGGCCGAGCAAGTTGAACGGGGTGGCTCCGATGAAGAAGACCGGCACGTTGTTGGTGCGGAAGAAATGCCGGAGTTCGGAGATGTTGCGCACCGTGTGCTGCACGGCCGTGGGCGGGGCCTCGGTGGCGAAGGCGGCATCGGTGCCAATGGTGGCCTCGGGCGCTTCCGGGCCGGTCGGGGTGGCGCGCGGCATGACCGGTGCTGCGGCGACGGACTCGGTCGCCGTGGCTTCGGGGGTGCTGGGAGCTGCAGCCTTCGTGGCGGCTGCCGGCTTTGCCGTGGCCTTGGCCGTCGTGGCTTCGGGGGTGCTCGGGGTTGCAGCCTTCGCGGTCGCTGCCGGCTTTGCCGTGGCGGCCGCCGTCTTGGATTTCGGGGCCGTTGTGGCGGGGACCGGCTTCCGTGCAGCAGGTGCCTTGGCCCGGGGGGTGCTCGCAGCGGCGGGTTTCTTGCCCTTCGCGGTTTTGGCCGGCTCAGGTTTTTTGGCTGCGGGCTCCTTGGCCGCGGCGGGCTTGGCCACCACCGTCTTGTTGGTCTTGGCCGGCTGAACAACTTCCTTGCTGGCGTCCGTGGCACGTTCGGTCATCGTCCTGCTCCTTACCTCGGGACGAGGCGGAAACCTGCAGGGAAGACCCAAACCGTGTGCAGGGACCCGGAAGCCGAACCCCTAAGGGGAAACTCCCGAAAAGCCCTGCAGCAAGGTGGGCACCAATCCCCCTGGGTGGTACGCGGCAGTGCCGCGGACCGACCTCTTCGGATCCACCATGTCCATTCTTCAAGTCCAGCCAACCTACTGTGCTTCCGC
>JAUNVO010000136.1 GCA_030540695.1 Micrococcaceae bacterium | reverse complement strand
CGCTGGCGGCCTTGAAGGACCGCGTGCATGCCTTGGCCGATGCACACCCGCTGTATCCGGATTTGGCCAAACTGGCCTGATCCCGGTCTTTTGGCTCCACGCTGCGAGCCCGGGATCCTCTTGGACCCGGGCTCGCGGTGTTTGTGCCACCGGTCGTGGCGTGCATCACATGCGGTATCGCTGCCGTGCACCACCGACCCCGTTCCCCAGCAGCACTGAAGAAGGAAGCACGTTCAATGGCTATCAGCGTTTTTGACCTATTCACCGTCGGCATCGGGCCATCGTCCTCACACACCGTGGGACCCATGCGTGCCGCCCATGCCTTTGCCGTCAAACTGGTGCGCGAAGGGCACCTCGCGGACACCGCGACGTTGCGGGTGAATGTCTACGGCTCCCTTGCGGCCACCGGCCGCGGGCACGGCACCTTCACCGCCATCATGCTGGGCCTTGAGGGATATGACCCCGAGGCCATCCTGCCTGCCGAGGTCGATGAGCGCCTCGAGGACATGGCGGCAACCGGCAAGCTGCAGCTGTGCAGCGCCGTGGGCACCGGGAAGGAAATCGACTACAAGGTCGAAGACATGATGCAGCACCCGCTGACGATCCTGCCGCGGCACACCAACGGCATGAAGCTCGCTGCCTTGGACGCGGATGGAAACGTCATCACCGAGGACACCTACTACTCGGTGGGCGGCGGATTCATCGTCCGTGACGGTGCCGAGGGCAAGATCGCGGCGAACATCGAAGAGGCCGTGAACCAGCAGCCCTACCCGTTCACCACGGCCGCGAAGCTGCTGGAGCACTGTGCCACCACCGGCCTGTCCATCTCCGGGGTCATGGCCGCCAACGAGGAAGCCTACCGCTCCAAGGAAGAGATCCGCGAGGGCCTGCTGCATATCTGGCAGGTCATGGAGGACTGCAAGGATTCGGCCCTGGAGCGCGAAGGCGTGCTGCCCGGCGGCCTGAAGGTGCGCCGGCGGGCACCCGAGTGGCACAAGCGCCTGTCCAAGGAGGACAAGGAGCGCGATCCCGTTTTCTGGCAGGAGTGGGTGAACCTGGTGGCGCTGGCGGTGAACGAGGAAAACGCCTCCGGTGGCCGCGTGGTCACCGCACCGACCAACGGCGCCGCCGGCATCATCCCCGCCGTCATGTTCTACGCGACCCACTACTCGCCCGGGGCCCAGTACTGGAGCCAGGAGGAGCGCGAGGACGTGATCGTGCGCTTCATGCTCACCTCCGCGGCAATCGGCGTGCTCTACAAGGAGCAGGCCTCGATCTCCGGCGCCGAGGTCGGCTGCCAGGGCGAGGTCGGTTCGGCCTCCTCGATGGCAGCCGGCGGCCTGGCCGAGATCCTGGGAGGCACCGTTGACCAGGTGGAGAATGCCGCGGAAATCGCCATGGAACATAACCTCGGGCTGACCTGCGACCCCATTGGCGGACTGGTGCAGATCCCGTGCATCGAACGCAACGCTATCGCCGCGTCAAAGGCCATCAATGCCGCCAAGATGGCGCTAATGGGTGACGGGCAGCACCACGTGACACTCGACGAGGTCATCATCACCATGCGGGAAACCGGCAAGGACATGAGCTCGAAGTACAAGGAAACGGCGATGGGCGGCCTGGCCGTCAACGTCATCGAATGCTAGGGCGCTAAGCGCCGGTATTTCACGGCCCGGTTCGCTTCAGTGCCCCGCAAGGGGCCGTGGGGCGAACCGGGCCTCCGGCGTTGATTCACCGTGCGCCGCGCGCGGCTGGTAGCGTTCGAGGCATGCTCGAGATCCGCCCCTTCGTCCCGACCGATGCCATCGATGCGGTTGCCGCGCGCGCCGAGCTCGATGCCGATGACTTTGACTTCCTGCTCGGCTATTCGCCCCGGCGCGGATTCGATTCCTATCTCGAGCAACTCCGGGCGCACGAGGAAGGGTTGGGTTTGCCGCCGGGTTGGGTGCGTTCGGCGCTGTGGGGCGCCTTTGTCGACGGGGAACTTGTGGGGCGGACCTGCATCAGGTACGAGCTCAACGAGAGTCTCCTGCAGGTCGGCGGGAACATCGGCTATGCGGTGCGCCCCGGACACCGCAAGCGCGGCTATGCCACCGAGATCCTGCGCCTGTCCCTGGCACAACTGGCCCAACGGAACATCGATTCGGCGCTGGTGACCTGCCGGGAAGGCAACCTGGCATCGGCGCGCACCATCGAGGCCAATGCCGGAGTGCTGGAAAACGTCGTGGACGCCTCCGACGGGCCAACGAGGCGATACTGGGTCCCCACGGCCGTCGTGTCCCGAAGGCACTGAGACCAAGGACATCCCGGGTGCATTGGCGGTTCCATGCGGCGGTGGCCTAGGATGGGGATGATGTCCTGGCCCGGTGGTGCGAAAGCCCCACACCGTCGGCCTACGGGACTTAACGGCATGAGGATGGATGGAGGTGACCGCAAGCATGGACGACGGACATAGTCGATCTACCAAGCCGCGCGAGCATCACCTGCATGCTCGGGAAACACGCAGAACCCGTCCCTGATATTCCCCGCTGGAGTTCGCCGAGGTGCAAAGCACCGGCCCGATAGCGGAATGCACGTGCCACCGACGCGCTTCGCGCACCGGGTACGGATTCCCCCCGTGGGATGTCAATGGTTTGCCCCGCTGGTTTTCCTTGTCATCGCAGTTGCTGCGCGGTCGTGGTTTTACGCAACACCCAAGCCCACACCACCCATTCCTGGCACACGCCGCCGGCACCCCCGGCGCGATACCCGCGTGTGTTCTCACCGGAGGGAACCGGACCATGATCAAGACCCCCACCACCTCGTTCGAGGAAAGCGAAGACCAGCTCGCAAAGGCACTTGGCGCCAACGACCTCGCCGCGACCTCAAAGGTTTTCCACCCCCTGGGCGTCAGCGAGACCATTGAACAGCTTGAACGGCTTAACGCCTTCAACCGTGCGCTGGCCTACCGCACGCTGCCCAAGGACCGGGCCGTTGAAGTGTTCGAGCGTCTTGACGCGTCGTTGCAGGCCGACCTGGTCTCCAGCCTGCAGGAAGCCGACGTGGCGGAGGTCTTTGCGGAGCTCAGCCCCGATGACCGCGTTGCCCTGCTCGATGAGCTGCCGGCCTCGGTCGCCAACAGGCTGATCCTTGGCCTGAACGAGAAGGAACGCGCGCTGACCAGCACCGTGCTGGGTTATTCGCAGGGTGCGGTCGGGCGCTACATGAGCCCGGAATTCGTGATCACCCATCCGGAGATGACCGCGGCGGAAACCCTGGCCCGGGTGCGCGCCCAGTTGGACGACGCGGAGAGCATCTACACCATCCCCGTCACCGATGTAGGGCGTCGCTTGGTAGGCGTCGTGTCCCTGCGTGACGTGCTGCGCGCCGACCCGGTAGCCATGGTCAAGGACCTGATGAAGAAGCCGATCAGCGTGCCGGCAACTCTCGACGTGGAGGAAGCCGCCCGCTACTGCGCCGATGCCAAGGTGCTGGTGCTGCCGATCGTGGATGCCGAGGAACGCCTGGTCGGCATCCTGACCGTCGATGATGCGCTGCAGATCCTCGAAGATGCCGAGAGCGAGGATGCCGCGCGGTCCGGCGGTACCGAACCGTTGCGTCGTCCCTACCTGGCGACCCCCGTGCGCTCGATCGTGCGCGCCCGCGTGGTGTGGCTGTTGGTGCTGGCACTGGGTGCCACGCTGACTGTCAAGGTCATCGGAACCTTCGAGGCGGCACTGGATGAGCAGGTGGTGCTCTCCTTGTTCATTCCGTTGCTCATTGGCACCGGGGGCAACACCGGCAACCAGGCGGCCACCACCATCACCCGCGCCTTGGCGCTGGGCGATGTGCGGCCGCGGGATGTACTGAAGGTGTTTTTGCGCGAGGTGCGGGTCGGGGCCTTGCTGGGCCTGCTGCTCGGGGCGCTTGGCTTCGCCATCGCCTCGCTGTTCTTCTCCGTTTCCATCGGGCTTGTCATTGGATTGACGCTGCTGGGGGTGTGCACCATGGCCGCGAGCATCGGCGGGATGATGCCGTTGCTGGGCAAGGCGGTTCGCGCTGATCCGGCGGTGTTCTCCAACCCGTTCATCTCCACGTTCGTGGATGCCACCGGGCTGATCATCTACTTCCTGATCGCCACCAGCATCCTGGGGCTCTAGCGTCTCCAGAAGGCAAACGGGCTTGGACATGCGGGTACGCCCGCGGGTCCAAGCCCGTTTTCCATCGGGTGCGAATCCAGCCTCCATAGTGGCCAAAAACCCTTTTGAACAGACCCTTTCGGCGGGGTGTGTGACGGTGCTACGGTGAGCAGACGGATCGAATCGGCACGCGGTGAAGACCGCGTGGGAAGGAGCTCCACATGGCATCACGCGCAGGTTCCACAGGAATCGACGCCTCGCTTTACCGTCGAGAGGGCCAATGGTGCACGGCCCTGGTGGACGTTTCGCTAGGAACCACTGCCGCCCAGGAAGCCATTGACTCGCTTCCGGGGCACGTAGGAAAACTACTCGCCTCGCAGCAGGCCACGGACGCCGACATCGCGGCATTGACACTGGCCCTGCTGCCGGCCCAAGGTCATGCCTCACCTGTTGCCCGTTTCATCGCGGTGAACAACGGTGAGGTGGTGCTGAACGAGGTCATTGATGGATTGAAGGTCGAATCCGCGGACGTGGACTGCGGTCCATTCCCCAACCTGGTGGCATTGGCCCGTGCGCGGGGCGGACAATTCCCGTATCTGGTGGCCGAGGCCAGCCGAGACGGGGGCGAGGTCAGCCTCCATCACTCGGCCGTGAGGGGCGTCGGGGAAAGCCGGGACGTCACCGGGGACACGGACGAGGCACATCACGCCCGGAAGGTCCCGGGCCCCTACGACGAACCGAAGAACCAGTCGAACACCGAGGAAATCTGGCGGCGGAACGCCGAGGAGCTAGCCAGGCAGATCGAGGAGCTGGCCCGCGAAAACCATGTCAAGCTGATTGTGCTGGCCGGAGACATCAAGGCCCGCGAGCTGGTGGCCGGGAGGCTGGGAGCGGCATGCAAGCCGATCACCAGCGTCCTGGAACAACACACGCGAACCGGCGGTGCGGATCAAAACGCTTTCGCCGCGGCCGTGCAGGAACGGGTCGACGAGGTCTTGGGCAGGGACGTGCAGGAACTCTCCGAGCGCGTGGCAAACCGTAGCGGAAACGGCCGCGCGGAATTGGCTCTGGGCTTCGATGAGGTCGTCACCGCATTGCAGCAGGCGCAAGCAGACACCGTCTTGGTCAGCCAGTACCAGGACGATGAGACGCTCATTGCCTTGGACGCGGAGCCGTGGCTCACCGGCGAAGACTCGACGGAACACGCTGAGCGGGTCATCGGTTCCTGGCCTGCTCCCGAGGTGTTGTTGCGGGCCACAGCCTTGACGGATGCAGCCATCCGGTATGTTCCCGAAGGGGTGTTGCCAGAGGGGGTGGGCATCGCGGCGCTATTGCGCTGGCCAAACAAGGCC
Organism: Micrococcaceae bacterium; assembly: GCA_030540695.1. Lineage (GTDB taxonomy): Bacteria > Actinomycetota > Actinomycetes > Actinomycetales > Micrococcaceae > Paeniglutamicibacter. The sequence goes on along the minus strand of JAUNVO010000136.1, from coordinate 2,962 downwards.
GAAGCCGTGAACTGACGAGCGCCCCCTTCGCGGTGGAAGCGGCCGGCCGGGATTGAACCAACAGGATCAATTCCGGCGGACCACTTGCCTGTGCGCAGGCCCGGGCTACTTGGCCAATTTTTCCAAGGACCGGATATTGCCGCTCATCCATGACACGTAGTCGCCGTTTGCCGGGAGGGTCTCGGTGAAATCGACGACGTCCACACCGGCCCTCTCGGCCTGGTCGCGGATTCGCTTGGTCTGTGGGCTTTCTGTCTGGGTGTTGTAGGCCAGCATGTCGATGGCTCCGTTGGACATCAGCGTGTTCATCTCCTGGTACGCCTGGGGGGAGACCTCGCCGCCGCCCTCAATTGATTCGCTCAGTCCCTCCGGGGTCGCATCCACCATTCCCGCAGCATCCAGAAGGTGGAAGGGGACCGGTTCGGTCATGGCGAAGTGCCTTGATTCCAGTGAACCCCGCAAGCCCACAACCCTGCTTTCAAGGCCTTGAAGGTCCTGTGCCAAGGCAGCGGAGTTCAACGTGAACGATTCCGCGAACTCAGGCCTGAGGGTGGAAAGCCGCGTGGTGATTTCATCGCCCAGAAGCCGCATCGACTCGACGTCGTACCAGATGTGCTCGTTGTATCCGGAGTGACTGTGCCCCTCGTGCCCGTGGTCCTGGTGATCGTCGTGGCTCTCGTCCCCGGATGGGCCGTCGTCGTGGGCGACCGGCGAAGTGTCCACCGCGGTGATGACGTTCGCTTCGTCGAGTTTGAGGTCCACGGACATCACGTCCATGAAAGCGTCGTAGCCGGCGCCGTTGGACACCACGAGACCGGCTTTGGACAAGGCGAGCTTGTCACGCGAGGTGGCCTCGTAGGAATGCGGATCCTGCGAGAGGGAGTCGATAATGGCGGAGACGGCGACATGCTCCCCGCCGATCCTGCTGACCAGGTCGGCGTAAACGGTGGTGCTGGTGACCACCTGTATCCGGCCGGCGCTCGATCCGTCCTGGTCTCCGGAGGCCGCTTCGCCACAGGCGGTCAAGGCGAGGGCGCCGGCAAGTGCCAGGGGGACGAAGCGGAGGGTGCGTCGGTTCATGGGTGCGGTGATCCTTTGGGGTGCGGTGAACAGGCTGACAGTCACCACAGTATCTTAAATGAGAATCATTAGCATTAGCATTAGCAGTTGATTTTGACGGTGTCCCCGATGCGCTCCGGACCGGCCATCTCGCTGGAGAGGTCTCCGATGCCCCGCATGGCCCGGCGGCCCGATGGCCTGGACCGCTTCCCGGGACCCGTTGCCTTGACCACAGCCACGGCGATCGCCGTGGTTACGGGGATGGCCAGTACCAAGCCGATGGACCCTACAAGGATCCTGATGACCTCCTCGGCCATCTGTCCGGTGGTGAGGGTGTCGATAAGCGGACGGTCGTAGAGGCTGACCAAGACCAGGATCGGCAGTGCCGCCCCGGTGTAGGCGAAGGCAATGGTGTAGACGGTTGAGGCGATGTGGTCCCGGCCGATGCGCATGCCCGAGGCGAAGAGCTGTCGGGCCGTGGAATTCGGGGCGATTTCCGCCAGCTCCCAGACGGCGGAGGACTGGGTGATCGTCACGTCGTTCAGCACGCCCATGCCGGCAATGAGTAGTCCGCACAGCAGCAGGCCGGACAGGCTCAGTTCCGGGACCACGGTGCTCAAGGTCAGTGCGGATTCGTCGGTGGCGCCGGTCAAGGCCGCCGCGTCGGTGGCCCAACTGGCGATTGCCGCGGTGACTCCGAGTCCAAACAGTGTTCCGAGCAAGGCGGTGGAGGTCCGGGCGGAGAAGCCGTGGGCAAAGTAGAGGGCGGCAAACATGATGACCGTGGCGCTGGTGAGTCCCACGAGCATGGGGGATTTTCCTTCGAGCAGGGCCGGAATCATGAAGGTGACAATGAAGAACAGGCCACCCCCAAGACCGGCCAAGGCACGCAGCCCCCGCCATCGCGCGACAAGGCAAACGACCACGGCATAGAGGGTCCCCAGCAACGCCAGCGGCATGCTGCGCACGAAGTCGACAAACACGTACGGGGCCGAAGACGTTGTGCTGCTGTGTGACAGATCCAGGTACTTGATCCTGTCCCCTGGCTTCAGCGGCCTGGACTGGGTTGTTTCCGGGGGGACTTCCAGGGCGACGGTAGCGCCCCCGGCATCGGGTGAGACCCTGGAAACCTCGCAGAGCAGTTCCTTGCCGCCCACCTCATCCAGGCCCTCGGTGGAGGGGCAAGTCTCCCTCAGGGTGCTTGTGACGGTACCGGTGGAAAGCTCCACGCCGTCGGCGGTTCCAAAAGGGTTCTCCAGCGCCTGTGCGTTGATTCCGGCACTGGGCCAGAGCAGCAGCGTGGCCACGAACGCCAGCACGGCGACGGGGGCCAACAGGATCCACAGGATGAGGTTGGCGCGTCGGCGCCTGGCGGGGTCGGTAAGTACGTCGGTGTGGTGGTGTCCACCCATGGGGATTTCAGCTCCGGATCGTCTGGCACCACGTGGGACCGTGTATTGCCCAAGGTCATAGTGTAGCGATCGCTGAGAAGCGCACGGTGCAGGATTGATGTGTAACGTCGGTGATGCCATGGACCCAGGCAGTGGAAACAGGCCTGGCGGGGTGCTGGGAATGGAATCCCGCCACCCCGCCAGGCCTTGCTGTGGCCACTGCCGGGCATGCCTTAGCGCCTGAGCGTGGCCAGCCGCAAGCCGATCCCGCAGAGCATGACCATCACCAGCTCCGCCGCGGCGACGGCCAACATGGCCGCCGCCCCGACGGCCGCCGCGGTGGCCGGGGAATCACCGCCGTGCTGGTGTTCATGGACTCCCAGGGCCATGAACGTGTGGGCGATGGCCATGAACGCCGACATCACCAGCAGCTCGAGAAGCGCCGCGGGGCGGTTCCAGGCGCGGTGCGCGCATTTCAGGCACAACAGGACCATCAGCCCCAGCAGCGCCCC
>JAUNVO010000135.1 GCA_030540695.1 Micrococcaceae bacterium | reverse complement strand
GTGCCCCTGACCGGAATTGAACCGATGGCCTACTCTTTAGGAGAGAGTCGCTCTATCCAACTGAGCTACAGGGGCTCGCTTCGTCCGAATCGAACCGAACCAATACTAGCGGTATTTGGCGAAGCATGGGTTATGCGGCGCACCGTGCCACAGGAAATTGCCCCTAGAGCAGGCCCTTCTTGGATAGTTCCCACTTTTCGCGGAACGTGCGCACGAACGAGGCAATGAGCACACCGAACAGGATCGCGGCCGTGGCAATGAGCAGGATCCAACGGGCGGTTGTCAGCGTCGAGGCCAGGGATACGGCGGAGGGATCCAGCGGGCCGACGAACAATGCATCAATGGCGCGGTTTTCCCACAGGTCGGTGACGGCAAAGAGGATCGGCACGGACCACAGGGCCCAGCGTCCGGCACCACGGACGGTGTTGATGTTCACGGCGAGCATCGTGACCAAGGCAAGGAAAAGCGGAAAGAGGAGACCAGCGGTCTTATGCACGTAGTTCAATTGACCAACCGCGTCCGCGTCCATCGCCTGGCGTAGAGCTTCAATGTGCTCCACCGAGTAGCCGCCGATCATTTGGTCGGGCATGGTCAGCCCGTTGGACAGATCGGTCATTTGGTTCAGTACGAGCAAATGGTAATACCAAAAGAGGAAGAGCACGACGACAAACCCCGCAATAAGTATGAGGTTCCCGTTGCTGGCCGCTTTCTCCGGGGAACGCTGGCTTGAGGTGTTGACCATCGGTGCTGCCGGAGCAGGGCGGTGGTATTGCTTCTTTTTCTTCTGTGACTTACCCATGACCCCAATTATGCCGCCTAAAGGCCAAGGCTCGACCAACCCGTCAGTCCGCCGCCGTAGACTGGTGCCCATCATGGATTTTCTTTTCGATGACTTTGTCGCACCCGCTGAATCCCAGTCCCTGCCAGATGCCAAGGCACTGCTGGCCGGACTCAACCCCAACCAGGAACAGGCGGTCAAACATGCCGGCTCCCCGCTGCTGATCGTTGCCGGCGCCGGATCGGGCAAAACCCGCGTGCTCTCGCATCGCATCGCCTACCTGCTGGCGACCGGGAGGGCGCGGCCGCACGAGATCCTGGCGATCACCTTCACCAACAAGGCGGCCGCGGAGATGCGTGAGCGTATCGCGGCCCTGGTGGGGGAGGACGTGGCCAAAAAGATGTGGGTATCGACCTTCCACTCCTCATGCGTGCGGATCCTGCGCCGTGAGGCCGCCGCCGTCGGCTTGAAGCCAAGCTTCTCCATCTACGACTCCGCCGACTCCCTGCGACTGATCACCATGGTCTCCAAGGGGCTGGAACTGGACCCCAAGAAGTTCACCCCCAAATCGATGTCGCACAAGATCTCGGCCCTGAAGAACGAACTCATCGATGATGAGGAATATGCCGGAACGATTGCCGGCAACGACCCGTTCGCCTCCGCGGTGTCACAGGTCTACCGCGGCTACACCGAACGCTTGCGTGCAGCGAATGCGCTTGACTTCGATGACTTGATCGCCCACGTGGTCAACCTCTTCAGGGCATTTCCGGCGGTGGCGGACAACTACCGGCGACGGTTCCGCCATGTGATGGTCGACGAGTACCAGGACACCAACCACGCACAGTACGCGTTGGTGCGAGAGCTGACAGGGCCCGACGGTCCAACCCCCGGAGGGGAGCTGACCGTGGTCGGGGACTCGGACCAATCGATCTATGCCTTCCGTGGTGCCGATATCCGCAACATTGTGGAGTTTTCCAAGGATTACCCTGATGCCGAAACCATCAAACTCGAGCAAAACTACCGCTCGACCCAGACCATTCTCTCGGCCGCCAACGAAGTCATCAAGCGCAACCCCGACCGTCCCGAGAAGCGACTGTGGACGGCCGAGGGCGACGGTGAAAAAATAATTGGGTATGTGGGGGAGTCCGAATCGGACGAAGCGCGTTGGATCGCCGAGGAAATCCTGCGCTTGAACGACGAGGAAGGCATCCGACCCGGCGACGTCGCCGTTTTCTACCGGACCAACGCCCAGTCCCGGTCGTTGGAGGAACAGCTGATCCGCGTGGACCTGAAATACAAGGTCATTGGGGGCACGCGATTCTACGACCGCAAGGAAGTCAAGGACGCCTTGGCCTACCTGCGGGCGCTGGTAAACCCCGAGGATGACGTCAACGTGCGCCGTATCCTCAACGAGCCCAAGCGCGGCATCGGCGACCGGGCCGAATACTCCGTCGCCGCACTTGCAGAACGCGAGCGCATTTCCTTCATGGAGGCGTTGCGCCGCGCCGGGGATGCACCAGGTTTGGGTACACGGGGCCAAAACATGGTTGCGGCTTTCGTGAAGATCATGGATGACCTAACGGTGGTCGCCGATGGTTCGGGGCCGGCAGAGGCGCTTGAAGCGGTGCTGGAGCAGACCGGATACCTGGAAATGTTGCGCTCGACCAATGACCCGCAAGACGAATCACGCGTGGAGAACCTGGCCGAACTCGTGGCGGTGGTCAGGGACTTCACCAAGGAAAACCCCGAAGGCACGCTGACCGATTTCCTGGAACGCGTGGCTTTGGTGGCTGACGCCGACTCCATCCCGGAGGCTCCTTCGGACACCGAAGGCGCGGACATGGCGCACCGCGAGGGGATGGTCACGCTGATGACTCTGCATACGGCCAAGGGCCTTGAATTCCCGGTGGTGTTCCTGACCGGTATGGAGCACGGAATTTTCCCGCACCAGAGATCCCTGACGGACGAAAAAGAATTGGCCGAGGAACGGAGGCTCGCCTATGTAGGGCTCACCCGGGCGCGTCAGCGTTTATATCTGACGCGTGCCGAATACCGCAGTCTCTGGGGACAAGCCCAATACAACCCCGCCAGCCAGTTCTTGGAAGAAATCCCGCAGGAACTGCTGGATTGGAAGCGTGAAGGCACCAAACGTTCAACCATCGATTCTTTTGGGCGCCGCGACAACTTTGCCACCAGCCGCTATGAATCGGGTTCTTATTGGGGAGCGGGGTCAAGCGGCGCAACCGGGGGGCGGGTATCGGGTGCACCGGAAATCCACACCCTTCGAACATCTCCCACGGCCAAGGGCCGCGTGCAGCCGAACAAGGAAATCATCGCGTTGTCGGTGGGTGACAAGGTCAGCCACGGGTCCTTCGGCCAGGGCGTCGTCTTGGCTCTGGAGGGCTCCGGGGACAAGACTGTGGCAAAGGTTAAGTTTGCCGATGCTGAAAAGCGGCTGTTGCTTCGCTACGCCCCGTTGTCCAAGCTTGACTAGCCACGTTTGCTGCCGGTGTCTGCTTGGGGGTGACCTCGCTTGGACGCGTTTGTGCCCCTCGTCACGGGCCATTCTTCTCTACCTGTTGTAGAACTGTGCCATTGGCGGCGAACGCGTTAGGCTGAGCAATGGAGCCCGGTCTGTTCCCAGGGTGGGCTCTTCCCCCTCAAAGCATGGATCCGTGTTTACGGAGCCTTGCCTTGAGTCAGCATAGACTTCGACAAGAAGGACACAAGCCCGTGGACCTGTATGAATACCAGGCGCGCGATATGTTCGAGTCGCACGGTGTACCCGTGCTGGCCGGCATCGTTGCCTACACTCCTGAAGAAGCCAAGGCCGCAGCCGAGAAAATCGGCGGCGTCGTGGTTGTTAAAGCCCAGGTTAAGGTCGGAGGCCGTGGCAAGGCCGGTGGCGTGAAGGTCGCAAAGACCGCCGACGAGGCGTTCCAGTACGCCACTGACATTCTCGGCATGGACATCAAGGGCCATACCGTGAACAAGGTCATGATCGCCCAGGGTGCAGACATTGCCGAGGAGTTCTACTTCTCCGTGCTGCTGGACCGAGCCAACCGCAACTACCTGGCCATGTGCTCGGTTGAAGGCGGTGTGGAAATCGAGGTGCTCGCCGTTGAGCGTCCCGAGGCCCTGGCCCGCGTTGCCGTTGACCCGGCAGTGGGCATTGACCAGGCCAAGGCCGACGAGATCGTCGCTGCCGCCGGCTTTGCACCGGAACTGACCGAAAAGGTCGCTGCAGCCATCCTGAAGCTGTGGGATGTCTTCGTCAAGGAAGACGCAACGCTGGTTGAGGTCAACCCGCTGGTTCGCACCGGCGCCGGCGACATCGTTGCACTGGATGGCAAGGTCACCCTTGACGACAATGCCTCCGAGGTCCGCCACCCGGCCCACGAAGAGCTCGACGACAAGGCCAACACAGACCCGCTCGAAGCCAAGGCGGCTGCTGCCGGCCTTAACTACGTGAAGCTGGACGGCGAAGTGGGCATCATCGGCAACGGTGCAGGCCTGGTCATGTCGACCCTTGACGTTGTTGCCTACGCTGGCGAAAACCACGGCAATGTGAAGCCCGCCAACTTCCTGGACATCGGCGGCGGCGCCTCGGCCGAGGTCATGGCTTCCGGCCTTGACGTCATCTTGAACGACCCGCAGGTCAAGTCCGTGTTCGTCAACGTCTTCGGTGGCATCACCGCATGCGACGCAGTGGCAAACGGCATCGTTGGCGCACTGAACACCCTGGGTGACGGCGCAAACAAGCCGCTCGTGGTTCGCCTTGACGGCAACAACGTGGAGGAAGGCCGCCGCATTCTGGCAGCAGCCAACCACCCGCTGGTCACCCTGGCAGCAACCATGGACGAAGGCGCCGACAAGGCTGCCGAGCTCGCCAACTCAGCGAAGTAGAGGGATACGCGAAAATGAGCATTTACCTTAACAAGGACTCAAAGGTCATCGTTCAGGGCATCACCGGCGGCGAAGGCACCAAGCACACCGCCCTGATGCTCAAGGCCGGCACCAACATCGTGGGCGGCGTCAACGCCCGCAAGGCCGGCACCACCGTGACCCACGGTGAGCAGGAGATCAAGGTTTACGGCACCGTGGCGGAAGCCAAGGCCGAAACCGGTGCAGATGTCTCCATCGTCTTCGTTCCGCCGAAGTTCACCAAGGATGCAGTTGTTGAAGCCATCGACGCCGAAATCGGCCTCGTGGTAGTCATCACCGAAGGCATGCCGGTTCAGGACTCGGCCGAGTTCTGGGCACTTGCCCAGTCCAAGGTCGACGCCAACGGCAAGCAGATCACCCGCGTGATCGGCCCGAACTGCCCCGGCATCATCACCCCGGGTGAAGCACTGGTTGGCATCACCCCGGCCAACATCACCTCCAAGGGCCCAATCGGCTTGGTCTCCAAGTCCGGCACCCTGACTTACCAGATGATGTACGAACTGCGCGACCTGGGCTTCTCCACCGCCATCGGCATCGGCGGCGACCCGATCATCGGCACCACCCACATCGATGCCCTCGAGGCATTCGAAGCGGATCCGGAAACCAAGGCCATCGTCATGATCGGTGAAATCGGCGGCGACGCCGAAGAGCGTGCGGCCGAGTACATCAAGGCGCACGTGACCAAGCCGGTCGTCGGCTACGTGGCTGGCTTCACCGCCCCCGAGGGCAAGACCATGGGCCACGCCGGCGCCATCGTCTCCGGTTCGTCGGGTACCGCACAGGCCAAGAAGGAAGCACTCGAGGCTGCCGGCGTGAAGGTCGGCAAGACCCCGTCGGAAACCGCGACACTGCTGCGCGAAATCTACGCCGCACTCTAAGCGTCCGGATTGCCCCTTTTGGTGGCGGTCTCCTTGCTGCTCATGCAGCAGTGGAGGCCGCCACCGGTCTTTTAAGTCCTGGCCTCACCAGGGCTTCAGCACACAGACCAACCGGATCAGCCCGAGGCCTAGGGTGCCGACGCAGGTCCAGGGAGGGGCTGTGCCCGGTGTGCCAGTCCCCGGGTCGACTCAAGAGCCACTCACCCTGCCAGCGTTGCTCTGAGGCACTTCAGGGACTGCTCATGCAGCGCTAACGGTGACCGGTATCGAGGACCAGCCACGCAAGGTGGTATGGAGGAACGGCTCGGGTTCGGCGGTGAGCTCGATCGACTTCACGCGTGTGGCGAACTCAGTGAGAAGCACATCCATTTCCAATCGGGACAGTGGTTGTCCTACACATTGGTGGATACCCATGCCGAATGCCAGATGGCCTCCGGCTTGTCGCGATATATCGTACTGGTCAGCAGTGGGTCCCCAACGTTCGGCATCGCGATTGGCGGAACCGACAAAGAGCGCAACCTTGGTGTCCGTGGGCAGCTGCACCCCTCCGAGTACGGTGTCTCGCGAAGTCGTGCGGTAGAACGACTGAAACGGCGATTCGTATCGGAACGCCTCGTCGATAGCGAATTTCACAAGTTTCGGGTTCTGGTGCACCTTCGTATATTCTCCGGGGTGTCGCACGAGTGCCAGCAGGGTCGCTCCAAGGGAGAAAATTGTGGTGTCGAGTCCTGCTGAGAGCATGGCTCGGACGAGCAGTGCAGCTTGATCGGTAGTGATTTCCCCGCGGTCAGCGTATCCCCAGATCTGGGCTCCCAATGAACCCGGAGACAGATTTTCACGCGCGGTGTTTGCCATTGCCCACTCGTTATTTCCGGCTCCGGCGGCAAAGTGCTCGCGGGCGAGAGCGGTGTCGGGGCCGAATGTGGAGAAATTCGCGGCTCCTAGGGCCGGCAGATGCTCGGCCCGACCCTCGCGCGGGATACCCACTGCGTCGCCAAAGACCCGCAGGGGAAAGACCTCGGCCATATCCTTGATCAGATCAAAGCTGCCGCGTTCGAGGAGGCTATCAACCAGTTCCGCGGCGTATTCCTGGAACCCGGCACGCAGTGAGCGAACCTCCCGAGGGGAGATCACTCCGCCCATTGCGTGGCGCATTTCAGTGTGAATCGGAGGGTCCGATTCCATGATGCCTTGGGCCCGCCAGCTGGGTTCGTGGTGCAGGTTCTTCGGTCCTGCGCCTGCGCCGGAAATGAAGGTCCTGTAGTCATCGAGGACCTCCTTGCATTCATTGAACCGGGTGATTGCATGCAGCCCGTGGGCCTGCATCATCACCAGTGGACCGGCCTGCCGCATTCGCTGGAAGAGCGGGTACGGATTGGTCAGGTGCTCTGGAGCATAAGGATCTTCCGTGCAGACCGGGACCGCTGACGTGGCAATGGCTGATGCCATGGGGGCCTCCCCTTAACTAGTGGTGAATGAGACCAAACCTAGCGACGACTGCTGCTGCGGGTTAATTCCATTCTCATTATGCGAGAATCAAGATTGTTCTCCTGAGGCAAAGCATGGAGCATCTATCCAGAGCCCCGGATGTGGGCCTAGTCACACCACGAGTGAGGGGTTGAGGATGTCATCGTCCTTTGAGCGGGGTCTTCAAATCCTGGCTGAAATCGCGGCCTGTGGCGAAACCACGGTCGACGCGGTGGCCTTGAAGCTCAATATTCCGCCCAGTACTGCCTACCGCTATTTCCGAGTGCTGCGCGACCAAGAATTCGTGACGGAGGAAGAAGGATGCTACCGTCCCGGTCGGGTCCTGCTTGGGGTCTCCGGTCGTCATCTGGCCCAGTCCTACCTCGTTGAGGTCGGAAGCGCGCTGCTGCGTTCGATCGTTGACCAAGTTGGGGAAACTGCGGTAATGATCGTGCGGATCGGTGACCAAGCCATGTGTTTGCGACGAGCCGAATCCGACAAGTCGCTAAAGTACACCTTCGCCATCAATGAACTTCTCCCTCTTTATGCAGGAGCCGGCCAACGAATGCTGCTGGCTTGGGCGCCGCCGGAAGTCATTCACCAAGTACTCTCCGGTCCGATGAACCGCTTCACCTCCAAGACCCTGAACGCTGACCAGCTCCGTGCCAGCATCCCGCAGATCCGCTCAGCCGGACATGTCGTTTCCCGCGGAGAACTTGACGATGGGTCGGTGTCCTTGGCCGTCCCGATTTTCAACCGCGGTGAAATCGTCTGCTCACTCAATGTTGCCGGCCCCGAGATCCGCTGCGGTTCAAAGATGTGGATCGGTTCGACCCTGAAAGTGATGCGCGAGGCTGCCGCCAAGCTATCAGACTCGGTGCAAAGCACCACGCCAAATAAATCAACTAGGGAGACACTTGATGACTACAGCACTATTGCCTGAGACCGCGCCGGTGACCATCGGTGCGCATCGGGTCACCCTCGACGACCTCATCCAGGTTGCTCGCCACCGGCGGCCATTGATCATTGATAAAGCCGTCTTCGAGACCATGGAACCGTCGAGGAAATGGCTTCAGGGCGTAGTCGACTCGATGGGGCAGGGGACCGATACCCCGCCGATCTACTCCGTCAACACTGGGTTCGGTTCCTTGGCAGGACGTCGCGCATTCGCTGAGCCCTCGGATGCCGCCGAACTATCGCGCCGTTTGGTGCTCTCCAACGCTTCCGGAGTGGGCCGCTACGTAGATGAGGAAGTCGTGCGGGCGACCATGTTCATTCGCGTTGTCTCGCTAACCCAGGGCTATTCCGGCATCCGCCCCGAAATCGTCACCACGCTCGCCGACATGCTCAACGCCGGGGTTTGCCCGGCGATCCCCGAATACGGTTCCCTCGGTGCATCCGGCGACCTGATCCCGCTGGCCCACGTGGCCATCGTAATGTCCCG
>JAUNVO010000134.1 GCA_030540695.1 Micrococcaceae bacterium | reverse complement strand
AAGTCCGACGGCCCGCCACTAAACTTTTATGCTCCCGCCCCTGGCAACAGGAGCATGACTTGGCGTTTTTTCCTAGCTATACCGAGGGCCGCCTGCCGTGGGCAACACCGTAGACTCGTTGCATGACTGATGGCGATATCACCTTCCACACGCGAAAATGGGTACGTCCCGAAGACCTCAACGCCAACGGCACGCTCTTCGGCGGCAGCTTGCTGCGATGGATCGACGAGGAGGCGGCGATCTATGCGATCATCCAGCTGGGCAATGGCTTCGCCGTCACCAAGTACATGTCAGAGATCAACTTCGTTTCCTCGGCACAACAGGGCGACCTGATCGAAATGGGACTAACTGCCACGGCCTTTGGCCGCACGTCATTGACGATGCGCGCCGAAGTACGCAACATGTTTACACGCCAGTCCATCCTGACGATCGAGAAGATCGTCTTCGTGAACATCGGCCTGGATGGCGCACCTACGGCCCACGGCTACTCCGAGATCACCTACGACCGCGACCGGCTCCCCGGGGAACACCTCAAGATCAATGACCTCGAGTGCTGAGCGTCCCCCGGCCCCACAACCGACCCAGTGGATCATGAAGTCTTTGTGGTTGGGCGAAAGACACCGCCGCCCCATTGGACGCCCCTACGCATATTCCATAGCTCGCAGGGCTTGATGGTTCCCAGCCGGACCTTGTGGCACGGCGGGACGTATGTTTCATCCACTTTTCCGTCTGCCGAACGTGGCCATAATCCGTCGTTAGCCCGAAAGATGTTTGCCATAACTTCGCAATCACAATAGCCACCGAGTTCGGGGAACGTACGCTCCATGGCGGTGGCCCGAGGCGCGCGCATATCCCGATACGTCGTGCACCACCTCAATCCTTTGCACCCGTGCTCGAGCATCCGATTTAGGTAGCAAGCCAGACACTCATAGCGTGGCGGCAGCAGCCGCTTGACCACCTTAAGTGCGTCCTCTAGCTCCTTGACCGTGTGCTGTTCCATGGCAGACTCCTTGCATCGGTGGAGTCTCCAGCATGGTGTCGGCATCAAACACGTGGTTCAATGCCCTTTCCACAGTGTTGACAACACAGGAGACCAAACCGCTGTGCGGGGACGCCAGGCCTACACAGGAATCAGGCGTTGGACTGGAAACGAACGATCCGCTCTATGGCTTCGGTGACGGCCTGGTAACCGGCAGCGAAGCTCAATCGCACATGGGAGTGCCCGTTGGCTTTGTCAAAGTCATCGCCGGGAACAATGGCTACTCCCTCGGCTTCAAGCAAGGCTGCACAGTAGTCCGCCGCATTTTCATGGGCACCGAGTTTATCCCCGAGATCTGCATACAAGTAGAAAGCTCCGTCTGCCGGCGCGCTTTCACCCCAGCCCAGACGATCGATCGAGCCCAGAACTGCGACGCGGGTTCGCGCGAATTCGGCCACGCGGGCCTCCGCTTCGGCGTAGGAGGCCTCGGTGAATGCCGCCAACGCCGCGTACTGAGCCGGCGCGGGAGGGCAGAGCGCTACATTGCCGGCCAGCGCGTCCACGGTTGAGAGCATATCGTTGGGCACGAGCGCCCAACCCAGCCTCCAGCCGGTCATGCCCCAGTACTTCGAAAAACTCGAAATCACGATGGTATCGGTGTCCATTTCCCACGCGCTGACCGAGCGGCGGGCTTCGCTTCCGGGCTCGGGATAGTCAATGCCGTGGTAGATCTCGTCGCTGATCAGTCGGACTCCGCGGTCCCTGCACCAGTTGGTGAGCAGAGCCAGTTCCTCCCCCGAAACCATGGTGCCAGTTGGATTAGCCGGCGACGCCAGCATCAGGCCATCGAGGGGCCCGTGCTCCTGCCAGGCAGCTTCCAGCAGTTCCACCGTGGGCTGGTAGCGCGACTCGTGACCCGCGTCGAGCTCCACGACGTCGATCCCCAGCGTGCGCAGGATGTTGGCGTATGCGGGGTAGCCGGGACGCGCCAGAGCGACCTTGTCCCCGGCATTGAATGCCGAGAGGAACATCAAGAGAAAGGCGCCGGAGCTACCAGTGGTCACCGCGACGTTTTTGGGAGAAACCTCAATGTTGTACCACCGTTTGTAGTGCTCAGCAATGGCGAGGCGCAGCTCGCGGATACCCAATGCAGGGGTATAGGTGAGCGCGGTCCCTGCTGTGTGGATTTGCGCTGCCCGCTGCGATACCGCGCTGGGTGCACCATCCCCGGGCTCCCCAGCGCACAGGGAAATGACGTCCCGGCCCGCAGCCCGCAGTTGCGCAACGCGATCCAGGATGTTCATGACCTCAAACGGTGAGACTTTGGCTCGATCCGCGACCTTCAAACTGCGCTGCACGCTTCCTCCAGGTATTGGCACCTTCTTGCTTCACCCCAAGGGTGTCACATGCCGCGGGGGGAAAGGCCGAGGGCCCATCGGCAACACCCTGCGACGGACCCCCGATCACGGCACAGCGGTCGCACTCTAGGCCTTGGCGTTGGCTGCCATGTCCTTCTTGATTGATTCCATGTCCAGGCCCTGGACCTGTCCTATCAGGTCTTCCAAGGCTTCGGCCGGCAAAGCGCCGGGCTGGGAGAAGACCAGGATTCCATCGCGGAATGCCATGAGCGTGGGGATCGAGGTGATGTTGGCCGCGGAAGCCAGCTGCTGCTGAGCCTCCGTGTCGATTTTGCCAAAAGTGATGTCGGGGTACTTTTCGCTGGCCGCCTCAAAAACAGGCGCGAAGTTGCGGCACGGTCCGCACCACGCGGCCCAGAAGTCCACCAGCACGGTACCGGGCTTGGCAAGGACGGATTCGAAGTTTGTTTCGTTGAGTTCAATGGAAGCCATGGATGCTTCATCCCTTCGGAAGTCTACGTATAGCGTGGGCCGGATTTTCGTCCACATATGACACAACTATACCCATGGGGGTATTATTCCCTGTAGTTGTTTCCACCATTTACCAAGGAGTCATATATGTGCCAGAAGATTACCTGCGACATTTGCGGCAAGCCGACCTGGGAAGGTTGCGGCGAACACGTTGAAGAGGCACTGAGCGACGTCGCTGTCGCTGATCGCTGCACCTGCAAGTAACAACACGTTTCGGGTGATGGGCACTGCCAGAGGCAATGCCCATCACCCGTTTCCCGTCCAAGTCTTGTGCCTGCAAGAACCCAACCGGCCGGAAACTATCCCTCCAGACGGCGCAGGTAATAGCGCATGGGAAAATGACGAAACGCACGCGGCAGGATGCGCGTCGCTATCCGCGCACATGACATGACCCGCTTCATTCGGCGCTGCTCACGTGGACCGAAGGCGAACCCATACATGGTGCGCACTTGCTCGGGCAGCAGCCCGATGCTCATGAGCCGGACCAGTGGCATGGCGACCCTTGTCCAAAGTGGCACGTTCTTCGCAGCCAGTAGCTCGTGGGCCACACCGCGTATCGCCGGTTCGACCCGCAGCTCTGCCATGGCCCCCGCCCAATACTTCGCGAAGTCGGCCCTCGTGGCCGGCCATAGGTCGGCGGGCATACCCAGTTCGGTACCCAGCAGCGCGTAGTCCTGGTACAGCGCTTCGGCCGTATGCTCATCCAAGCAGGGGAAGAGTTCTTGCTGGATCTGCATTGCCGAATCGTAAAGCGTGGCGGCGACCCATAGTTGAAGTTTCGGGTCCCGTGCAGAATAGGCCGGATGCGAGCCATCTCTGGCCACTGGGGCCTTGACCGGGGCATGGGCCGCATGGACCCTGGCCCTGACCGTGGCCCGGTGTGCATCGGTACCGTTACTTAGTGCATAGATATAGGTCAGAGTGCCGTTGAGCCGGCGCATGGGATTGGCCGCGAAGTCAGAATGCCGGGCCACCCCGTGCCCTACTCCGGGCATCGCGAGCTGCAGCAGAATCGCCCGGCCGCCACCGAGCAGGTAGGCGGATTCCGGCGCAAAGCGTGAAAGCACGCTTGCGGGACGAGTCCGCACATCCATGGTCTTGGTCCTGTCCGCAGCCACCGTCGTCCTACTTTGCGCTCGGGCGCACCGGGTGCTGGGACAGGATCGAGACGCGGTTGAATGCGCTCATGGCGATGGATGCCCACTGGATCGCGGAGAACTGTGCATCGTTGAGTACCAGGCGCGAGGCAGCAAGCTCGGCAATCCGGGTCTCGGATTCCGGCAGCGTTGTCGTTGCCTCTGCCACGGAAAGCGCAGCTGCTTCCAGATCGTTGAACAAGGCCGTTTCCCGCCAGGAGCCCAACACAGCGAGGCGCTGGCTGGTCTCCCCGGCCTCCATCGCCATCCTCGAGTGCATGTCCAGACAGAAGGCGCACCCGTTGAGCTGGGAAATGCGCACATTGATCAGCTCGATGAGCTTGTGCTCCAGGCCCGCAGCGGTCCCGGCTTCCTTGACCTTGAGCGAGAACGCGTTTAGCGCCTTCCAGCTTCCGGTGTCCGATTTGTCCAGGTAAAACGGATCCGACAACGACATTCAAAAGCCTTCCACGAAGATGAGCCCGCGCCGAAGAAGCGCAATGTTTACTCGGTTGCTGCCAACTGGCCGCAAGCGCCGTCAATTTCCTTGCCGCGGGTGTCGCGCAGCGTCGTTGGCACACCGGCCGATTCCAGGCGATCGATGAACTCGGCGGTGACGTCCGGTTCCGATGAGGTCCAGACGGATCCCGGGGTCGGGTTCAGCGGGATCGGGTTCACGTGGACCCAGCCGCGACCGCGGGCATTGAGTTTCCGGGCCAACAGGTCCGCACGCCAGCCGTGGTCGTTCATGTCCTTGATCAGCGCGTACTCGATGGAGACGCGGCGCCCGGTTTTCACATAGTAGGCGTGCGCTGCGTCCAGCGCCTCGTCAACCTTCCAACGTGAGTTCACCGGGATCATTTCATCGCGCAACTCGTCATCCGGGGCGTGCAGTGAGAGCGCGAAGGTCACCGGGATACCTTCGTCGGTCAGCTTCTTGATGCCAGGAACCAATCCGACGGTGGAGATGGTGATGCCGCGGGCACTCATGCCCAGCCCCTCAGGTGCTTCGTCAACCATGCGGTGCACGGCGTTCATGACGCGCTTGTAGTTCGCCAGCGGCTCACCCATGCCCATGAAGACGATATTGGTGACGCGCTCGGCGTCGTGGCCTCCGTCGCGGCGCTTGCCGCCCAGTCCGCCCTCGGCGATCACGCGGTTGGCTTGGACGATCTGGTCCAGGATTTCCGCCGCAGACATGTTGCGGGTCAGTCCGGCCTGACCCGTGGCGCAGAACGGGCAGTTCATGCCACAACCGCATTGGCTGGACACGCACAGGGTCACTCGTCCCGGGTAACGCATGAGCACGGACTCGACGAGCGAGCCGTCGAAGAGACGCCACAGGAACTTCACGGTGTCGCCGTTATCCGTGGTCAGGCGTTTGACCTCGGTGAGCAGCTTGGGGAACATGACCTCAGCGATCTCGGCGCGACGGTCCTTGGGAAGGTCGCTCATCGCTTCGGGATCGGTGGTGTAGTGCTGGAAGTAGTGGACCGAGAGTTGCTTGGCGCGGAAGCCTGGCAGTCCCATTTCCTTGAGCTTCGCGGCGCGCTCGTCGAGAGTCAGGTCGGCCAGGTGCACCGGTGGCTGCGAGACCCGTGCCTTCGCCGTGAACTGCAGCTGTGGACGACCGTCATCGCCCATGGCTTGCTTCCACCCCTCGGCGGTGGGCCGCACCTGGGCGCGGCCTTCGGCCTTGGCCCGGGATTCGGAGATGCGCATCTGTTGGGCACCCTGGGCTGCTGCCTGGGCAGCGCGGCGGGACGCGGCGTTCTCTGCATCGGGCGCAGTATCGGCAGGTACGGTCACTGGGGTCATTTCGGGGGAAGTCATCACCTCCATTCTCCCATGCATGTCCAGTCCATGGGCGGTGAGATTGGGCACCACCTACTGCAACCGTTTCCTGCGGTGGTTTTCTCCATTCGCACGAACCTCTGAAACGGGCACCACCACCAGATCCCCATCCAAGGCAGATGGCGCGGCAGCCTGTGGCGACGATAGGTTACTCGGTCACATGTTGATGAAGCCCAAGTTCTGGCAGATCACAGAGAATGTGAGGCTCCTGCCGAAGCATCCGAAGCAAATCCCTTGTCAGTATCTAGTTGATAGAATCAACCAGATGGATGGGCAAGCTGATTGCCGAAGAGCGTCAATCAGGGTGAGGGAGTTGGGGATGCTTCGCAGGGCCGAAAACGTATCGATCACACACCGAGTCAGTTTTTGGACTCGAAAGGGGCCGATCATCGTAAAAATTGGGCGACAAATCTACCCGGTCGGCAAGATGCCAGAGTCTGAGTTTGCGCAACGTCAAGAAGTCCAATTGCAGCGGCCAATAGCGCTGATCCGGATCGGCGAAAAAGTCTACTGGCAATTCCAAAACAGGATCTTCTGGGAGAACGAAGGCCTTAAGTCCAAAGAGGTCTACGCCCTATTGGTGACGCGAGACCAGCGCAGGCGCGATCACATCGACCGTGCCCAGGCAACTGTCATAGCTGGTTCTTCCAAACCGCAGGGAGCCGGTTCACGGAAAAGGATTCCAGACGATCTGAAACAACTCGTCTGGACGCGCGACGACGGGGAGTGTCAAAACTGCGGTTCAAGGACTGAGCTCCAGTTTGACCACATCATTCCCCTAGCGCTGAATGGCAGCGGCAACGCGGAGAACCTTCAACTGCTGTGTGGGCCGTGCAACCGAAGGAAGTCTTCGGGACTCACGATCAGTAGGTAATGGTGATACTGGCTGTGTCTTCAGGAGTTCTGCAGCCGCTCAACCCGACCCGCCACACGCCGCTCACTAGTGCTTTGCCCAGCTTGGGGGCGTAGCGTGAGGATCATGGACGCCTCGCTACTTCACACAGACGTATTGGTCATCGGTGCCGGTCCCACGGGCCTCATGGCAGGGGCATGGCTTCAGAAGTTCGGGATCGACGCAAAGGTCGTGGACCTGAAAACCGGGCCGACCAAGGAATCCCGTGCTCTGGCATTGCAGGCTCGCAGCATGGAGATCTACCGGCAGCTGGGGCTCGACGACGAGGTCAAGGCACGCGCCGTGCCCACCGGGGAACTGCGCCCGGGCATCGGGCCGCGCAACTTCAAGAGCATCAAGCTCAACCGGCTTGGCTACGCCCAGACGCATTTTGCCGGGCTGACGATGCTCGAGCAGAGCGCCAACGAGGAATTGCTCGCCGAACATCTCAAGGCGGCCGGCAACGAGGTCATGTGGGGGCATGGATACGAGTCTTTTGAAGACACCGGCGACAGGTTACTCATCAAGTGCACGTCGCAAGAAGGCCCGGTGCATATTTCGGCGCGCTACGTCATCGCCGCAGATGGTGCTTCCTCCCCCATCAGGGAGTCCTTCGGCATTGCCTTTGAGGGAACCACCGACGACGAGGTCTTCTACGTGCTTGACGCCCAAGGGGTCTCGGGCATGGGCTCGGGTATCAACCTGCGGTTTTCCGATGAGAACTTCATGCTCGGGTTCCCCATGGGGACCGATGAATCCGGTGGTGAACGCCGCCGGCTGCTGGGCATCCTGCATGAACCCAAGGGAAGCGAAAAGACGGCACCCGCGGTGGACGAGAGCCGTGCCAGAGCCAGCCTTCGCAATGAGTTCGGAGTCCGGTACAGTTCGACATCCTGGTTTGCCACCTACCGCGTGCACCACCGCGTCGCCGAACACTTCAGCCAGGACAAGGTGTTCTTTGCCGGCGACGCCGCCCACATCCACTCCCCCGTTGGCGCGCAGGGCATGAACACCGGGCTGCAAGACGCACACAACCTTGTATGCAAGATGGCCGATGTCTTCTCGGGGCGCATGCCCGAGACCTACCTGCAACGCTACGAGAGTGAACGCAGGCCGGTGGCATTGCGTCTGGTTTCCACCACCGACAAGCTTTTCAGCGCGGCAACCTCGAACTCGCTGTTGGCGCGTACGGTGCGCACCCGTGCGTTGCCGATCTTTTGGCCGGCTGCCCTCCGACTGGTCGGCAGGCTCCCCGCCGGGCGCCGCTTCTTCGGGTACCTCTCACAGATCCGCATTCACTACTGGATGGACGACCGTTCCCGGGACCGTGCAACTTTGGCAACCGGGTTCGCCCGGACGCGGCGTCGTGGCAAGGTGTTAGGCCGCCGTCTTCCCTGGGTTCCGATCCGCACCGGCGAATACCCGGATAATTTCGAGGTGCTCAACGATGCCAACTGGCAGGTGCACGTCTACGGGCCGGCAGGCACCCAGCGCGGGGAAGCCCTGGCCAAGGAATATGGGGTACCACTTCACAAATTTGCGGCCTCCCCCAAGCGCAGGTTGCCCAACGGTTCAGTGGTGCTGGTGCGTCCGGACATGTTCGTGGCCCACTTCGAGCAGGTGGCAAACTAGCAGCTTTTCCCATTCTTGGTGTCGCCGCGTTTTCAAGGACGGGCGGTGACAGCGCAAACCCCTGAATACAGCGAGCACTCAGAAGGTCGCCTCGAGTCCTTAGGCGCATTCGGGGTAAGGCCCCGGCGGCTTACCCACCTGCCCAGAACCCT
>JAUNVO010000133.1:4815-8682 GCA_030540695.1 Micrococcaceae bacterium | reverse complement strand
AGACCCCTAGCGGCCTATGGCAAAGTGCGGAAATGTAGTTCTTACGCAGAAAGAACGCCGGAACAACCTACCAAGATCACGAAGACCAAGATCTTGGCCCGGCATCCGGCAACCCAGCAAGGAGAAGGCAATGACCGAGCAGAACTCGACCGAGAACCGTATCGCAGCAATCGAAGAGGATTGGGCCACCAACCCCCGCTGGAACGGTGTCACTCGTGATTACTCGGCGGCGGAAGTCGTAAAGCTGCAGGGCTCCGTGCAGGAAGAACACACGCTGGCAAAGCGTGGTTCCGAGAAGCTCTGGAAGCAGCTCAACGACGAGAAACCATCCGGCGGCTACACCAACGCATTGGGCGCCTTGACCGGCAACCAGGCCGTGCAGCAGGTCAAGGCCGGCCTCCGTGCCATCTACCTTTCCGGTTGGCAGGTCGCCGCAGACGCCAACCTTTCGGGCCACACCTACCCGGACCAGTCGCTCTACCCGGCCAACTCGGTTCCGTCGGTTGTCCGCCGCATCAACAACGCGTTGCTTCGCGCCGACCAGATCGAGCATGCAGAAGGCATCAAGACCGTTGAGGATTGGCTCGTGCCGATCGTGGCAGACGCGGAAGCCGGCTTCGGCGGCCCGCTGAATGCCTACGAACTGATGAAGTCCATGATCTCCTCAGGCGCCTCGGGCGTCCACTGGGAAGATCAGCTCGCGTCGGAAAAGAAGTGCGGCCACCTCGGCGGCAAGGTTCTCATCCCCACCCAGCAGCACGTTCGCACGCTTAACGCGGCCCGCCTGGCAGCAGACGTCGCCAACACCCCGTCAGTTGTCATTGCCCGCACCGACGCCGAGGCAGCAACCCTGATCACCTCGGATGTCGATGACCGCGACAAGGAATTCGTCACCGGCGAGCGCACGGCGGAGGGCTTCTACAAGGTACGCAACGGCATCGAACCCTGCATCGCACGTGCCAAGGCCTACGCGCCGTACTCCGACCTCATCTGGATGGAGACCGGCACACCGGACCTGGAGCTGGCACGCAAGTTCGCCGAAGCGGTCAAGGCCGACTTCCCGGACCAGATGCTTTCCTACAACTGCTCCCCTTCCTTCAACTGGAAGAAGCACCTGGACGATGCAACCATCGCCAAGTTCCAGCGCGAACTCGGCGCCATGGGATTCACCTTCCAGTTCATCACCCTCGCAGGCTTCCACGCCCTGAATCACTCGATGTTCGACCTGGCGCACGGCTATGCACGTGATGGCATGAGCGCCTACGTCGAACTCCAGGAAGCGGAGTTCGCCTCCGAGGCACGCGGCTACACCGCAACCAAGCACCAGCGCGAAGTGGGTACCGGATACTTCGACGACATCGCAACCGTTCTGAACCCGAACGCCTCCACCTTGGCCTTGGTGGGATCCACCGAAGCCGGCCAGTTCCACTAAACACACCACGGCGGTTGCCGCCGCGGTTTAGGTGGGGCCGGCTGAACACGGCCGGCCCCACCTAACCACCCGCAGTCCACAATTTTCCCGGCACACCGCCACACAAAACTTGATTCAAGAAGGAGTCACAGCCATGAACGATCCAATCACCCTGAACGGTATTACTTTGATCGCTGCCCCGGTCCGCCGGCAGGAAGAGATCCTCACTCCCCAGGCGCTGGACTTCTTGGCCCAGCTCCATAAGGCATTCGACTCCCGTCGTGCCGAGCTCATGCAAACGCGCCAGCTGAACCGCGCACGGATCGCCAACGGCCAGGACCCCAGGTTCCGCCCCGAGACCAAGTCGATCCGCGACGACGAAACCTGGCAGGTTGCCCCGATCGCACCCGGCCTGGAGGACCGCCGCGTGGAAATCACCGGCCCCACCGACCGCAAGATGGCGATCAACGCACTGAACTCGGGCGCCAACGTTTGGCTGGCCGACCTCGAGGACTCTTCGACCCCCAGCTGGTCCAACGTCATCAACGGACAGCTGAACCTGCGGGCGGTGCTCGATCGCAATATCGATTTCACGTCCCCCGAGGGCAAGGAATACAAGCTGAGCGGCGAGAAGCTCACCGACATGCCCACCATCGTGGTCCGCCCACGCGGCTGGCACCTGCCGGAGAAGAACCTGCTCGTTGGCGGCAAGCCGGTCTCCGGCGCCTTGGTGGACTTCGGCCTGTACTTCTTCCACAACGCACAGCGCTTGATCTCCCAGGGACGCGGCCCCTACTTCTACCTGCCCAAGATCGAGAACCGCCTGGAGGCCCGCCTCTGGAACGACGTCTTCGTCCTGGCCCAGGACCTCCTCGGCATCCCGCAGGGCACGATCCGGGCAACGGTCCTGATCGAAACGATCACCGCGGCCTTCGAGATGGAAGAGATCCTCTACGAACTGCGCGACCACGCCGCCGGCTTGAACGCCGGACGCTGGGACTACATCTTCTCCATCATCAAGAACTTCCGCTCCCGCGGCCCGCGCTTCGTGCTTCCGGATCGTGGCATGGTCACCATGACAGCCCCGTTCATGCGCTCTTACACCGAGCAGCTCGTTCGGGCCTGCCACCGTCGTGGCGCCATGGCCATCGGCGGCATGGCTGCCTTCATCCCCAACCGCAAGGACGAGGCAGTGAACACCGTGGCCTTCGAAAAGGTCCGTGCAGACAAGACCCGCGAAGCCAACGACGGATTCGACGGCTCCTGGGTTGCCCACCCGGATCTGGTCCCGGTGGCTCGCGAGGTCTTCGATGCGGTGTTGGGCGGGAATCCGAACCAGCGTGAGCGCACCCGTGAGGATGTCGTTCCCGATGACAAGGAATTGCTGAACATTGCCGGAACCGAAGGCAAGATCACCGAGAGCGGCATCCGGAACAACATCGAGGTGGGCATCCGTTACATGGAAGCCTGGCTGCGCGGCAACGGCGCCGTTGCCATCCACAATCTCATGGAGGATGCGGCAACCGCCGAGATCTCGCGTTCGCAGATCTGGCAGTGGATCCAGCAGGCAGCCATCACCGACGATGGTGAACTGGTTTCCCGCTCGTGGGTGGAGGACCTCACCGATGAGGAGTTCGAGAAGCTTTCCCGCTTCGAGGGCGACCGATTCGAGGACGCCCGCGAGATCTTCGAGGCATGCGCACTTCGGGAGGACTTCCCGACCTTCCTCACCGTGCAGGCCTACAACCGCTACCTGCGTGAAGCCAAGGCATTGACACCGGTCGGAGCCTGAACAATCTTCGGTGGCGGGGTCGAGGGGTCAGCGCAATGACGCGACCGCCCCTTGGATCCCGCCACCAAGTAACAACTTCATAATCTTCGATCGTCCCCACCGGCAGAGCTGCCACAGGCGGGGACGATCGAATTGTGCTCCGATCCCACGTATGTGACGCTTTCACGTTCAAGTTCAACAAACTGACCCCAGGTGCTGGGATGATTATCGGTGGGGATCCCAAGATCCGCCAACACACTCACTCTCGCAGAATATCGGTAGCTCCATTGGACGATCCAACAGCAGACGGCTCAGTCGAAGGCCCCTTTCTGAAACGGGTCTGCCAGCATTGCAGTGTCCAAGACACCTCAAACGGGAGATTCTGCCCTAATTGCGGGAAACCGTTCGAAAAGAACAAATCAGCACTACCAAAAATCCTCTGGAGCGGACTTGCCGTTGTCGTCCTTGCCGCCCTGACCATTGGCATCGTTTTCGTGTTCCAACAGTCGGCGGCCAAACAGCTCGCAGAAGACACTTTGGCTTCACAAAACGCAGCTGCCGCATCGGCCGCTGCTAGTTCTTCCGCAGCGGCATCCGCCGTACTGGTCGAAGCAGCAGCCGAAGCATCCGCGGCCGAAGCATCGGAAGACACGGAGCGCGCTATGCGCAAGCTCTACGTTCTAGA
>JAUNVO010000133.1:0-4805 GCA_030540695.1 Micrococcaceae bacterium | reverse complement strand
CGGCGGGGGATCCCTCGATGACCTCACTAGCCTTACGACCACGTTCGAGTGCATCGCAGTTAACAAAAAGAACAAAGACAAAACTGAAAGCGGTTATGTCTTTACTTCCACAATGGACTGGGACGACACCTCATATTCGTGGCGCTTGGGACGCTAGGGGCAATTCGAATGTAGCGAAACATCAAGAATGCACTCACCCGCTCTCTCACACACCATGCCTCCCTTCTCACCCCAAATCCACGGGCACAGGCAGGTAATGGAAGGCGGCGCCGGCGCGGGGCCAAAAGCCGAAAGAACTTCAGAAGGAGCCAGGTGAGCCAGCCCCACGATCCCCCAACGAGACTCTTCACCCGGGATTTCGTGCTTGCCGCCACGGCCAACCTGTTTATTTCCATGGTCTTCTATTTGTTGATGACTTCCATGGCGCTCTACGCCGTTGACAGGTTCCAGGCATCCGACAGCGCCGCGGGGCTTGCCTCAAGCATTTTCATCATCGGTTCGGTCACCGCGCGATTCTTCGCCGGCAAACTGCTACAGGTCCTGGGACGCAAGCGGTTGATGGTCATCTCCCTGTGCATTTATGTGCTGGCATCGGTGCTCTACATCTACAGCGATTCGTTGTGGCTGCTGTTGATCGTGCGTTTTGTCCATGGCATGGCATTCGGCGCCGGCAACACGGCCATTGCCACCGCCGTCCAAGCCATCATTCCACCGGCCCGGCGAAGCGAGGGAACCGGATACTTCGGTCTTTCCACCACACTTTCCACCGCGGCCGGCCCCTTTCTTGCTGTGGTGTTGGCGGCCAACGGCGACTACACCTCCGTTTTTTTGTTTTGCGCCCTCTCATCCACCGCAGCGTTGGTCATCAGCCTGCTGATGCGGATGCCCGAACCCGCGCGGATCCTTGAACAGCCCGAATCCCACGCGCACCGAGGCAGTTTCATCCGTTCCATCATCAGCCCAGCCGCCCTGCCCATTTCATTGGTTTTGCTGGTCTGCGGCATTGCCTACTCGGGAATCATTGCGTTCCTGGCTCCGTTCCTGATTTCCCGTTCCATGGCGGAGGCCGCCAGCTGGTTCTTCCTTGTTTACGCCGTGACGGTGTTGGCCTCCCGGCTCTTTGCCGGACGCATCCAGGACCGGCGGGGCGACAACGCGATCATGTATCCGTTGTTGGTCGTTTTTGCCTTGGGCATGGCCTCGCTGGCATTCACCCCCAACAACCTCACCGTCGCCGCCGCCGCCGCCTTGACGGGATTCGGATTCGGCGCTCTGATGCCTTGCGCCCAGGCCATCGCGGTCTCCGCCGTTCCACCGGCAGAGTTGGGCGTGGCCACTTCGACATTCTTCCTGATGCTGGATATCGGGATCGGATTCGGGCCGGTAGCGTTGGGCCTGCTCATCCCCCATGTGGGATTCAGGGGTATGTTCGGAATCCTTGCAATGCTTTCGGCACTTGGGATCGGTCTGTATTTCCAGGTGCACGGCCGCCACGGACGCGCCATGCAGGGACGTGGCGGCGCCTAGCGCGGGTGCGCGAACTTCCGCCCGGGGCTGTCGCGCAGGAATGCAACGACGGTCCACACAACCAGGGCGAGCGTCGCCACCCACAGGATAAGCAGCCCAGCCTGAAGATATAACGTAGCCCCGACAAAGGACCCCAGCGTGATCATGGCCCAGAGTGCGCCATAGGGAAGCCATGCCCATTTCGGACCGCCCACCAAGGCCGTCGCCAGATGCTGCCCCATCTTCACCAGTGCTCCTGTCATGTACGTCAAGCCGACGCTGACTTCACCCCTGCGTGTATAAGTCGCGTTGATGGAGCCCATGGACATCGCCATCAAAATGGCGGTCCAGACGCCGCCAGCACCATCCAACGTTGTCAGTGCCGCACCCAGCAGGAAGATCGAAGACACCGAAAGCACCGCTCCGCGGCGTTGGACCGAAGCCACTTGGCTGGCCAAGGTCGCCGCCGCCACACCCAGCACAAAACTGCCGACCAGTCCCATGGCCAGCGCCCAGGCACCGAAGTCACCTTCGGCCAGGGAAGCACTCGACCTGGTGGAGTTGCCGCTCATGAAGGAGACGAAGTACCCACCGAAGTGGATGAACGCCACTCCGTCGACGAAGCCCGCAATCGCCGTGAGTCCACTGGCAAAGACGATTCCGCGCCACCCCAAGGACCTAGCCAACCGTTCCCTCCTCATCCGGACACCCCTACGAGGCAACGAAGCCTCGGGGCCACTCCCATGAATATTAGGCAGGTGGATTAAAGCAACGGCTCCCTGCCCCCACCAGTGTATTGACCCAACCCAACCACGGGTGATCCGCACCACCGAATCAGGGGCGAATCGCACGGCCCATTTATGATTGGTTAAGCCCCTTCCACCCAAAGGTTTGTTTCCGTGCCCCATTTTGCCCAGGCGCTTGCCCGTGGCCTTAACGTCCGCCACGTCCGTTTCATGGCCCTTGGCTCAGCCATCGGCACCGGTTTGTTCTACGGATCGGCAGCCGCTATCCAGTCCGCCGGACCAGCTGTCCTGCTGGCCTACATGATCGGCGGCGCAGCGGTCTTCATGGTGATGCGGGCATTGGGCGAGATGGCGGTGAGGCACCCGGTGTCCGGGTCATTCGGCCAATACGCATCCAAGTACCTTGGCCCGTTCGCAGGGTTCATCACCGGGTGGACCTTCACGTTCGAAATGGCGATCGTGGCGCTTGCCGACGTGACGGCATTCGGCATCTACATGGGGTTCTGGTTTCCCGGTGTTCCCCGCTGGATCTGGATCCTGGCCGTCGTCTTCTTTATCGCCGCCTTGAACATGATGAAGGTCAAGGTCTTTGGTGAGACCGAGTTCTGGCTCTCGCTGATCAAGGTCTCGGCCATCATGGCGATGATCATCGGCGGGGTGCTCATCGTGCTTTTCGGCTTCGGCCTGCCCGCCGAGGCGACCCCCGGATTCGGGACCTTGCTGGCAGCCGGTGGGTTCTTCCCCAACGGATTCTGGGGACTGCTGGCATCCTTCTCGATCGTCATGTTTGCCTTTGGCGGCATCGAAACCATCGGCATCACCGCCGGCGAGGCCGAAGACCCCAAGGCAGTGGTCCCGGCAGCAATCAACACCGTGCCGGTGCGTATCCTGCTTTTCTACATCTGCACGCTTGGGGTGTTGATGATGATCTATCCGTGGAACGAGATCGGCAGCGAGGGCAGCCCTTTCGTCCAGATCTTCGACAACCTTGGCATTCCCGCGGCGGCACATATCCTCAATGCCGTAGTGATTACCGCCGCGATCTCCGCCATCAACTCGGACATCTTCGGGGCAGGGCGGATGATGTTCGGTTTGGCGCAGCAGGGCCACGCCCCGGCGTCCTTCGCCAAGATTTCCCGCAACGGCGTCCCCTGGATGAGCGTGCTGACCATGGGTGTCGTGCTGTTGGTCGGGGTCGTACTCAACGCGTTGCTGCCCGAGTCGCTGTTTTTGATCATCGCATCGATCGCTACCTTCGCCACGGTATGGGTCTGGGTCATGATCATGCTTTCGCATATCGCCATGAAGCGGGAGATCAAACGAGAGTCCCTGCCGGAGTCCGAGTTCCCGTCTCCCTGGTGGCCTGCCGCGTCCTATGCCGCGCTGGTTTTCATGGGGTTCGTGATCGTGCTTTTGGGCATCATTCCGGGCACCCGCATTGCCTTGGCCGTGGGCACGGTGTGGATCGGCTTGCTCTTCATTGCCTACAAATCCTGGGTACGGGGCAAGGGCCACGAACGCGCCGAGCTCGTCGATGAGACGGGGCGCGAATACGCGCCAGCCGAGTCGCGCTGATCTCCGCCACCCACGGGGGAATATCGGTTCCTGGGTCGGCGTTGTCCCAGACATGACCGAAACACGCCTGAACGTTGATATCTATTCCGACATTGCCTGCCCGTGGTGCTTCATTGGCAAGCGCCGTTTCGAGAGGGCCGTGGCCGCTCTTCCGTTTGGTGAAAACATCGACGTGAAGTGGCACGCGTTCCAGCTTGACCCTTCGGCTCCTGAACATTTTGAGGGAAGCGGAGCCGACTACTTCGTCAAGGAACGAGGGATGCCCGCCGAGCAGATCGAGGGAATGCTGGACCATGTTTCCACCCAGGCCGCCGCCGAGGGCCTTTCCTTTGACATGGCCTCGGTGCGTCCCACCAATTCCTTCACCGCTTTGCGTCTGCTGGCGCTGGCCAAGGATCGAGGTCTCGGTGACACCATGAAGGAAGTCCTGCTTTCGGCGCACTTTGAAAAAGGCGTGGACACCGGTAACATCCAAGAGCTCCAGCTCATTGCCGACTCGGTGGGTCTGGATCCCGCCGAATCAGCCGAGGTTCTCGCCGGTGAGAGGTACGGCCAGGAAGTGCGCGCGGACGGGGTTCGCGGTCGCGAGCTGGGTGTGAGCGGAGTGCCGTTCTTCGTGTTGGAAGACAAATACGGAATTTCCGGCGCCCAGCCATCGGAGGTCTTTGAACAAGCCCTGCGCCAGGTCTGGGACGAAATCAGCACGACAACCCAAACCCTGCAACCGATCGGGGCTGCTTCGCCCGACGGCGAGGCCTGCGGTCCCCAGGGCTGCAACTAGCCCCTACTTGCCCTTTTCCCCTTCGGGCTGCGGCGGGGTGCATCCCAGTTTTCCGGGTTTCTTGTTGACCTTCTTCTCCTTGACCAGGTCCTTGTACTTGGTGCCGATCACCAAGTCGACGGTCGCGCCCGGACGTTTCGCATCAAAGACGTAGACCAGATCCTTGACGTGCCGCTGCATGCTCATGGCCTGTGCGT
>JAUNVO010000132.1 GCA_030540695.1 Micrococcaceae bacterium | reverse complement strand
ATACCAAGGCACCTAGCAGCAGCACTGCCGCAACGGCGACGGCCTTCGCCAGTTCTGCAAAGACCAGCAGCCATCGCAGGCTGGCCACCAGTGGTCGTTCAAAATACTCACGCTCATTCACAGTCCAAAGCTAGTGCCAAAGCGAAAGCCGGCACATGATCTTCCCTTGTGTCGCCCAGTACAGCCTTTGCCTGCCGACTGGCCGGGCACCGTGGAGCCTGGCGCGCAAGGAACGGGACGGGCGGTTGCCGTAGCTGTGTGACTTGAGGCTCAGATGGTGTTGTCGATGCGGGAATTCGAACTAGGTACAGGTATTGTTCTTGATAGCCAAGGCGCTTTTCTCAAAGTTAGCGGCGGTTAGGCCCGTACGAGTATCTCGCCGATGCTCTGCGGGTCGCATAAAATGCACCTCTAGCTCAATTGGCAGAGCAATTGACTCTTAATCAATGGGTTTCGGGTTCAAGTCCCGAGGGGTGCACTTGGGAGAAACGCTCCGGCACGCATGAAAATGCGTGCCGGAGCGTTTTTTGTTGTTCGGACGTCGGAGCGGAGAATGCCGGTGCTCCCGGTTAAGCGCTGGCGGAAACCTTTCCCGGTCGGTGCAGGCGGCTTCTTGGTGAGCAGCCCGTCACCACCCTGAGTATGGTTCGATGGCGGCATCGGACACCACCCCCAGCGCAGCATCATCGATGGCTCGGGTTAACAATTCAACTCCTCGTTCGATTTCCAGCTCGGAGACAGTCAGGGGAGGTGTCAACTCGAGGACATTGCCCCGGACGGGGTAGGCCACCAGGCCCAATTCCCACGCACGGAAGGCTGTCTTCGCCGTGAGCTTGTCATCGGGCATTTTTCCATCACGGCTTTTAACGATCTCGACACCGATTGACAACCCGCGGCCACGCACGTCGCCGACGTGGGCTGAACCGGGCCTCTCTGGGGCACAGGCGTATGCGTGTAGAAGTCCGGACAACTGTTTACCGCGCTCCGCCGCATTTCGGACAGGCTCTCCTTCTTCCAGGAGCTCGAGTACCGCGCGTCCAGCGGCGCAGGAGACTGGATTGCCCACAGTTGTCATGAGCGCGGAAGCGGTGGGGTGGTCAAGGACAGCGGCCGGGCCGATGGCGGCCGACAGCGGAAGTCCGCCGCCGAGGGCCTTGCCCAGTGTGATGATGTCGGGAACAACGCCGTCGTGTTCGAACGCGTGCAGAAAGCCGGTCCGGCCCAAGCCAACCTTGACCTCGTCGAAGATGAGGTAGCTCCCATATTCGTCGCAGAGCTGGCGCAGTCCTTGGAGGAATCCGGGTGGCGGGACCAGCAGGCCCCCATCGGACTGCAGAGGCTCAACGATGACGGCGGCTATGGTGCGGGCGGCCAGAGCCTGCCGCACGCGGCGCAGCGTTTCGGGCACCACGGTGGCGGCATCACCGGTATGGGGTTGATAGGTGGCTGGATACGGGGCAAAAGTGACATGGGGATCCGCCGGCGAACCTGAGTCAACATGGATGCCGGAAACTCCTTGGGCAATCCCCAAACCGCCGTGGTAACCGCCTTGGAAAGCGATGACGCCCGAGCGCCCCGTTGCGTGGCGGCAACCTCTCAATGCAACATCGTTGGCGTCACTTCCCGCATGCCCAAGATATACGCGTCGTGGACCGTCCAGGCTGGGTCTCGACGGCACCAAGGCCAGAAGCTGCTCCGCGAGAGCAACGCCGTCGGGGTGGGTCATGGAGAGGATGGACGCGCCAGGAGCGGTTGCGATCGCCTTTGACACGGCGGACACGATGTCAGGATGGCCGTGTCCCATGCCAGAGGCTGTCCAGCTGGCGCTGAAGTCGAGCAGTTCGCGGCCACCCGGTTCCACTAGCACGCAGCCGCGGCCGGATTCGACAGCGAGTGGAAAGAAGCGTAGTTTCTCGACTCCGGCAATGGCCTGCTCATCACGGCAATAGAGGGAGGGACTGGACATGCTTATGCTCCTTCGTCAATCATTCGCGGACAACGAGGGCACCGGGGATGAAGGTGCACCCTCCAAAAACTGGGAGCGGTGGTGCTCGTGTCCAAGGATGCGCTCGGCGCCTGCAAGATATCCGGCGAGCAATGCTTGGGCTACAGCACCGACGGCAGCTTCGGTGGGAAGGAATTGGGGATGGTGAAGGGGAGGTTGAGGATCCAGACCGGCAGTTTCAACCCCTACGAAACACATGACCGACGGAACGGCATCGCAGTAGTAGGAAAAATCGTCGGCTCCCAGCGAACGCATGGGCTCTGCACCATCGATGCCGAGTCGGGCCAGCCAATCGTCAGCATAGCCTGCCAGTATCGCGTCGTTGAGCAGCACGGGTTCGCCATGCTGGATGTCGACGACGGCTTCAGCCCCGTAGGCTGCGGCCTGGTGTGTTGCCAGGACTTCCACGGCTATAAGCAGGGCTTCGCGGTCTGCAGGAGTGGTAGTTCGCATTGTAGCGCGGATGCGAGCTTCACCAGGGAGGACGTTTGCAGCTCCTTCGCCTGCTGTCATGGTGCCAATGCTGATGATCGCAGGTCGCAGCGGGGGCACGGTCCGTCTGACCACCTCGGGCAGCCCAATGGCGATGTGAGCAATAGCTGCCACCGCGTCAGTTGCCTCGTTGGGGTATGCGCCGTGTCCGCCGCGGCCTTGCACGGTGATGGTGATTTCGTCTGCGGCGGCATTGATGAAGCCACTTCCAATAGCGATTGCACCAGGTCGGACGGCAGGATGAACATGGGCTGCGATCATGTGCGCTATCTCGAAGTCCTGCAACACTCCCGCTCCAACTATGTCCAGGGCACCGGACGGATAAGTCTCTTCGCGCGGCTGGAGCAGCGGAACCAGCCCAACGGGGAGGTCGAAACCAGCTGAGGCACGGACCAGTGCAACCAGTGCAGCTTGGTGCACGTCATGTCCACATGCATGCATGCTTCCGTTGGTTGAGGCAAAAGCATGGGCACGCTCCGTCATGGGCAGAGCGTCAAGTTCTGCCCGCAGTCCAACGGCAGGACCTTGGAGAGGTCCAACCCGGCCAACACGACCGGTACCTGCGACAGGCTGCAGATTCACGAAACCCGCCAGTTCTCGCTCAAGCCTGGCAGCAGTATCATGTTCGTTGCCCGACCCTCTGGGATTCCGATGAAGTGCCCTTCGCAACTCGAGTGCAGCAGGCAACTCACGTTCCAGAGCTGAGCTCCACTTTGCAGCGAGGTCGGCGAGGGCAGCTTGGGAATCTGTCATCGTCACTGCCGCGAACCCTGGGAGGGAGGCTTGTCTAGGCTGTAGACGCGGTGCGCATTCTCTGAGCCGATGAGCATCGCAATGCGG
Organism: Micrococcaceae bacterium; assembly: GCA_030540695.1. Taxonomy (GTDB): domain Bacteria; phylum Actinomycetota; class Actinomycetes; order Actinomycetales; family Micrococcaceae; genus Paeniglutamicibacter. The sequence continues at coordinate 5,397 of JAUNVO010000132.1, read as the reverse complement.
CGTTGTTCGGTCTCTGGCCACCCCTCGGTGGCTGACCATCGATCCAAGGTCCGGGCCAGGCCGGTCCTGAACTGCTTCGCACCCAGGTAGTACAGCTCGGATGCCCCGAAGGCATCGGAGGAGAACAGGGCTTTGTGGAACGGGGTCAGCTCGAGAGACTCCGCAATGATCTGTTCCGCTTGAGCCCCGGAATAATTCACAGCCAGTCCCACGTCACAGTAGACGTGCTCGAAAACATGGGCGAGGTACCCGGCTTCGCGATGAAATGGGTAGCAGTGCAGCAGAAGCACCGTCGCGCCGCTGCCGCGTGTTCGGCGGATAAACTCGGTCAGAAGCAACGGGTTGCAGCGGTGGAGATCAACATCGGGGTCACCGTAGCCGATGTGAAATTGAATCGGAACTTTGCGCTGAACAGCTTCCCACAGCACAAATCGTATGAGCGTTTCATCCGTAAGTCTCGAGCTGTCCTTTTCTGCGGCTTGGGCGAACCAACGGGTGAGGGCCTGGTCTACGTCGGCGTCGGACGGTGGCCCGGGGGTGAAATCCAGCCCAACGCGGTAGGCCGCGATTGACTTCACGCCCACAGCTGTGGTGAGCCTTCTATCCAGCAGATGGCCATACGCGGTGCGAAAACCCTCGACTGTCTGTCCTGCTTCGAGCAGTTCTTCTGCGAGGCGCTCGAGCCGCACCACTTCTGCGAAGTTGGCATGGGCGCGGGCGCCCATGCCCTCAGGGGAGAGGATCTCGTCACCCCGGTGTCCGGTTTCGACAATATAGGTGTTGATATTAGCTTTTGCCAGGAACCGCGCATTGACCTCGGCACCCCCCAGCTCTTTCCTGCGTCGCAGGTAGGCTTCGGGTGTAGCGAACGGCTCCAGCCCCAAGACAGATGCACAGTGGCCGCGCACAGCGAAACCGAGTTGTGTGTCGAAGAACGTGGTCCCCGCGGGAGCCGGAGCATCGGATTCGGTGATTAGCGCTTCAAACCCGGAGCGGTCCAGGTTCGCGTCAATGACGCCATGGCAGTGGTGGTCCACGAGATCAATCTCATCGATCCACTCGAGAGCCGAGACGTGCTTAGTAAACATTCGAGTAAGCCTCACATTGTTCTGTCATGGAGTGATCCTTCAAATGGGCGATCTCGTCGCGTTTGATCGCAAGGAAGGTTTGCAAAAATTCAGTGGGAAACCATCCAGAGACGGTCTTGTCCGCCATGAGTGCGGTGAGGGCTTCGTCGAGACTGGCAGGAAGCTCGGCCAGGTCGGAGTGTTTGTCGTCCAAGTCGAGATCGCCCTCTATGACGGGAGCTGGATCGAGATTTTGGCGAAGACCTTCCAGGCCAGCACGCAGGATGCTTCCCAAAAGCAACCAAGGATTCGCACCGATGTCGGCACCACGGAATTCAAAGTGCAATTGTGACTTCGGATCGCGTCCGTCGATCTCATTGGTGGGGGCGATGCGCAGCAGCGCCTCCCGGTTCTGCAGTCCCAGAAAAGCCCGTGCTGTTGACCACTTGTTGGGGATCAGTCGTTGATAGGAAATCAGCAGCGGCGCGTAGAGGGCCGCCATGGCGGGCGCGTACCTGACGATTCCTGCCGCAAACTTGGCTGCCAGCTCGGACACCCTGCCTGGCTGGCTCCCATCGAAAACCAACGAATTGCCGTCAAGGTCGTCCAATCCGAAATGCACGTGGACGCCTGTTCCGTCACCGCCGGGGGTTACAACGGGGGAGAAGGAGATCTTGCGGCCTCTGGCGGTGTAGTGCGCCCGGACAGTGTCGCGTACGAGAATGGCGCGGTCCGCTGCAGCCAAGGCGTCCGTTCGCCCCACCGTCACCTCATATTGGTGCGGACCGTACTCCGGAAGCCAGCATTCGGGGTCCATGCCAGCTCGGGCAAAAGTGGCCATCACTTCGGAGCCGATGGGTTCAGCGTCGCGGAACGCTGCCAACGAAAATGGGTGTGTTGGGGTGGATGGCGCTGACATGTCGGTGAATTCGTGTTCGAATGCCGCCTCTACACCAAGGCCGTATTCGGTTCGCAGGTCCTCAATTACCGTTCGAAGGAAGTTGCGTGGGCAGTTCTTCCAAGGGGAGCCGTCAGTCTCGACAATATCGGCAAAAGCGATGGAGACGGGTGGCTGGTTGGGGATGCCATCGATCCTTGTCAGTGATGAGTGGTCCGGTTTCAAGCGCAGGTCTCCTGAAGACCCGAATGGGATGCCCTCGGCGATGTGTCCGAACGGGCCTATGCCGAGATTTGCAGGAACCCACCCCAGGGAGGAGTCTCGGTTAAAGTCGGCGAGGCGCATGGCACGCCCTTTGGTGACGGCAGCGATGTCGGTGGTTGCTAAGAAGATGAGTTCATCCGTAGTGTTCGTCATCAGTTCAGGTCCTCTAAGGTGAGTCGTTTGCCGATTCGGTCGGCCAGGGAAGGTTTGGCGAGCACGATGAGGAGTCCTATTAGGCACCAACCTCCCGCGATCCAAGGGAAGTAACTAAAGGGGGGTTCCTGGCCGGCTACCTGGACAACGTATACAAATGCAAGGTAGCTCAAGCCGAGGATTGGTACCACTACCTCCCACTTCGGGATGGGGGACGATTTTTGAAAGGTGTAGCGGATGACGCCCACTGAGGTCATTCCGTAGGCAACCACCATGCACAGCACGGCGATTGTTGCGTACCAGTAGTAGACCTCCACTGCCGTGGCGCCGAAAATGGCCAGCAACGCGGCCAGCCCCATGGTCAGGATGGTGACACTCACGACCGCATGCGTTGGCACTCCGGTTTTTGGATTGGCCTTGGCGAATGACTTCGGGCCGAACCCATCACGTGCCAAGGCGAACAGCAGACGGGCAGCTGCTGCCGTGGCTGAAAGCAGCGAAGCGAACGCGACGGCGAATGCGACGACCGCGATGAGGACGGAGAACCACGGTCCAATGTACGTCGAGCCGAGATCTGTCAGCGTTGAACTGGCATTGGCGAAGGCGGTCAGGCCAGCGGCGTCTGTCCCATAGCCGATGGTCTGTGCAAACATCACCAACGTGTAAATGACGCCAGCGAGGACGACGGCGATGCTTAGTGCGATGGGGACAACACGTTTTGGATTTCGTGTTTCTTCACCCAGCGTAGTCCCGGATTCGAAGCCAGCCCAAGACAGGAAGCCAAACACCGATGCGGTCATGACGGCGGTGATCGAGGCATTGCCGGGCAGGAGGGTGGAGAAATCGAGGCCTGTGGAGACGGGGGCACTGCCTGTGCCGACGCTTGTGATGATGACAATACTCAGGACCACCATTGCAGCAATACCCACAAATCCGATTCCCAGCAGGGTGCGTGCGGTTACCCGCGACTCACGGATATTGAGGAGGACCACGAAGACCGCGGCGACAAGGGGAACGAGAATCCACAAGCCGGCAGGCAAAGTGAACCCGAGTTGAGTAAGCATGGCTTCAAAGAACACAGCGCAGGCTGCCGCTATGCATGCAGCAAAGAAGAGATATGTTCCCAGCAGGGCAAAGCCCCCGAAGAACCCGGCGCGTGGACCAAGTGTGGATCCTGCCAGCGCATAGACAGACCCGGCGTGGGTGATGTAGCGGGTGAGTCGGATGAATGCATAGGCAACGAGCATGGTCCCAAAGAAAGAGACGACGAACGTGAATGGCACTGCTTTTCCGACCAGTCCGGAGACGCCGATGCCGTTGAGGGACATGGCCATGACCGGTCCCATGAAGCCCAAGGAAATGGCGGCTACTCCCCAAAGCCGGAGGCGTTTGGGGGCTGAACCGCCAGAAGACGGCGCCGATGCTCCTGGAACCGATGTGGTCTGGGGCGGGAGACTTTGGGGATGGGTCATGTGCGCAAACTTTCGTTCGGGACGATGCAGCGGAACCTGACCGCGGGCCGAGTGATTAGTAACACACTATACATATTGTGATGCGTACGACACAGTTGTACTGTTTGTTTCACGATCACGGAGGGTATATGAAGCGTTTTGAGACAACGGTAGGAGAGAGGATCGCTTCGGCAATGCAGGAGCTCTCGCCGTCCGGGCGAAGAGTCGCGCGGAAACTTCTCTCCGAGTATCCAGTGGCGGGCCTCGATACGGTCGCCAGCTTGGCAATCGGGGCTGGCGTCAGCGGCCCCACGGTATTTCGGTTCGTGAAGGCGCTGGGCTTCGAATCCTTCCGTGACTTCCAGTCGGCGCTCCGGAGCGAAGTAGGCGCCAGGCACGAGTCGAACCTGTCGCAGACAGTGCGTACCGTAACCGAAGGTCAAGAAGAAACACGGAGCGCTCTCCATGAGGTCAGAGAGGCCCAGGTCCGCGGAATAGAACACACCTATGCGATGGTCAGGGACACCGAAATTGAACACGTGGCGGAGCTCTTGGCCAATCGAAAGCGCAAGATTCTCACGTTTGGTGGAGCATTCTCCAATATCCTTGCCACGCACCTGCTCACGCAACTTTCACCCATGCGTCCGGGCATACAGACTTTACCGTCAAACACGGTTGCTGCCGCCGCCATACTCGAGGATCTCGGCCGCATGGATGTGGCAGTGATCTTTGATTTTCGGCGCTATGACGCTGTGTCTGAGAAGCGGGCGCGAATTGCGCGGGACCACGGAGCGATCGTCATCTTGGTAACTGACAGGTGGTTGTCGCCCGTGGCCGCTTCTGCGGATCATGTGCTCACCGTGGACGTCGTGGCCTCCGGGCCATCCGATACTCTGGTCCCAGCCTTGGCGCTCCTCGAAGCGGTGTGCGAGCTCGTCACGAATTCGCTGGGCCGTTCGGCTGTCGACCGGCTCGGGCGTGTAGACCCAATCCGGGTTGCTCTCCAGGCCCAGAATTAACGCGGCTTGCCGGCTCAATGTGACCACGATGCGCGGGTCCACTTGGAAGTATCCCGCCCATGCGTGCTCATGCTGTGCCGCTCGCCCCTGATGCTCCGTCACCGGCATATGCCCTAAGCCTTGATCCACCGATAGAACTCTGGGGTTGCCCGGCGGTTTAAACACGAAATGCCCGCCTTTTCGGGGAAAATTGGACTTACCACAGAACAATTTCCCGAAAATGAAGGGCATCTCGCAGATGCAAGTTTCCCATACCCATGCCGCCGTGTCCGTTCCCTTTGATGAGGAGAACCTTGTGTCGCCCACGGGCCTTGCCCCGATGATGCGGCTGGCCGAGGATGCTGGCCTGCATTCACTGGCTGATCAATGGTTGCCGTGCCGACGGATAAAGGAGCGAACGCTGGGTTGGATAAAGGAGCGAACGCTGGGTTGAAGGTCGCGGCCCTGGTAGCGGGCATGGTCGCCGGAGCTGATTCGATTGATGACATGGCCTTGCTCCGCCACGGCGGGATGAAGAAGATCTTCAAGGGTTGCTATGCCCCGTC
>JAUNVO010000131.1 GCA_030540695.1 Micrococcaceae bacterium | reverse complement strand
AAATACCCTGCACGAATGAGCTCTGCATGTTCTGGTGTCGTCAGCTTGGCCATCTCCTTAGCCTACGGTCTGGATCCCGAACGTGCTGGTGGGGCAAGCAATTTCTTTCGCGGCGGGCCGTCTGCCGGCGATGGGGCAGGCCAGCACGGCAGGGATTGCCCAGGTGCAGGTGATGGCTGCAAGCAGTCAGGCCAACAGCAACGGAATCAGCAGCATTGCGGGAACGGCGACGACGGTGGTGAGCAGGACGGTGTCCTTGGCCAGGACGATGCCGCGTTCGTAGCGGGACGCGGTGACGAAGATGTTCTGAGCCGTGGGCAGTGCGGCCATGATCACCGAGGCAAACACCGCATCGCTGTCGAGCCCGAACACCCATACGGCCAATACCCAGGCAACCACCGGCTGGAACACCAGCTTCATCCCCGTGGCGACCAGGGTGTCGGCGCTGCGCCCCGCTGAAGCCTCCAACGGCTTGGAACCCACCAGGGAAATGCCGAAGGCGATGAGCATGGCCGGGATCGAGGCTCCGGCGATCAGCTCGATCGGGTCCGCCAGCGGTTGGGGAAGTGTGAGGTCGAACAGAGCGCACACCAGCCCGGCCAACGAGCCGACGATCATGGGGTTCTTCATTGTCTGCACCAGCATGGAAAAAGCGGTGGTGCGGTTCCTTGAGGTGCTTGAGTCAAGGATCGCCAGGCACACGGGGGAGTAGAGTGCCAGCTGCCAGAGGATCACCGGGGCCGCATGGCCGATGTCACCGAGCACATACAACGCAATGGGCAGCCCCAGATTTGCTGAATTCACGGTGGAGGCGCTCATGGCCCCGATGGTGGTTTCGGTCAGGTCCCGGCGCAGCCACCAGCGGGTCAACATCACGAAGACGATTGCGGTGGCCAGGGACGAGAATGCCGCGACCCCCAGGAAAGGTCCAAGCACCGCGGCAGGATCCGAATCCGCCAGGGTGGTGAACAACAGGGCAGGGCTGGCGACAAAGAAGGTGAGCCGGTTGAGTACGTAGCGTGCGTGGTCTCCCAGGACGCCGGTTCTGCCGACAAGGTAGCCCACGGCGATGACCGTCCAGACCACCGCAAAACCTGAGAGTACGCCGCTCATGAGTTTCCTGGGATCACTTCCCGCCCGCAGGGGCGTGGGGCCAAATGTCGTCTTAACGATGTGGGACCCGGCCACCGGCCGGGTCCCACATCATTTGCGAGCGGGCGACGGGAATCGAACCCGCGTGTCCAGCTTGGGAAGCTGGCGCTCTACCATTGAGCTACGCCCGCAGTGCTCCGGAAAGCCTACTGGCCGTCCGGGCAAAAACAGCATATCCCAAAGGGGGGTGCCATAACCTAATCGGCGATCCAGCATGCGTCAAAAAGCGGTGTCTGGGCTCTGTGCGGGCTTGGGGAGGAAGGGCTTGGCGATGGGTTCGGCCAAGCGGGCCGCCACCGGCCCCAGGACCGCAAGGAGCAGCACATAAGCGGTTGACAGTGCCGCAAGCTCACCGGTAATCGCCCCTGAGGCAACGGCAAGCCCGGCAATGACAATGGAGAATTCACCGCGGGCAATCAATGCCACCCCTGCCCTGACTCGCCCGGGGATACCGATGCCGACCCGTTTGGCTGCCCACACGCCGGTGGCGACCTTGGTCAACGAGGTGACCACCGCTAACAAGACAGCCATCGGCAGTACCGCCGGAATTGTGGTGGGGTCGGTATTTAGCCCGAAAACCACGAAGAACATGGCGGCGAAGAGGTCCCTGAGGGGTTCAAGGACCTTGGTCGCCGAGTGGGCGGTGGACCCTGATATCGCGATGCCGAGCATGAAGGCGCCCACGGCGGCGGAAACCTGCAGGGCCGAGGCGAGCCCCGCAACCAACAACGCCGCACCAATGAGCTTGAGCAGGAAGTTTTCCCGGTCCGCGGAATGAATTAGCCGGGATATTTGTGGTCCGAAGCGCAACGCCGCCAACAGCACCAGCGTGATTGCGGCCATGGCGATCCCCACGGTCCGCAGCCCTCCCATGAAGCTCAACCCGGAGAGGGTAGCGGTGAGCACCGGAAGGTAGATCGCCATGGCCAGGTCCTCGAGCACCAGGATCGAGAGCACCACCGGCGTTTCCCTGTTGCCCAGCCGTCCCAGGTCCGAGAGCACCTTGGCGATGATGCCGGAGGAAGAGACATACGTGACCCCGCCCAGGACAAGCGCCCCGGAAAAACCCCATCCCATGATCAACGCCAGACCGGCGCCCGGGGTGAAATTCAGCACAAGGTCCACCACACCCGCGAACCAGGAACCTTTCAGGCCCGTGACAAGTTCGCGGGCGGTGTACTCAAGGCCCAGCATCAGAAGCAGCAGGATGACGCCGATTTCGCTGGCAATCTCACCGAATTCCGTGATGCCGGCGAGGTTGACCACGCCGCCGGCACCAAAGAGCAGGCCACCTAGCAGGTACAACGGGACCGGCGACATGCCGACCTTGGCGGCCAGTCGACCCAACAACCCAAGCCCCAAGAAGACGGCGCCAAGCTCAACAAGAATCAGCGCGTTGCCGTCCATCTTCCGTGCACCTCCCTTTATCCGTCGTTGATCAGGTGGGCTGCGTTGTCCAAGCCTGCAGAGGTTCCAACGATGATCAGTACGTCCCCGGCATTGAGCTCGAAGCCCGGGCTGGGGGAAGGGAAGACGCTTCCGCTGCGTGAGACCGCGACAACGGAGACGCTGGTGCGTGTGCGCAAGCGGGTGTCGCCCAGGGTTTGGCCGACATAGGGGCTGTCGTGGCTCAGCACGAATTGCTGCGTGTTGACACCGGGCAGATCCCGGTGCTCATCCGAGAGTTGCGTGACCAACTGCGGTGCCCCGAGCATGGCGCCAATGGCACCGGCTTCCTCGACGCTCAAAGGAATGGCGGCGGCACAGGCGTCAGGGTCTTCGCGCTGGGAAATGATCAGCTGCATGGTTCCGTCACGCAGGATCACCACGCCCACCCGGCGGCCCGAGGCGAGCGTTATTTCGCGTCGGACGCCGAGGCCGGGCAGCGACGTATCTTCAAAATTCATGCTCCCACTCTAGACCGGCCCGCCGGTAAAAACGCAGCAACGGAACAGCCGGGCGCAGCGGGAGTCGTTGGCGCCTAGTTGGAGGGGCGTTTCAGGGTCCCGTCGAGGTTGAATTCCTCGCGGATGGTCTGGACCCCGGCGGCATCGATCTCGAAGCACAGTTCATGACCGGGGTTGATCACCAATCCCGTGTCGAGAAGCGAACGAACCACGGTGCCTCCAAGGACCTGGACGCCGTACGGGGCAACGTCGATGTATGCGCCCGGGATGCGGGCCAGGTGGGTGAACAAGGCGATGACCGGTTCGCCGGCCGCGTTTTGCAGCAGCATCGGCTGGGCGTTGCTGGTTTCCCCGGTGACCTTTTCACGGCTCAGGAAATACACCTCGGAATTCATGAAGGTGCCGATGACCTGTCCGTTGAGGGCAGGATCGTTCTGCGCGGCGCGAATCATCGTCTCGAAATGCGTGGCGGGGTCGTTGCCCGTGGTCGTCGATTCGGCGCGGCGAGCCGACTCGATGTCTTCGGCGCCGTTGCTGGACTTGGCCTGCTCGTTGTCTTCACTCATGCCACCAAGCATGTCGACAATGCACCCGGGTGCGCAACCCGATGTCTGGTTGGAGTACCAAGCGTTCTAGAGTGGAGTCACTAAATTGTTTCTGTTGCAAGGAAGCCTGATGCCCGAATTCCAGTATGAAGACCTTCTGCCCATCGGGGCGGACGAGACCACCTACCGCCAGATTTCCACCGAAGGCGTACGCACCGTGGAGGGCCCGGGCGGGCGGACATACCTCGAAGTGGACCCCGAGGCGCTTCGGATGCTGGCCAGCACGGCGCTGCACGACATCTCCCACTACCTGCGTCCGGCGCACCTGCAGCAGTTGCGCAATATCCTCGACGACGACGAAGCCAGCGCAAACGACAAGTTCGTGGCCCTTGACCTCTTGAAGAACGCCAACATCGCCGCCGGAGGCATCCTTCCCATGTGCCAGGACACGGGGACGGCAATCGTGATGGGCAAGCGCGGCTCGCAGGTGCTGAGCCAGGGTCCCGACGAGAAGGACCTCTCCAGGGGGATCTACGACGCCTACACCACGCTGAACCTGCGCTATTCGCAGTTGGCCCCGCTGACCACGTGGGAAGAAAAATCCACGGGCAACAACCTGCCGGCCCAGATCGAGCTGTACGCAGACACCGAGCCGGGCCACGAGAACCAGTACAAGTTCCTGTTCATGGCCAAGGGCGGGGGATCGGCCAACAAATCCTTCCTCTACCAGGAGACCAAGGCCATCTTGAACGAGAACGCGATGCTGCGTTTCCTTGATGAGAAGCTGCGCTCGTTGGGCACCGCGGCCTGCCCTCCGTACCACCTCTCCATCGTCGTTGGCGGGACCAGCGCTGAATTCGCGCTGAAAACCGCCAAGTACGGTTCGGCCAAATATCTGGACAACCTGCCCACCACCGGTGCGATGACCGGCCGCGGCTTCCGTGACATCGACCTGGAGGAAAAGGTCCTTGAGCTGACCCGCAACTTCGGCATCGGCGCCCAATTCGGGGGCAAGTACTTCTGCCACGACGTGCGCGTGGTGCGCCTGCCGCGCCACGGTGCCTCGCTGCCGGTTGCCATCGCCGTTTCCTGCTCTGCCGATCGACAAATGCTGGCCAAGATCACCGCCGAGGGCGTGTTCGTCGAGCAGCTGGAAACGGATCCCGCACGTTTCATGCCCGAGGCATCGCACCCGGCGATCGCCGCGCATGACGAGGAGACCGAAGGCGTCACGGGCACCGGCGGGTCCTCGGTGGTCAAGATCGATTTGAACAAGCCGATGAGTGAGATCCTGGCGGAGCTGGACAAACACCCGGTGAAGAGCCGCCTGTCGCTGAGCGGTCCGCTGGTGGTGGCCCGCGACATCGCACACGCCAAGATCAAGGACCGCTTGGACGCGGGCGAAGAAATGCCCCAGTACCTCAAGGACCACCCCGTGTACTACGCCGGACCGGCCAAGACCCCCGAAGGCATGGCCTCGGGCTCCTTCGGCCCCACGACGGCCGGGCGCATGGACTCATACGTCGACCAGTTCCAGGCCGCCGGCGGATCGATGGTGATGTTGGCCAAGGGCAACAGGTCCAAGGCCGTTACCGACGCCTGCAACTCCCACGGCGGGTTCTACCTCGGATCCATCGGCGGTCCCGCGGCCCGCTTGGCGCTGGATTGCATCAAGAAGGTCGAGGTGCTCGAATACGAGGAGCTTGGGATGGAAGCGATCTGGAAGATCGAGGTCGAGGACTTCCCGGCGTTCATCGTGGTGGACAACAAGGGCAATGACTTCTTTGCCGAGACCTCCAAGCCGACCTTCACCGGCATTCCGGTCCGCGCCAAATAGCACTGCACGGCGGGACCCTGGCCGGTCCAACGCATCAAGGGGGCGGGTTGAACACCCGCCCCTTGATGCGTTAACGCGCGGCTTCGGGGCTTAGCCACGCAGGGTTAGGACAACGAGCAACACGTTCAATGCGATCAGAAGCACCGAAACCAGAATTCCGGCTCCGGTGGTGAACCAGCGGTTGGCGTGCGGGCCCATCACCGATGCCCTTGCCGTCAGGTTCACCAGCGGAACCAGCGCGAACGGGATCCCGAACGAGAGCGCGACCTGGCTTAGGATCAGCGCGAAGGTCGGATCCACCCCGGTGGCCAGCAGTGCCAGCGCCGGGGCCAGGGTGATCACGCGCCGGGCCAGCAAGGAGATGCGCCGGTGCAGCAATCCGGCCATGATCTCGGCGCCTGCGTAGGCGCCCACAGCGGTGGAGGCCAGCCCGGAGGCCAGCAGGCCGACGGCAAAGAGCGTGGCGATGACCGGCCCCAGTGCCACCTCGAGCGCCGCATGGGCACCTTCGAGCGATTCGGTGCCTTGGACCCCTGCCAGGTTCACCGCTGCCAACAGCAGCATGGCCACATTGACGGACCCGGCGATGAGCATGGCCAGGGAAACGTCCCATCGGGTCGCCTTCAATAGCCGGGGGATCGATTGCAGTTTCGGGGTCGTGCCAAAACGGTCCCTGGCCAAGGACGAATGTGCGTAGATGGCGTGCGGCATGATGGTGGCGCCCAGGATCGAGACGGCAAGCAATACCGAGTTGGTGTCGGCGAACCTCGGGACCAGGCCGCCTACCACCCCGGAGGCTTCGGGCGGGGCAATGACCACGCCTGCGCAGAACCCTACGGCGATGACCAGCAGCAACCCGATGACGATGCGCTCAAAGACCCAGGGCCCACGGCGTGACTGGACGAGCAACAAGCCCATGGAGATGACGCCGGTGATCAGCCCGCCGAGGAGCAACGGCAGGCCGAAGAGAAGGTAAAGGGCCACAGCTCCGCCGATGACCTCGGCGATATCGGTGGCCATGGCAACTGCTTCGGCCTGGATCCAGTAGGTGATCCGCCCGCCACGGGTACCAAAGCGCTCACGCATCAACTCGGGCAACGACCGGCCGGTCACAACCCCCAGCTTGGCCGATAGGTATTGCACGAGCCACGCCATGACGTTGCCGCTGACCACCACCCATACGAGCAAGTAGCCGTACTGGGCCCCGGCGCTCATATTGGCGGCGACGTTGCCCGGGTCCAGATAGGCCACCCCGGCAACCAACGCCGGGCCAAGGAACCAGAGCAGGCGGCGGGCCGGAGGCAGGTTGGTGCTCTGGTTCTCGGGATCCCCAGCCGTCAGTGCACGGTCGGGAACATTTTTAGCCATGGCTAAACACTAACGGTGTTGGTGGGATTCATCGAGCGAAAATGGCATCCAGACACAAGAAGCGCATGGCCGGTGCCTGGATTTGGTACACCGTGGATCGTGCCTGCGGAGCCTTGCCGCCGACGGGCGGAAACGTGCCGGATGGCCGGTGCAGCTAGAGGTGACTAACGGGCGAAATCGTAGCCGGTGGACCAGTCGCGGTAGGGCGGCAGGAACCGCAGGACCAGCAGCGACTCGCGCCGCTCCTTGACCTGGGCATCGGTCAGCAGCTTGGGAGCCGCGGTCTTGGGTGCGGTGGTCGCCTTGAGTAGGGTCGCTTGGTAGTCCTCGAAGGTGCCGGCCTTTGATTTTGCCATAGCCTTGGCGTGGTCCACCCCGATGTAGCGCAGGTGCCACGGTTCGTACTTGTAGCCGGTGATCTTTTCGCCGTCGGAGGGGTAGCGGATGATGAAGCCGAAGTCGGCCGCATTCGAGGCCAGCCACTTGCCTCCGGCAGTATCGCCGAAGCACTCCTTAAGGTTGCACTGGCCGCTGGAGAGGCCGATGTCAGCTGCCAGCCCGAGCTGGTGCTCGCTGGTTCCGGCGGCAGCCGAGATCCTCATGGCGTAGTCGGTTCCGTAGCGTGCCTTGTATCCGTTGAACAGGGAGAGCTGGCGTTCGTAGGAACGGTATGCGCTGAGCACGACCAGCGACTTCGAGTTCTTTCGTGCCGACTGAAGCAAGGATTCCAGCGCGGACGCTGCATCCTTGCGCAACTCGTGCCCGCTACCGGCCACATTGCGGAGGTCCTTGGGCTTGTAGTTCGCCGGGTCCAATGGGTGTTCCCGGCTGACAAGGGCCAGTGAGGATGCCTGGTCCTTGGTCAGCTCATCTTTTGTCGGTGCTTTCGGCTGCTTTTCGGCATGCACCTTGGCCGCTGCCGGTTCTGCCGGGGCGGCCTGGGCTGCAAGCGGGGCCGCGAAGGCCAAGCTGGCGCACAGGAGCAGTGCGGGAATGCCGGCACGAAACAAAGACACGATGTCCCTTCGGGATGGAAGCAAGGATGGGTCCCCTTCAGGATAGCCGCTGGAGTGGTGGATCCGCTCCCGTGGGCGTTGAATTAGCGCCTGGGCGCATGGTGGGACGGGGGTGCATCTTTGATACCTCAAGGTCACCGATGCCGTGCTCCCGGGCGGAATGGGATATTTTGGTGTGGTGCTGATTTCTGATGGTGATATTCGACGCGAGCTGGCCTCCGACCGTATTAAGTTGGACCCCTACGACCCGGAGATGATCCAGCCGGCGAGTGTGGATGTGAGGTTGGACCGGTTCTTCCGGCTTTTCGACAACCACAAGTACGCCCACATCGACCCGGCCGCGGATCAGCCCGAGCTGACCCGCTTGGTGGAAGTCGACCCGGATGAGCCTTTCATCCTGCACCCAGGGGAGTTCGTGCTTGGTTCGACCTATGAAACGGTGACTTTGCCGACGGATATTGCTGCCCGGCTCGAGGGAAAGAGCTCGCTGGGGCGCCTTGGCTTGCTGACCCACTCCACCGCAGGGTTCATCGACCCGGGATTCTCCGGGCATGTGACCTTGGAGCTGTCGAACATGGCGACCTTACCCATCAAGCTGTGGCCTGGATCGAAAATCGGTCAGCTGTGCTTCTTCAGGCTCTCCTCCCCGGCGGAGCACCCCTATGGGTCGGGACCCTACGGAAACCGTTACCAGGGACAGCGTGGCCCGACCGCGTCACGCAGCCACCAGAATTTCCACAGGACCGTTCTGGAAAACTAACTAGGCAGCGAAGCGGAACCCGTCCATCATGGGCGTGGGTGCCAATGGGAGTGCAACGCTTCTTGATCCGTCTGCTCGGGAGCCCCGTGGATCTTACCGCTCCCAAGGAGTGCCGTTAGGTGTTTTGGATGGGTGTGCCCGGTAGTGGTGCTGCGGTGGATCTAT
>JAUNVO010000130.1:7544-8773 GCA_030540695.1 Micrococcaceae bacterium | reverse complement strand
CGATGGGCAGCCCCGATTGGCGTTTGTGCGCCATCGTGCTGTAGATTGTTATCTCGGTTCGGCAGCCCTTCGGGAAAGCCAGAAATCAATCCTTTTCGGGGGTATGGCGCAGTTGGTAGCGCGTCTGCATGGCATGCAGAAGGTCAGGGGTTCGAATCCCCTTACCTCCACCGAAGACAAAAGGCCCCAAACATGATGTTTGGGGCCTTTTGCATATTTCTGGGCTGTTGGCTTCAGCTCAGGCGGCCCACGGGCCGGTATCCGGAGTATCCGATCATGGCTCGCATCCACGTCACCAGCGGGGTGAGTCCCGTGTGGTGCAGGTCGTTGGCCGCTGCAGTGAAAACCGGGACCTCGTCCCGCATGGACTTGGACAGCCGACGAAGGATCCTATTGGTGTCACCGGTTCCGGTGAGCAGCAGTGCCACCGGGCGAAAACCGAAAACGGCCCGGACCAATGCCAATCCGTGCATACGGGAAAAACGCAACGGACCGATCAAGACCATGGCGTCGAAATAGATCAGTTCATGGGCAGAGGAGCTGGTGACTTGAAGGATCTCGCCACGTATTTCATACGCGAACAGCTTCTCGGCCAGCTCGGTGGCCCGTAGCTTGGCAAGCGCGTCACGTTGGTAATAGACAATGGCAACACGATCCATGGGATACCTCATTCCTGCAATGGACGAATGCCCAGGGCAGAAGACCCAAGGACCGTCTAATCTCCATGCTACGCGGATTAGCAGAAAAATCGATGGCCAGGACCAGTAGCTTGATTGTTATCCCGGGCAGCCCATTGCCTCGTGACGGATACGATTCGGATACGAATTGAAACCGGGATTGAGCGGACGGCCACCGACTCCCATACTGTCGGTAAGGAAGTTCTTGGGGAACCGAACCAGAAGGTGAATATCGATGCTGCGGCATGGGGAGCGGCGTAATTTCTCGCGGGGTATTTTTGCGATTTTCGTATCGGGGGCACTGCTCTTCACCTCGGCGCCAACGATGGCGGCCGGGTTGTCCCAGATGCCTACAGGCCTACGGGCGGCCTCCGTATCGGTGAAACCCGCAAGTGCATTGCCGGCAAAGGTGAAGACAACGGCGAACCTGAACATGCGCAGCGGTCCGAGCACGACGTACAAGGTCCTGGTGACCATTCCCAAGGGCAAGACGGTGAAGGTCTCCGCCAAGGCGTCCTCGGGGTGGTACAAGGTCAGCTACGGCGGACGCAC
>JAUNVO010000130.1:1426-7444 GCA_030540695.1 Micrococcaceae bacterium | reverse complement strand
GCCAAGGCGTCCTCGGGGTGGTACAAGGTCAGCTACGGCGGACGCACGGGGTGGATCAGCAATAAATACGTCACCACCGGTTCCGTTTCCCCGGCACCATCCGCGCCCCGCGCCCCGCAGTCCACGGGCCCCAACCGAACGTCTAGGGTGGTGCTGACATTCGATGACTGTCCCCGCACACTGGGCTCGTTCACCGCGGCCATCAATTACGCCGCCGGCAACGACATGGGTCTGGTCCTGGCCCCCACGGGCAACTGCATTTCATCCTTCAAATCGCGTCACGGCGTGGACCTGGCGGCATTGGCGCGAGCCAAGGGTCAATGGGTCATCAACCACTCGGTCAGCCACAGGGACCTGCGCACCTTGAGCTGTGCCGGGGTCGCCGCCGAGCTTGGCGGAAGCGGGGTGCACACCAACTTCGGCAGGCCACCCTACGGGGCGATCGATGCCGGCGTGCGGTGCGGATACGACAGGGTCGGCATGGCCATCTGGACGTGGTCACGCGACACCATGGACTGGAGCGTGAAGTCCAAGGCCATCACCGTCGCCCGGGCCTCGGCGGCCAGGCCGGGGGACACCGTGCTGATGCACATGCAGTGGCAGGGCTTCGAACCCGGCGCGCTCAAGGCGATCAAGGCAAACCTCGCCAAGCGCGGGGTGAAGACCTGTCGCGCCTATCGCGGCTCCGACGCAAAGGGTGCAATTGTGAGAACCACGGTCAAGCTCCCGTCCTCGTTGCCGTGCTAGCTAAAGGCGCCGCGCACCGGGGCCAGGGACCACGGAGAAGATTTCCGGGGTGATGTATCCTGCTGCGGCAAAGGCCTCCCGCAGAGCCGTGCGGATCCCGTCGGCTCGTGAAGCCTCGAGCAGGGCGATTGCCGAACCTCCGAAGCCACCACCTGTCATCCGGGCACCCAACGCGCCAGCGGCGATGGCGGTATCGACCGCAAGGTCCAGTTCCGCGCAGGAGATGCCAAAGTCATCACGCATGGAGGCATGGCTCTCGTTCAGGAGGGGTCCGATGGCGCCGGGGCCTTCCTTGGCGAGGAGCGCCACGGTGTCCAGAACCCGTTGGTTCTCGGTGACGATGTGCTTGACCCGGTTGAAGATTTCCGGTGCCAGGACTTCCTCGGCCTCGTCCAGGCGCCCGACCGACACGTCGCGCAACGCCGCAACGCCGAGTTCACGTGCCCCCTGGGTGCAAGCGCGCACCAGTTCCTTGTAGCCACCCGAATCGTGGGCATGGCTGACCCGGGTGTCGATGACCAGTACCTGCAGTCCGGTGGAGGCCAGGGGCAGGGGCACTTGCCGGGCTTCGCGGGTGCGGCAATCGAGGAACAAGGCGTGTTCGGGTGTGCTCAGCAACGAAGCGGATTGGTCAAGCATTCCGGTGGGCGCACCGACGAAGTCGTTTTCCGCGTGCTGGCAGACCAATACGAGGTCCTCACGGGAGAGCCCCAAGCCCAACTGCTCGTTCAAACCCAGTGCCACGGCGCATTCGATGGCCGCCGAAGAGGAGAGCCCGGCCCCGATCGGTACCGTTGAATCCAGCAGGATATCGGCACCGGGCAGGATGAATCCACGTTCCGCCAGGGCCCAGAAGACGCCGGCGACGTAGCGAGCCCAGGGCTCAACGCAACCGGGAACCAAGCCATCGAGTTCCGCCTCGATGACAGGCCCGCCCTGGGTCGAGGCCACGCGCAGCAGCCGTCCGGAGTCCGCAGACCGGATCCGCAACGCGATGCCGGCAACCCTGTCGATGGCAAAAGGCAACACGAATCCTTGGTTGTAGTCCGTGTGTTCCCCAATGAGGTTCACTCGTCCCGGCGCGGCGAAACATGCATCCGGGGTGGTGCCGTACAGCGCGGTGAAGGAATCGGGCAGGGCTTTCATGGCATTGTCTTTCACTTGGCGTCTGTGAGGATCTGAAGGCGTGCCGCCGAATCGCGCAGGGCCGCAGCAGCGGCCTCGGGGGTGACGTCGCCGATGAAGGCGCCCATTGCGGCCTCGGATCCGGCCAGGAACTTGAGCTTGCTTTCGGCGCGCCGGGGGGAGGTCAGCTGCAGGTGCAGCCATGCCTCGTCACGATGCGGGTGGGTGCGCGGGGCTTGGAACCAGCCGGCGATGTAGGGGGTGGGGGAATCGTAGAGCCCGTCTACGGTGCACAACAACCGGTGGTACATTCCCGCCAGCTCCTCACGTTCCTCCCCGGAGAGTTCGCTCAGATCCGCCAGTTGGCGGTGCGGAACGAGGTGCACCTCGATGGGCATGTGCGAGGCAAAGGGGACGAAGGTGGTGAAGTGCTTGCCGCGTTCGATGATGCGCCGGCCATCGGCAACCTCGAAGTCCAGGATCTCTGCCATCAGGTTCTTCCCGGTGCGTGCCTTGTGTTCGGCGGCCCGGGTCAGGTGGTTCTCTGTTTTGGGGGTGGTGTACGGGTAGGCATAGATCTGTCCGTGGGGGTGGTGCAGGGTCACCCCGATCTCGGCGCCGCGGTTCTCAAAGGCGAAAACCTGTCCAACCCCATCCATGGCCCCGAGCTCGGCGGTTCGCTGGGCCCAGGCTTCAATCACCGTGCGGATACGGCGTTCGCCCAGCGAGGCCAGGGAGTCGGTGTGGCCCGGGCCGAAGGCGATGACCTCGCAACGGCCGTGGGCAGGCCGGACTGCCCCGAGTTCGGCGGCCTGGTGGACCTGGTGCTGTTCGGGGCCGAAGGAAGGGAACCTGTTTTCAAAGACCACGACGTCGTAGGTGTCGGCCGGGATCTCGCTGGCCATGTCGGGGCGAGTGGGGCACAGCGGGCACTTGCTTGCCGCTGGAAGGTGGGTGCGTGCCTGGCGGTGGGCGGCAAATGAAACCCAGTCCCCGGCCAGTGCGTCGTAGCGCAGCTGCGACGTCGGCGGTCGCTGCGGAAGCTCTCGGCTGTCGGTCGGAGCCACAAACCCGGCGGGGGAATGGCCCTGGTCAAAGAAGTACAGCAACTCACGGCCGTCGGCAAGCTTGCTGCGTGCAGGTTCCGTCGGACTCGGGTTGTGGTCCACTGATGCTCCTTCGAAGGGCTACAAAGAAATCAAACAATTTCGATCATATTCTATCGGAAGGCAACGTGTGGAGGAAGAGGCCGGGCACTGCCGCTCTTTCATTGTTGTGGTTTGGGACGAGCTGGTGTGTCCAAAAACTGCCAGCCAGTCCGGAAGTTGGGAACTTTCGCTCAATTTCGAACACCCATCGGCGAATTATGTTCGTTTGTTGGCTAGCATGGTCTATGGACCAGCTGCCCAACCGAATGGATCGCCATGACCGAGATGCTCGCAAGTGCCCGCCAACAGCGAATACTCGAGGCGCTGCGCGAACGCGAGCAGGTGCGCGTGACGTCCCTCGCCTCCGAGCTGGGCGTCTCGGAGATGACGGTGCGACGCGATCTGAACGCCTTGGCAGCCCGCGGGGCACTGGTCAAGGTCCACGGTGGCGCCACGCTGGATGCCGCACCGACCAGCAGTGAACCGGGATTCACCCACAAGCTGGCGTTGGAATCGGCGGAGAAGCAAGCCATTGCCCATGCCGCGGTGAAGCTGATCAAGCCCGGCATGTCCATTGCGTTGAACTCGGGCACCACGACGTATGCGCTGGCAGCCCAATGCACGGACATCAAGGACCTGACGGTGGTGACCAATTCCCCGCGTATCGCCGAGATCTTCTACGCGGCGGCAAACCCGAGCCAGAACATCATTCTCACCGGTGGCATCCGCACGATCTCCGATGCATTGGTCGGCCCGTTGGCGCTCTCGGCACTGGACCAGTTGCACGTCGACCTGCTCTTCCTCGGGGTCCACGGGATGACAGCCGAGGACGGGTTCACCACCCCGAACATGCTTGAGGCGCAGACCAACCAGGCTTTCATCCGGGCCTCGGCACGGCAGATCATCCTGGCGGACCACACCAAGTGGGCGGTCACCGGGCTGTGCCAGATCGTCCCGCTTTCCCAGGTCGATGCGTTGATCACCGGAAACAGGCTCGACGAGGAAGCCAAGGTCATCCTGCGCCAGTGCCTGGATACCTTGATCCTGGCCTGAAGGCACGAGGGCAAGGCTAGAAGAGTGTCGCTTCCGCCGCAGGTTCGAGGCCTTCAAGGCGCAGCAGGAACAACTTGGCGGCCAGCCCGCCGGCGTAACCTGTCAGCGAGCCGTCGGCGCCGATGACCCGGTGGCACGGCACGATGATCGAGATCGGGTTGCGCCCGTTGGCCGTGCCCACGGCACGTGTCAGCTTCGCATCCCCCAGGGCCAGTGCCAGAGCCCCGTAGGAGCGGGACTGCCCGAAGGGGATCGAAGAGAGCTGTTCCCAAACCCGTTTCTGGAAATCGGTACCCGAGGCGTCCAGCTCAACCTCGAAGGCCCGCCGGCTTCCGGCAAAGTACTCGGCGAGCTCGCGTGCGCAGTGCGCCAGATGCGGATCTTCCTCCACCGTTGGCAGCCGGACGCCCAAGGCCTCGGGGCTTGGTGGAGGGGTATGGCCTTCCATGTAGATCCCGGTGATCCCGTGACCCGAAGCCACGATCCGCAACGAGCCGATGGGCGAATCCACCAGCGCATGTCGCAGCAGGGATGCCTCAATCAAAGATCTGTCCCACCGCGTTGGAAAAATCCGGATGGCGGAACGTGAATCCCGCGTCGGCCAGCACCCGTGAGGTCACGTGCCTTCCGGTGGTTCCCAGCGCGGGATCTGTGCGCAGCACCGCGGCCCCGGCGGCCAACACCGGACTCGGAGTGGGTATCGAGTGGCGCCGCAGAGGGCCCGGCGCCACCTTCCCGCGCAGGACGGACATCATCTTCCGGTTGCGCACCGGGTGGGGGGCTGCCAGATGGATGATCCCGTCGGGGACGGCAAGGCCCTCCTCCAGGCCCAGGCAACCACGGATGATGCGCAGCCAGTCGGCCAGGTGGATCCAGCTGACCCACTGGCGCCCGCCGGCAACCGGGCCGCCCAGCCCGATACGGGCCAGCAGGCTGAGCCTGTCGACCAGCGGGCTCTCCTGCTCAAAGACCAGCGACGTGCGCAGGATGTTCAACTGATTCGTGTTGGCCCCGGCCGCAGCCTCTTCCCAGGGCCTGGCAACCCCGGTCATCTGGGCCAAGGCGTTTTCCCCGGTGGGCAGGGGCGAGTCCTCGGTGAGCATTTCCTCGCCGGCGTCGGCAAAGATCGCCGTGGTGCTTCCCTGCAGGAACGCGGCCAACGGGGCGGGTGCGGCATTCGAGGCGTCGACCAGCGCACGCGTGGGATCGATGCGGGAAGCACGCAGCAGCGCAATGTTGGCCTCGGTCGGCGGCAGGTCCACCAATTCACCGGCGAGGTTCAGCACCGCGGTCTCGTGGCCCTGGCGGTACAGGCTGGTGGACCAGGGGCCCTGGGTCTTGCCGTCCCACCGAACCTGGGCGAACGGGCTGTCGGCGCGTACCTTGCGGGTGAGGATGATGACCTCGTGGCCGCGGCAGAACAGGTCGGCCGCCGCACGGGAGCCCAGGAAGCCATGGCCCCCGGCGATCACGATCCGCATTTTCCGCTTCTGGGTCCCGCCGGCCAGTGTGTAGAGACGTGCGCAGTTCTGCGCGAAGTGTTCGGCAATCGGCTTGCCTGCCGCATATGTGAAGAGTGCTGATGCCGGGCCGGCGACGGAGACGAGCTGCGTCAGCTCGGTGCCACCGCGGACCTCGCGCAAGGACAGGTGCACCAGAAGGTGCCCGCCGGGCTGCGGCTGGAGCCAGGCGATCGAGCTGCGCTCCTCGAGTCGGGTGAGAACTGCCGGGGGAGCGGTGGCGCCATGGACCGGTCCCAGGAAATGACCCGCGGGAAGCAAATCCAGTTTTGCACCCGGGACGGCAGGAACCTCCCGGGGGTCCAGGGCGGCGATGGCGCGGTTCCATTCGGGAACACGCGCCGGATCGCGCAGGACCTCCCAGAGGGAATCGGGCGAAAGTGCAAAGAAATGGGTTTGCGTGCGTTGCCAGGCCATGGACCCAG
>JAUNVO010000130.1:0-1326 GCA_030540695.1 Micrococcaceae bacterium | reverse complement strand
CGCAGCGCGGGGATATCGATGAGCAGGCGCTGAAGATCCCCGGTGACGTCGATCGGCTTGCCCTCGAAGGTGTCATAGCTCCACGGATGCACCCTGCCGGTGAGCACCTCGTAGGGGAGATCCGATTCGTAGCCGAGCTCGGCGCGCACGTAGTGGTTGATGGCCGCGGCATACGGCGGGGTGATGGCGCGCAGGGAAGGATCGTCCCAGGTGTGGGATTCCTGAAGGCGCGGTGGAACCGCGGTGAAGCGCCCATCGATCCGCCCGACCATCAAACCGGAATCCCGCAACAGCTCGGTGGCGAACTCCATATAGTCCCAGCGCAGGTTGGTGCGCCTGATGAATGCCTCAGACAGCGTCGTTAGCTCGGCCAGGTGTTTGATCACCGAATCATACTTGCGCTTGGAGAGCCGGTTTCCCAGATGCAGGGCGACGACGAAGTCGCCCGAGGCGTAGTCCTCGGCGTCGCGCACCACCTCGGCCAGCGGCCGGTTGCCGTGCCGTCCGTGGTAGTGGGCAATCGCCGCATAGGTGGGCAGATGCAGGGCGTAGGGGGTGTCGTTGCCCGGCGCGAAATCGAGGGTCGACATGTTTAGCACCGTGGAGATCAACCCCAGCCCGTTCACCGCCATGCCGTGTGCTTCTTGCAGGCGTCGGGCCACCGCCACCGCGCGCATGGTCCCGTAGGACTCCCCGATCAGGTACTTGGGGGAGAGCCAGCGCTGGTTGCGGGTGACCCAGAGGCGGATGACCTCGGCGACCAGGTCCCTGTCCGCGGTGAAGGAATGGAACTCATCGCTGGTGCCGCCTTGGACCACACGGGAGAACCCCGTGCTCACCGGGTCGATCATCACCACATCGGCATGTTCCAGCAATGATTCGGGATTGTCGCTCACTCCGTACGGCGCACGGGTCATGTTTCCCACGTCACCGGAATCCACGATGCGTGGTCCCAGCAGGCCCATGTGCAGCCAGAGGCTCGCCGAACCGGGCCCCCCGTTGAAGGCGAAGACCACGGGGCGGCGATTGGGTGAAGCGGCGCCGGCGGGTTTCTTGGCGCGCGAGGCGGACCCGGATCCTGAGCCCGGCGCATCCTGGCCGTCAGCGGTATAGGAGACCAGGAAGATCTCCGCCTTGGCATTGAAACCATCGGTCTTGCCGTGCGCGTCCTCTTCCTTGCGCAGCACCATCCGGCCGGTGGTGGAGGTGTAGCTCAGCCCGGAGGCGGTGCGGTGGCTCCGGGTGACGAAGTCGTCGGCGACCTCGGGCTTGGGGGTGGTTTCGGATGCGGGGAGTGCGGAAGCTTCGGCCATGGAATGAGCCTAC
>JAUNVO010000129.1 GCA_030540695.1 Micrococcaceae bacterium | reverse complement strand
TGCCAAGGAGCTTTCCGGCGGCCTCTCGACGCTTTCGGAGGGAACGCACCAGCTTGCCGGCGCGATGCCGGCATTGAAAGACGGCATCTCCTCGGCGGCCGGCGGCGCACACAAACTCAACGACGGAGCCAAGTCGCTGGCCGGTGGCGCCAACACCTTGGCTTCGGGCGAGCAAGATGCCCTGGCCGGGGCCAAGAAATTGAATTCCGGGGCGGGCAGCCTGTGGGCCGGAGCCAATACCCTTCATGACGGAACCGGTTCCCTGGTCTCCGGGGTGAATGATCTGGGCGCGGGCGTCGGTGACCTGGGCTCGGGAGCCGTCGACCTCAAGGACGGGGCCGGGGAGCTTTCCACCAAGCTGGCCGACGGAACGGATGAAGTACCCAACCCGGATGCCACCACCCGCGACCAGATCTCCTCGGTCATTGGGGACCCCGTGGACATCACCCGGACCGACCAGGCCAAGGCCAGCGTCTACGGCGAGGGCCTGGCCCCGTTCTTCATGACCCTGGCCGTGTGGATCGGTGCCTTCATGCTGGTGCAGATCATGCGGCCCATCACCAAGCGCGCACTGGCCTCCAACGCCTCGAACTGGAAGATCGCCGTCGGTGGCTGGCTGCCGTTCCTGGGGATCTCCATCGTCCAGGCTTCCATCCTTTACGGCGTTGTCCTGTTCTGGCTTGGGCTGAGCACCGCACACCCGTGGATGACCTGGGGGCTGTTCCTGCTGGCGTCGATGGCGTTCACCGCCATGATCCAGGGCATCTGCGCCTTGGCCGGCACCCCCGGCAAGATGGTCGTGCTGGTTCTCATGGTCTTGCAGCTGGTTTCCTCCGGAGGCACCTTCCCCTGGGAAACCACACCGGAGGTCCTGCACGTGGCCCACCGCTGGCTCCCCATGGGGCACGTCGTGACCGGCCTGCGCCACCTGATGTACGGTGCCGACCTAAGCGTGCTGGGACCCATCGTTGCCGGCCTCATCGGCTACACGATCCTGGGGCTTGTGGCCAGCACGGTGGCCGTGCGCCTGCACAAGACCTGGACATTGAAGACGCTGCATCCGGAGCTGAGCGCATGAGCGAGTCCGGTGTCCCACGGGCCCGGGTCCGGGCGACCGATTCAAAGCACCGCCTCTTCGCGGCCTCCATGGAGCTCATCGGCTCCCGCGGCCACCATGCGGTCAGCGTCGATGAGATCGCCAAGGCTGCCGGGGTATCCAAGGGGACCGTCTATTACAATTTCGGCTCCAAGTCCGAGTTGATCGGGGAACTGCTGAACTACGGCATGGCGATCCTCTTCGACCGTTTTGAAAAGGGCACCCGGGATCCGGACCCAGGCAACGGGCTGCGATTGATGGTGGCCGATGCACTGGAGTTCATTGCCGAGTACCCCTCCTTTGCCCAGCTGTGGATCTCCGAGCAGTGGCAGACCGACAGCGAATGGGCGTCGTCACTGGCCACCATGCGCCACGAGGTGATCGCACTGGTGCGCCATTCATTGGTGAGGATCGCCGCGGACCGGGACCCGGCGCCCAGCGAACCAGCGGTGGACCTGGATACGCTGGCCACGGCGATTTTTGGCGCTTCGTTGATCTTGGGACGGGACCGTCTGGTCTTCCATCCAGAACGCAGCGTTGAAAGTTGCGTGCAGGCGGTCATGGCCTTCACCGCACCCCTGCGCTGAACCGCCGGCCCTCACCCGGCAGCCGATCAGCGCGGAACCGCGAAGTCGGTCACCCGCATGTCCCGACCGTCAATCTGGGCCCAGTCCTTGTCGGTCTGCAACACCGTCAACCCCAGCGTCGGGTAGTCCATGGCCAGTTCATAGACGGCTTCCTCGTCGGAGTCCACCGAGGCCAGGCGCATGGCCAGTTCCTGCAGCACCGGCTGGTGCCCGATGACCAAGAGAGTCGAGACGGTCTCGGGGGTTTCGTTGATGATGGAGCACAACGCGGAGCTTGAAGCACCGTAGATCCGTGAATCCAAGTAGGGCGTCGGGGCCTTTTCACCTAGTTCGCTGATCACCCACGCGCAGGTGGCCCGGGTGCGTTGGGCGTCGGAGAGCACGATGTAGTCCGGGACCACTTCATTCTCACGCAACCACACGCCCGCCGCCGGGGCTTCCCGGTTTCCGCGGGCGCCCAGCGGCCGGTCATGGTCCGAGACACCCAACGGGTAGTCGCTCTTGGCATGACGCAGCAATACGAGTCGCTTCAGGTGGTGTTCGCTCATGTACCCAAGCTTAGGGCCCACTTGGGCTTAAGCGCCCGTGGGGCCAGCATCCGGGGATGCTGGCCCCACGGGGAACAGAAGTGGGAAACTAGATCGTGTATTCCGGGGCCGCCCAAACGACGACCTCGGGGTGCTCGTAAAAACGGTAGCCCTGGCCGCGCACGGTACGCACGGTGTTGGCCAGACGGCCCAGCTTCGAACGCAGGCGACGGATATGCACGTCGATGGTGCGCTCGTTCGGGACTTCTTCGGCATTGCGCCACAGGTTGGTGAGCAGCTCATCGCGCCCCACGGTACGGGTCCCGTTCTCCACCAGGTAATTCAGCAGCTCAAATTCCTTGAACGTGAGGTTCAGCGTCTCCCCGTCAAGGTGCACCTCGCGGCGGGACAAATCGATCAGCACGCCCGAGGGACGCGGGGCCGCCGGGCGAGCATCGACTCGAGGGCGCCTGTTCACGGTGGGATCACCCAGCGCCTGGCGCACGACGTCGATGTTCTCGCCCTGAGCGCTGGACGGGGCAAGCGCGACCGCCGCGTGGGTCTGAGCATCCGGGGAGAGCGTCGCAAGGAACGCGCGGACCTGGGTGGCCAGCTTGCCCAGCGTGGTTCCCTGGGCTTGGGCCACCGACTCGTCAAGGCCTACATAGAGCACGAATCCGCGTGCCGTCGTGTCACCGGCAACAGGCTGCGGGCCCGGGGTTCCGTTGGGTGTCACCACAGGGGTCGGAGCCGTCATCGGCCGGGTCTCATGGGTGGCCGGCACGGCATGGAGCTGGCGATAACCCGCCGGGGCATAGCCGCCTGGAGCAGTGTTGCGCTGCGCTGCAGCGGCGCGTGACTGGGCGTTGCGGATTGAGACATGGACGTATCCGGACGTTACCGACATGCTTCTTTACCTCTAACTCGTGTGAATGCCACGGAATGGCGCGAATGCTTGGTTGTCCGCTTGACCGCCGGTGCGAGGGGCGGGTGCGGTGCGGGTGTCACTGGGTGTTGGAAGGCTCCGACACCCAGCTGGGCATTCGACAACAACACCGGCGATGGTCCATCGCCATGCCTTGATCAAGGCCCTTGGGTGTTGCTGATGCGCTATTCACAATCACTAGTTTCCTCGTAATATTAGGAACCCGCAAGTAACAAACATCGATTTAGTCCACGATGTGAGACAGCAGACGCTTAACGTGATTAGCATCACATTGTACAGATGTGCCCTGTACGGATTCTTCACAACGCGGTATGCGCGGTCATTGCCCCAAGAAGTGACAATGTGATCAACAACCAATGCCATCGGTACCTTTGCGGCGGCACTTACACCCGCATCGAACTCCAAGCAACGACCCCACACCCCATTGGTCCCCGGACGCCGGGTCCCGTTGCCGTCAGGCCCTAGGGTGGAACCATCGGGCCTCACAGCCGGCGCACAGCTGCGCCACAGGACCGGCCTACACCCAGGAGGGAAAGTTAAGAACATGCCCAGCCCACGCTTTTCTCCCACCCAGTTGCCCCGCCTGACCCACCCGGACGGAACAGCCATCCGGGTGCTCGTTGTCGACGACGAGCCCTCGCTCGCCGAGCTCGTTTCCATGGGTACCCGGATGTTGGGATGGGAGGCCACGGTCGCCCACGACGGCCCCTCCGCTGTCGAGGCCTGCCGCAAATCCGCACCGGACGTCCTGGTGCTCGACTGGATGCTGCCCGGCTTCGAAGGCCCGGAGGTATTGCGTAAGGTACGCACCTTCCTTCCGGAGGTGCCGGTGCTGTTCCTGACAGCCAAGGATGCCGTGGAGGACCGCATCGAAGGCCTGGGCCTTGGTGCCGACGACTACGTCGCCAAACCATTCAGCCTCGAGGAGGTCCTGCTGCGCTTGCACAAGCTCGTGGAACGCTCCGGTGCCACCGCCGCGGACGGGGCGGAACTGGTGGTGGGCGATCTGGTCCTGAACAGCGACTCCCACGACGTCACCAGGGCCGGCGAGCCCATCAACCTCACCGCCACCGAATTCGACCTGCTCTCCTACCTGATGGTCAATGCCCGCCGCGTTGTCTCCAAGACCCAGATCCTGGACAACGTCTGGCATTACGATTTCGGCGGGCAGGCCAACATCGTCGAACTCTACATTTCCTACCTTCGCAAAAAGATCGAAGCGGACGGCCCCCCAATGATCCACACGGTGCGCGGAGCCGGATACATGCTCAAGCCCGCCTCATGAGCCAATGCTCCCCGGCGCCGCAACCCGGCGCAGCACAAACGGATCCAGCGCCACCGCCCAAACCCGCGCATCTCCCTCTCCACATCCGCGCGGGACAACGGATCGGCCGGCTCACCCTGCAGCGCAAGCTGCTGCTGGCGCTCATCGGCTCACTGGCACTGATCTGCACGCTCATAGGATTGCTGTTGAACACCGGCATGCGCCAATCCCTGGCCGCGCAATTGAACGAGCAATTGAAGTTCGCCTCGGAACGCGCGGCGACCTATTCGGCGCAAAACGGCCCGGATGCTTCATCGGGCCCGCTTTTTGCCCCCGGCCAGGCCTCGGGCACGCTCAACGCCAGGATCGTCCCGGGCTTCCTGATTTCCGGTGCGGTACTCGATTCCAAGACCGGCGAGCGCAAGGAGATCACCGAAGCCGACGTGGTGCCGCTGTCCTCGCTGTCCCTGGATGCTCCCCCGGTCATCAAACACCTGAGCATCGGGGACTACCTGCTCTCGGCCCAGAAGGATCCAGGATCCCGTGGAACCCTGATCACGGGGTTGCCGCTGGAACCCAACGAAAGGACCTTGGCGGCGCTCGGGATCCTGACCCTGACCATCTCTCTGGCAGGGCTGATCGGGATCGGACTGATCGGATCGCTGATCATTCGCCGCTCCCTGGCACCCTTGCAGCGGGTCTCCGCCGTGGCGTCCTCGGTGGCCACCGCCGAACTCGAATCGGGCACCGCCGCGCTTGAAGCGCGGGTGGCCCCGGAGGATTCGGTTCCGGGCACCGAATCCGGGGAAGTGGGACGGGCCCTGAATGCGCTGCTGGACAACGTCGGGACCGCTTTCGCCGTCCGCGAGGCCTCGGAGGCCCAGATGCGCCAGTTCGTGGCCGATGCATCCCACGAGCTGCGCACCCCGCTCTCGGCCATCCGCGGTTACACGGAGCTGATCAGCGCCACCGAGCATTTTTCCGACGACGGGCAGCGTTCGTTGAACCGCGTGCTCGAGCAAAGCACCCGGATGAGCTCCCTGGTGGAGAACCTGCTGTTGCTGGCCAGGTTGGATGAGAAGCACCAAATCAAGAAGGTTCCGGTCGATGTGGGACAGCTGGCGGCGGAGATCACCGAGGACTTCGCCATCACGGCTTCGTCGCACCGCTGGATCCCCAAGGTCCCGGAATCCGGGCTCGTCGTTTCCGGTGATGCGGCAGCCCTGCGCCGGGTCATCACCAACCTGTTGGCCAATGCCCGCAAGCACACCTCGGAGGGCAGCACCGTTACGGTTAGCGTGCAGCGCGATGCCACCACCCACGAGGCGGTGCTGCGCGTGGCGGATAACGGTGAAGGAATCGACGCGGGTTTCCTTCCCCAGGTGTTCAAGCGCTTCACCCGTGCCGATGCCGCACGTTCGGGCGCCGATGGCACCACCGGGCTGGGGCTTCCGATCGCCAAGGCCATCGTTGAATCGCACGACGGCACGATCGAGGTTTCTTCAGCCCCGGGAAACACCGTCTTCGAGGTGCGCCTGCCGCTGCCCGATGCAGCCAAGCCAGGGTCCGAGCCTGGGCCACCCAACGGTTAGGCCCCCCGTCAGGAGCACCGAAGGAAACAGCGCCCCGCTGGCTTCCGGAAGGGGTCCGGATGCCTGCAGGACGCCGTCGCGTGGTGAAGGTTTCCCCGGTGGCCTAGTGGGCCACCCCGTAGAGGCGGTCCCCTGCATCGCCCAGTCCCGGGACGATGTAGGCGTTCTCGTCAAGCTTCTCGTCAAGGGCCCCCAGGATCAGGTGCACCTTGTCGTTCCCGCCGTAGGCCTGCTCCAACCGGGCCAGTCCCTCCGGAGCGGCGATCAGGCAGATGCAGGTGACGTCGGCCGCGCCACGGTCAAAGAGGAACTTGATCGATTCAATCAATGTCCCGCCGGTGGCGAGCATTGGATCAAGCACGAAGACCTGGCGTCCGGTCAGGTCAGCGGGCAGGCGTTCGGCGTAGGTGATGATGTCGAGGGTTTCCTCGTTGCGTGCCATGCCCAGGAATCCCACCTCGGCAGTGGGAACCAGCCGGGTCATTCCCTCGAGCATGCCCAGTCCCGCCCGCAGGATCGGAACCACCAGCGGAGTCGGCTTGGCAAACGCGATTCCCTTGGTCATCGCCACCGGGGTCTCCACCTGGATCTCGACGGTCTTGACCTCACGCGTGGCTTCGTAGGCCAGCAGGGTCACCAACTCGTCGGTCAGCTGCCGGAAAACCGGCGACGGAGTGTTCTTGTCCCGAAGGACCGATACCTTATGGGCCACCAACGGGTGGTCGATTACCTGTACGCGCATGCACCAAAATCTACCAGTCGGATGCCCCCGCCCCTCGGCTTTCGCCGACTCCCTTGGGGTGATTCCCACCATTGCTGCCACCCCGGGGCCAGGGCTGACAAACTAGCATGGGGTGCACAATGATTGATTCTTCCCATCTCCCGCTCATGGACCTTGCCCTTGCCGAGGCCCGGTCCGCCCTGGCCACCGGGGATGTCCCCATCGGCGCCGTGGTCATAGGTCCCGATTCGACGGTGCTTGCCACCGGCCGAAACGAGCGCGAGGCCCACGGGGACCCCACGGCCCACGCGGAGCTCGTGGCGATCCGTGGCGCCGCCCGTGCACTGCGCGAGGCTGGGCGCGGGGACGGCTGGCGTCTGGAGGACTGCACCCTGGTGGTCACCCTCGAACCATGCGCCATGTGTGCCGGGGCGATCGTGCTCTCGCGGATCCCCCGGGTCGTCTTTGGCGCCTGGGATGAGAAGGCAGGCGCCGTCGGCTCGGTGTTCGACATCCTGCGCGAACCCCGGCTCAACCACTGGGTCGAGGTCTACCCCGGGGTCAAGGAAGCCGAATGCGCGGCGCTGCTCACCGATTTCTTCCGCGCCCGCCGACACTCCTAGGAGGCACCGATCCGCCAGCCACCAGGGGCAGCGGATCCCCCGTTTTTGTTGTGGGGCGATTTCCCGGTAGAGTGTTCTGGTCTGGTGACGTGTCCGAGCGGCCGAAGGTGCAACACTCGAAATGTTGTGTACGGAAACGTACCGTGGGTTCAAATCCCACCGTCACCGCCAAACAAGATGCCGCGGGAATTGGGTCAACCATTTCCCGCGGCATTCTTCGTTAAGAGCAAGTTCCCGGAGATTCCGGCTGCCTCAGGAGCGATACCGTCCGGGTGCTCCCAAGCTGCTTAACTCCCGGTTGTTCCGTTGCTCCAGTCGTATCCGCTTGTCGTCACGATGGTTTTCCAAGGCCCCTCAGGCACATCATCCACTTCGACGAATCGCCAAGCCACACCTGCCTGCGTACCGTTGAGCTCCTCAAAGCCAAGACAGCCGGCCACAGCAGGTGAAACGTCGAGTCCCGCACCCGCATATTTGTCACTCTTGGGCCGGGCGTCGTCTTCCCCGAAAACATAGCCGAAATCGTCATATACTGCCGGGCCTGCGTCCTGGATCTGCGCGAAGCACGTTTTTTCCTTAAGCCTTAATTCGACCCAACGATTCTTCATGTAGGAAAAATTCTCATTGTCCAGGTTCCCCGCATACCCGGGATCGTTGGCCCAAGGAATCAAATGGCGCTTCGAAAAGGCCGAGGGGTTGGAGACGTCATTGAACGGCAGATCCAAATAAAACGGGTTCTCCAACGGTTCCATGTTCTTCGGAAAATAACCGTTGGACGCATTTCGCTCTTCGGTGTTGCATGTCCCGTCGGAATCGTCCCCGTCGCAGCCACCATAGCGTTCATACCAGGACCCGTCATAGGCGCTAAACATCTGCGAACCATCTGCGGCGTTGGGATCGTGTATCTCTCCAACCCAAAACGTCGTCGCCACCACGCACAAATGCCAAGAGAACGCCTTGCTTGCCAAGGTCTTGGCACTGCTGTCCGTCAATGAGCCCCACCAGTTGCGCATCTTGAATCCGGCACGGCACATCCAATCGCTCATTTTCGGTCCTCCCCGCGTTGTCTCCCCTACCAGCAATCAAGACATAGAAGCGCGAAGAGAGCAAAACCATGACTTGGCATTCGCGGGCATCAGCCGTGGGCCTTTCAAAGACCGTTCTCTGTATGAGCCGGGGATTCCTTCTCTCGCAGAGAAGCAAATTGCAAAAGCGTGAGCCCGTTTCAGGAGCGCTACGCCACAGACCCGAAACCACCAAGACGCGGGAAGATGAAACGGATTGCGCGAACCGAAGGAAATCTGCCGTTGTCCCATAAAGCCTGAAGGCCAAGGATCGGACGGCGATCCGGCAACTGGGTGGCCCGAACACCACCCACCGTGTTCTTGAGCTATGCCTTCCGGCCGTTGGCCAGCCATTGCTCAAAAGTCGTTGGATCCCGGTTCACCGAGGCCAGCGGAATCAGTCCGCCGTTCAAGGCCATCACTCCCGGCACCGGCAGCCCGAGAAC
>JAUNVO010000128.1:1617-8913 GCA_030540695.1 Micrococcaceae bacterium | reverse complement strand
TCGAGGGGGTCTAGCCCATGGCCCGGGAGCTTTCTTCCTCGGCATTTGCCACGCTGAAGATCAGCGAGGCCGATGACCGGATCAACGTGGCGCTCAACCGCCCCGAGGTGCGTAACGCCATCGACCAGCTCATGGTCGATGAACTGCACTCCGTCTGCGCCTACCTGGAGGCGAACCCCAAGATCCTGATCCTTTCGGGAACCCCCGCGGATCCGGAGACCGGGGCCAAGGGCATCTTCGCCTCGGGTGCTGACATCAAGCAGCTGCGCGAGCGCCGCCGTGACGACGCCCTGGCCGGGATTAATTCCGGGATCTTCGATCGGCTGGCCAAGCTCCCGATGCCGGTGATTGCCGTACTTGACGGCTTCGCCCTCGGGGGAGGGGCCGAACTGGCCTTCGCCGCGGACTTCCGCATCGGCACCCCGGAGCTGCGCATGGGCAATCCGGAAACCGGGTTGGGCATCATGGCCGCCGCCGGTGCCACCTGGCGCCTGAAGGAACTGGTCGGGGAGCCGGTGGCAAAGGAAATCCTGCTGGCCGGCAAGATCCTCACGGGCGAGGAGTGCCTTCGGGTGGGACTCATTACCGAACTGGTGGCGGGCAAGGATATCTTGGCCGCGGCGGATGCCCTTGCCGACCGCATCGGGAAACAGGACCCCTTGGCGGTGCGCATCACCAAGTCGGTGTTCCACGCCCCGCGCGAGGCCCACCCCGTCATCGACACCCTTGCCCAGGGGATGCTCTTTGAATCCTCGGCGAAATTTGACCGTATGCAGGCCTTCTTGGACAGGAAGAAATAACAATGGAAACACTTCACAACGGACTCCCGGCCAAGGTCGGTGTCCTTGGCGGCGGACGGATGGGTGCCGGGATCGCCCACGCGTTCCTGATCCATGGTTGCCACGTGCTGGTGGTCGAACAGGACGAAGCCTCGGCAATCGGTGCGCGCGAACGCATCGAGGCGGCGGCCGCGAAATCGATCGAACGCGGAATGACCGATGCGAATGTCGGTGAAATGGCTTCGCGGTTGAGCGTCTCGGTGGACTACGCAGACTTCGCGGACCGCGGCCTGGTTGTCGAGGCGGTTCCGGAAATCTGGGACCTCAAGGTCTCCTCGCTGCAGAGAGTCGAGAGGCACCTGGGGGAAAACGCGATCCTGGCCTCGAACACCTCCTCGCTGTCGATGAGCGGGCTGGCCGAAGAGCTGGCTCGGCCGCAGCACTTTTTGGGTCTGCACTTCTTCAACCCGGTGCCCTCCTCGACGCTCATCGAGGTCGTCATCGCCAAGCAGAGCGCCGCGGAAGTCATCGAGCTCGCACGCAAGTGGGTTCCGGCCCTGGGCAAGACCGCCGTGGTGGTCAACGACGCCCCGGGTTTCGCCTCCTCGCGGCTCGGCGTTGCCATCGCCTTGGAAGCAATGCGCATGGTCGAAGAGGGCGTTGCAAGCGCCGAAGACATCGACAACGCGATGGTGCTTGGCTATAAGCACCCCACCGGCCCGTTGAAGACCACCGACATCGTGGGCCTGGACGTGCGGCTGGGCATCGCCGAATACCTGCACTCGACCCTGGGTGAGCGCTTTGCCCCGCCACAGATCCTGCGCGACCTGGTCGAGCAGGGCAACCTGGGGCGCAAGACCGGCAAGGGGTTCTATGACTGGTCGAATTCCAGGTAAGCGCTAGCGCGGTGGAAGGGGCCGGTGCCCGGGGAAGGATCAACGATCTGCTGGCCACGCACCGGCCCCTTCGTCGTTCCCCGGCCTCCGGGTCATCCACTGGGCAACGGGTCCGGACCTTGGCTAGGGTGGGGCCCTGGGCAAACTCCGTGTCGCCCGGCACCAAGCACCAGTCGAAGAAGGGCAAAAATGTACATTGTCACGAACCGCATCGAGGTACCGACCGAGCGGGCAGCCGCCTTTGAGGAACGTTTCATCGGCAACATGCGCTCGAATCTTCCCAAGGTCCAAGGCTTGGCCAGGGCCACCCTTGACCGCCCCGTGGCCGCCGCGTCGTCGTACAAGGTGACCATGGAGTTCGAGACCGAATCCGCTTTCGAAGCCTGGCGTGATTCCGAGGCCTTCCGTGCCTCCCATGTGAAACCAGCGGCCGGCAACACCGCGGAGCAAGGCACCGTGAGGCCCGAGGCCGCGGCGGAGGCGACAGGGCCCGAATATCATCTCCGCGTCGAAACCTTCGTGGGCGTGCCCAACTAGTCCGGGGGGACGGGGCCAATGCAGGACTCCATGGAACAACCACAGTGGGAAGGTGCCGTCAATGCCCGGCGCGTGCTGGGGAAGGTCTTTCGCATGGGCCGCAGCGAGTGGCTCACCACCACCGGGTGGCAACAGGCCTACGCCGATGGCGTGCGCACCGTCATCGACCTGCGCAACCCCGAGGAACGGCAGCGCAGGCACACCGACCCCCGCGTCGATGATGCGGCCAAGGCCGGGATCGCGATCGTGAATTGCCCCACCGAGGAGCCGGGCCACCCCGAGTTTGAACGGCTTGCCGTTCCCTACATGAACCATCCGCGGATGTACCCGGAAAACCTGGCCTTCTTCCCCGGGCGCATCGTCGCGGTGTTCCAGCAGATCGCCAAGGGCCAGGGCAAGGTGGTGCTGCATTGCTCGGCGGGGCGCGACCGCACCGGACTGATCGTCTCGATGCTGCTTGAACTGGCGGGCCGGCAGGACCTGCTCGAGCCCCACTACGAGGCCGCCCTGAGGGGGATCAACGACTGGCACAGGATCAGTTCCTACAAACACCCCCACGAGTCCTATCTCGAGGAACAGGACCTCATTGGCCCGTTGACCGAACGGTTGGCGGCGCTGGATGAATTCATGGGAGCCCTGAACGTGGAAAGGTTCCTGCTCGAACACGGGCTGAGCACCGCCGAACTGGAAGAAATCAGGGCGAGGCTGGCCTGAACACCGGCTATCGCCACGGGCGGCCGACGTAGACTCGGCCCATGGAAAAGATTGCACCGGTGACACTGGCCGGGCCACTGGTGACTCTTGAACCACTGGCCAGTGCCCACCATGACGGGCTGGTCCAAGCCGTTGAGGATGGCGAACCGTGGAAGCTTTGGTACACGGCGGTTCCGGCACCGCAGCAAATGCGCGCCGAGATCGAGCGCCGGCTCGAATTGCAGGAGCGGGGATCGATGCTGCCCTTTGCCATTCGGCGCAATTCCGACGCAGTGGTGCTGGGGATGACCACCTACATGGACATCGACCCGGTCCTGCCCCGCCTTGAAATCGGGTCGACCTGGAACAGGGCCTCGGCCAGTGGGACCGGGACCAACGTCGATGCAAAGCTGTTGCTGCTGGAACATGCCTTTGACGTCCTGGGTTGCCCGGCCGTCGAGTTCCGCACGCATTGGATGAACTTTCCCTCGCGGGCAGCCATCGAACGCCTCGGTGCCAAGCTTGACGGGGTGCTGCGGGCACATCGGCGGATGGCCGACGGGTCGCTGCGGGACACCTGCGTCTATTCGATCATCGCCCCGGAATGGTCCCAAGTCCGATCCGGGCTTGAACATCGGCTTGCCCAGCACCTGGAATGAGCGCGAGGGGGCCCACATCACGGCTCGGAGGCATGAGCGGGGGAAGCGGCCGGTTCGATTGTGCGGCCTGGCCCCGCATGGGGGCGGTTCGGCAAGAGCCCCACCCCTGGGTGGAAGCGACGGCCCACCTTGCCCACTCGATCCCGCGATCCCTGGAACGGTAATCACTCAATGCCGCGGGCCGTCATTCGCTTCCTTGGCGCGTGTAAATGGTCAGGCCGAGGTGGCCTTCGGTGTGGTGATCGATGGTGAGCCGTAGCTGTTCCAGCTGCAGGTTCCCGCCCGGGCTGAACCCGAGGATGCCGGTTTGCGTGGACGAACATTCCGCAGCCGTCCCGCTACCGGCCATGGCCCCGATTGAGTCGTAGATCTCCAACGAATATTTTGTCGCGTTCGAGCACGCGACCTCGATATACAGGGAGTCGCTCGAGGAATCCCCGGGAAGCGCGAAACGGCCGCTGCTGGAAAAATCCTCTGCCAGGAGCACCCGCTCGCTGCCGGGAACCGCGTCGTCCAGGGGATGGCTTCCCTGCTGCACCTGGTACGCGACCATGGCCGGGGGCAGTTTCGAGGTCCGGTCCTTCAACCCATCCGTTGAATACGGTTGCCATGGCAGATCCGTCCCGGGTGTCTCAACGGGAGCTTGCCCGCCGGTGTTCTCGGCGGCCGTAGGGGAGGGGGCAGCGGTTTCTTCGATGTTCCCGTCAATCGGCACACAAGCCGTCACCAACAGGCCGAAGCCAACCACGGTGGTGAGCGTTCCCGGAAAACGTTTCATGGCCCGACCCTACCCATGACCCACGGGGTTGTGCCCCCGCGGAAGAAATTTCGTTGCGGGACGAAGCGCGGTGGCCAGGCAGCCCCGCCGCGGCGGCAGCCAGTGGGGCATGGATCATGCAGGCATCTTGGCTCGGGAACCCCGGCCGGCAACTTGTCTGCGGCTGCCTGCTCTCCGCGGGTCCGAAGCAAGATGCATAACCAGCCGCCCGTCCGATGGTTTCCGGAGGGGCGCCGGCACCGCGTACCTCGCGGGCCCAGGCCTATTTCTTGATGTCGATGATCAGGTTGGTGATGCGCAACGTGCAGAGGCGCTGGCCGGCTTCGTTCTCGATGAGAACCTGGTGGCTTGCCACGCGTCGCCCCAAACTGATGGGGGTCGCGGTGATGGTGATCAGCCCTTCGCGGGCACCCTTGTGGTGTGTTGCCGAGACGTCGACGCCCACGGCCGACTTGCCCATCGTCGAGGCGTGCTTCACCGCCGCCCACGAACCGACGGCCTCGCCAACGGCCAGCGACGCCCCGCCATGCAGGAGCCCGAAGGACTGGCGGTTGCCTTCCACCGGCATCGTCGCCACGACCTTCTCCACCGACTCCTCGATGATCTTGATGCCCATCTTGAGATCAAGCTCGCCCAGGGCAATCTGCCAGACCCCGTCGATGGAGGATTCCGGTGTGGGCGCGGTGGGGCGCTGTGCGCTCATGGCTGCATATCTCCTGAAATGTCGGGGTCGTCGGAAACCCGGGGCTCGTGGTGTTCTTCCCCATACTGTACTGTGGTTGCTAATACTGACCGATCGTTCAGGAAGGATTTCGTCGATGACGACAACTCCCATGGCTCCACTGGTTCCCAGCTTCGTCCAAAACTCCTGGTGGACCCCCTCCGATCCGGCCGGCGGAACGTCCGTGCTGGATGCCAACACCGGTGAGCCGCTGGCCACGGTCAACAATGACGGCATGGATCTGGCCCAGGTCGTTGAATACGGCCGAACCGTCGGCCAGCGCGAGTTGGGCAAGCTCTCACTGCATGAGCGCGCCCTGAAGCTCAAGGAATTGGCACAGTTCCTCAACGAGCGACGCGAGGAGATCTACGAGATCTCCTACCGCACCGGCTCCACCAAGATCGACTCGATGGTCGATATCGATGGCGGCATCGGCGTGCTCTTCACCTTCTCCTCCAAGGGCCGGCGCGAGCTCCCGAACTCCAACGTCATCCTCGACGGACCCATGGAAGTCCTTTCACGTGACGGCTCCTTTGCCGGCGAGCACATCTACACCCGCATCCCCGGTGTCGCCGCGCAGATCAACGCCTTCAACTTCCCGGTCTGGGGGATGCTGGAGAAGTTCGCCCCGGCCTTCATTGCCGGCGTGCCGACGATCGCGAAGGCTGCCACCCCCACCGGCTACGTGGCCGAGGCAATGGTGCGACTGATGGTCGAATCCGGGATCCTTCCCGAAGGCTCGATCCAGCTTATTTCCGGCTCCGCCCGCACCCTGCTTGATGTTTTGGATTACCGGGACATGCTCTCCTTCACGGGCTCGGCGTCCACCGCATCGTCTTTGAAGGCCCACAAGAACGTCATCGATGGCGGAGTGCGCTTCACCGCCGAGACGGACTCGCTCAACGCAGCGATCCTGGGACCCGACGCCGTTACCGGCACCCCGGAATTCGATGCTTTCGTCAAGTCGGTCGTCACCGAGATGACGGTCAAGGCCGGGCAGAAATGCACCGCCATCCGCCGCGTCATCGTTCCGGCCGGATTGGTCCAGGACGTCGTCAAGGCCGTGGGGGAACGCATCGACTCACGCGTCGTCATTGGTGACCCGCGTGCCGAAGGCGTCACCATGGGTGCCCTGGCCTCGCTGGAGCAGCTTCGAGACGTGCGCTCCGCCGTTCAGGAAATGATCGCGGCCGGCGGTGAAATCGCCTACGGCACCCTGGATGCACCGGCCATCCGCACCACCGCGGGGGAAACCAAGACCGTCGACGCAGGGGCCTTCATGTCCCCGTTGGTGCTTACTTGGGATGATGTGAAGAACCAGGCCGTGCACAACCTTGAGGCCTTCGGTCCGGTGTCCTCGGTGATCGGCTATGCGGACCTGGATGAGGCCATCGAGCTGGCAGCCATGGGCTCGGGCTCGCTGGTGGCCACCGTTTGCACCAACGACGCAGCTGTCGCTCGCACGCTGACCACAGGAATAGCCTCACATCACGGGCGTGTGCACATGCTCAACCGCGAGACCGCACGCAGCTCCACCGGCCACGGAGCCCCGGTGCCGCACCTGGTCCACGGCGGACCCGGTCGTGCCGGCGGCGGCGAGGAACTCGGCGGCATCCGCTCGGTCAAGCACCACATGCAGCGCACCGCCATCCAGGGTTCGCCGAACATGCTCACCGCCGTCACCGGCATCTGGCACACCGGTGCCGACCGGGTGATTGCCGGATCCGCCGAGTTCGGGGCAGTCGAAGGTGCGATCCACCCGTTCCGCAAGTCGCTGGCCGAATTGAGGATCGGGGATTCCTTTGCCTCTCCGTTGCGCGAGGTCACGCTGAAGGAAATCACCGATTTCGCCAATGAAACCGGTGACACCTTCTACGCGCACACCGATGCGGCAGCCGCGGAGGCCAACCCCTTCTTCCCCGGCATTGTCGCCCACGGCTACTTGCTGGTTTCCTGGGCGG
The DNA here is from genome assembly GCA_030540695.1 of Micrococcaceae bacterium. GTDB lineage: Bacteria > Actinomycetota > Actinomycetes > Actinomycetales > Micrococcaceae > Paeniglutamicibacter. Next base: position 1,889 of record JAUNVO010000128.1, on the reverse strand, counting down.
CGGGACTCTTCGTCCAGCCCGCACCGGGCCCGGTGCTGGCCAACTACGGACTGGAGAGCCTGCGCTTCATCACCCCGGTGCCGGACGGAGACTCGATCCGTGTCACCCTCACGGCCAAGAAGATCACTCCGCGCGTCACCGACGAATACGGTGAGGTTGCCTGGGATGCGGTCATCAACAACCAAGATGGCGAGATCGTTGCCACCTATGACGTGTTGACCCTGGTGGAGAAGGAAAACACCACGTACGCCAACTGGTCCTAGCCTGGTCCA
>JAUNVO010000128.1:0-1517 GCA_030540695.1 Micrococcaceae bacterium | reverse complement strand
GCGCGGTTCACCGATGGACACCAACTCTTTCTCAAGGTGCTGCGTCAGGACGCGCAAGTGTTCCACGATAAGCACCTGTCCCTGTTGGAAGCAGGCGTCCCGGCGCCGATACCCGTTGGCCTGCCAACCAGTGGTGTCCTGGCCCTTCACCGGGCCCACGGCGAGGCCCTGGCCGAAGGACTCATGCATGACCCGGGACTGCCGCTGGACCCCCAACGAATCATCGATCTTCTTGATTCTTTGCCGCAATCACTGATGAAGGTGCCGGCCCGACCTGCCTGGTCGGACAGGCTGGGTTGGTATGGGCATGCGGCCCAGACTGCTGTGCCGGATCAAGCCGGGAACATCGGATCCATGCTCCGACGGTTGGTCGGCATCCTGGAAGACTCCGAGCGCGGTGAGCTGGTTCCAAGCCACGGGGATTTCTACGAGGCAAACATATTCGTCCTGGACGGAAACATCACCGGGCTGCTGGACATAGATTCGGCGGGCCCCGGGTACCTGGTCGATGACCTGGCCTGTTTCCTGGGCCATCTGGCGGTATTGCCGGGCTTGGATACCCGCTATGGAAGGGTCAACGCCTTCCTCGAGGTCTATGCCAAGGCCTTCGAACGGGAGCTGGCGATCCGCGGTGTTCCGGGACGAGGTTTCTATGCGCGGGCGGCATGCGTGGTCCTGTCCCTGGTGGCGGGAGCCCGGGACGAGACAAACCCAGCCTGGCATGCCGTTGCCTTGGCCCGGCTGGCCGTTGTCGAGCAACTGCTCGCCCGGGCCGGCTAACCTTTCCCACGCGGATGCGACGGATCCGGCCCCGGTTCCCAGATGAGAACGTTCTCATCTGTTTCTCCTTTTTGGCTCACATTCACCAGCCATGCTGGAAACAAGGCAATGGCAGTGCAGTGAATGAAGAGGCAGGAAACGATGAAGAAGTCGCGTACGTTTTGGTCAATCACCGGTGCACTTGGAGTAATGGCCATCGGTACAGGTATCGCGGTGGCGCAGCCGGTTTTCCCGATCAACGCTCCGGTCAAGCTGCACGAAGGTGTGAGATTGCCGGAGCCATCATCGGTGAAGCGGGTCGCAGGCTCCCTGAAGGTCGACGAGGGCCCCGTACAGGTGGAAATGGGTGCGCCCCAGCCCGCGGGCCCCGCGGCCGGAACCGGATCAGACCGGTCTTCGGGCCTGGCTTCACCGGCGGTCTCCGCCAAACCCGTTCTCCCGCCGGTGTCCGCGAAATCAGCGGTGTCCCCGGTGTCGGCCAAGTCAGCGGTGTCCCCGGCTTCAGCAAAGTCGGCCGTTTCACCGATCTCCGCCGCCTCTGCAGTGTCTGCATGGTCGCCACAGTCTCCACCTTCGGCTCCTTCAGCGCTCAGCGCGGGCTAGCGCTGGTGCCGGGCCTCCGGTGCCGAATCCAGATCCGTCCCGCGGCCCGGCGCCCGCCACACGGTGTAGGTGAACGTGCTCACCGGAAGTCCGGGAAATCAGGCAGGTTCCTCGAACCGGTAGCCCATGCCCCG
>JAUNVO010000127.1 GCA_030540695.1 Micrococcaceae bacterium | reverse complement strand
AGGCTGCCCGCAAGGGTGCTGCTGCGTTGATCGTGCCGGGCAAGTAACACACCCGCAAGAAATGACGTAAGCCTCCTCACATCCAACGCCCAAGTGGCGTAGGGTTGAGGCATCGTGTTTAGCGTGTCTTGCGGCGGCTGCCGCAAGACACGCAACAACCCGGTCAGCCTTCGAGCTGACGACACAACGGAGTGTCCAATTTTTCCAAGCCACTCCGTTTTGCGTCCCAAACCCCGGGGCCATCCTTCCGCGGCAGTGGCAAAATCACTCTGTCAAGGAGAACTACACGTGACTACCCGTGTTGGCATTAATGGTTTCGGACGCATCGGTCGCAATTTCCTGCGAGCCACCCTTGCAAGCAACGCAGATATCGAGATCGTCGCGGTCAATGACCTCGGTTCGATCAACGACCTGGCCATGCTCATCAAATACGACTCCGTCATGGGCCGCTTGGCCGAAGAGGTCGGCGTTGACGGCGCCTATCTCGTCGTCGGGAAAAAACGCATCAAGTTCCTCTCCCAGAAGGACCCGGCCCACCTTGGCTGGGGCGAGTTGGGTGTCGATATCGTCATCGAATCCACAGGATTGTTCACCAAGGCGGCCGACGCGGAGAAGCACCTGCAGGCCGGCGCCAAGAAGGTCATCATCTCGGCACCCGGTTCCAAGGAAGACATCACCGTCGTGATGGGCGTGAACCACGAGAAGTACGAAGCGGACAAGCACCACATCATCTCCAACGCCTCCTGCACCACCAACTGCCTGGGCCCGGTGGCCAAGGTGCTCAACGACCAGTTCGGCATCGTCGATGGCCTGATGACCACCATCCACGCCTACACCGCCGACCAGCACCTGCAGGACTCCCCGCACAAGAAGGACCAGCGCCGTGCCCGCGCCGCTGCCCTGAACATGATCCCGACCTCCACCGGTGCCGCCAAGGCCATCGGCCTGGTGCTGCCCGAGCTCAAGGGCAAGCTCAATGGCTACGCCATGCGCGTGCCGGTGCCGACCGGTTCGGCAACGGACCTCACCGTCAACCTGGCCCGCGAGGCCACCGTCGAGGAAATCAACGCGGCCTTCAAGAAGGCCGCCGAGGAAGGGCCGCTCAAGGGCTTCCTGAAATACTCGGAGGACCCGCTGGTCTCCACCGACATCGTTCATGACGCCCACTCGGCGATCTTCGACGCCGGGCTCACCACCGTCATCGGCACCACCGCGAAGGTCGTCGCCTGGTACGACAACGAGTGGGGCTACTCCTCGAGGCTGGTCGATCTGGCCGAATATGTCGGCGCACGGCTCGGCTAGTCCCAAAGACTCCGATAGCCTAGTCACATGACTTCCCACACTCTCGACGAATTGATCGCCGATGGTGTCCTTGGGCGGCACGTTCTGGTCCGCAGCGACCTGAACGTGCCGCTCGATGGCCTCACCGTCACCGACGATGGGCGTGTACGCGCCTCCATCCCCGTGGTGCAGAAGCTGGCAGATGCCGGCGCCCGCGTCATTGTCATGGCACATCTGGGCCGCCCCAAGGGCGAACCGGATCCCCGATACTCGATCGCCCCGGCCGCCAACCGGCTGGCGGAGCTCTCCGACCTCGAGGTGGTCACCGCCACCGACGTCGTGGGCCCCTCGGCCCAACGGCTCGCCGCCGAGATGGCGGACGGCACCGTGCTGGTGCTGGAAAACGTGCGTTTCGATGCGCGCGAGACCTCAAAGGATGACGCGCAGCGCGCCGAATTCGCCTCCGAACTTGCGGCCCTGACCGGTGAAAACGGCGCGTACGTCAACGACGCCTTCGGCGCGGTGCATCGCAAGCACGCCTCGGTCTTTGACATCGCCTCGCTCCTGCCGGCGTACCAGGGCGATCTGGTCGCCACCGAGGTGAAGGTCCTCAAGACCCTCACCGGTGCGCCCAAGCGCCCCTACGTGGTCGTGCTGGGTGGCTCGAAGGTCTCGGACAAGCTGGCCGTCATCGACAACCTGCTCAACCGCGCCGACCAGCTGCTGATCGGCGGCGGCATGGCGTTCACCTTCCTCAAGGCCCAGGGCCACGAGGTGGGGGCATCGCTGCTGGAAGAAGACCAGCTCGAAACCTGCCGCGGCTACCTGAGCCGTGCCAAGGAGCTGGGCTGCGACATCGTGCTTCCCACGGACGTGGTGGTGGCCTCCAAGTTCGGGGCCGACGCCGAGCACGAGGTACGCCGCGCGAATGACCTCACCGGCGGACGCTTCGGCGACTCCGGGTTGGGCCTGGACATCGGTCCGGACTCCGGGGAAAAATTTGCCAGCTACATCCAGAGCGCCAACACGGTGTTCTGGAACGGCCCGATGGGCGTCTTCGAGATCCCGGCCTTTGCCGGGGGCACCCGCGCGGTGGCCACCGCACTGGCCGAATCCGAGGTATTCAGTGTCGTCGGCGGTGGGGATTCCGCCGCCGCCGTGCGCGCGCTGGGATTCATCGACGCAGACTTCTCACATATTTCCACCGGCGGCGGTGCTTCTCTCGAGTATCTCGAGGGCAAGGAACTGCCCGGCCTGACTGCCTTGGAGGCTCGTTCGTGACCACATCCACCAACGGAAAATTCGACCGGAAGCCGCTGATCGCCGGCAACTGGAAGATGAACATGGACCACGTCCAGGGCATCACGCTGTTGCAGAAGCTGGCCTGGACACTGGCCGACGCGGAACATGACTTCGACCGCGTCGAGGTGGCGGTCTTCCCGCCCTTCACCGACCTGCGCGGGGTGCAGACCCTGACCATGGCCGATGACCTCAAGGTGCGCTACGGCGCCCAAGACCTTTCGGTACACGATTCCGGGGCGTTCACCGGGGAGATCTCCGGCCAGTTCCTCTCCCGGCTGGGCTGCGAATACGTGTTGGTGGGACACAGCGAACGCCGTGCCCTGCACGGGGAGTCCAACGACCTGCTGGCGGCCAAGGTCGCAGCGGCGTACCGCTACTCGATCACCCCGGTGCTGTGCGTGGGCGAGGGGTTGGAAATTCGCCAGGCCGGGACCCATGTCGAGTACACCCTGGAACAGCTGCGTGGCTCGTTGGCCGGGATCACCAAGGAACAGGCCGCTACCCTGGTCGTGGCCTACGAGCCGGTATGGGCCATCGGCACCGGTGAAGTCGCCGGCCCCGATGACGCGCAGGAGCTGTGTGCCGCGATCCGCAACGAACTCTCCAGCCTCTTCGGCATCGAGGTGGCTTCCAAGGTGCGAGTGCTCTACGGTGGTTCGGTCAAGGCGGCCAACGCCGCGGCGATCCTCTCCCAGCGCGACGTTGACGGCGTGTTGGTTGGCGGAGCCGCGCTTGACGCCGCGGAGTTTGCTAACATTGTTAGGTTCGAGCACCATCTGGTGACCGACTAAACGCCATCGAGCGGATTGAAGGGCAATAGTGGACGTCATCAAGTTGATACTGCAGATCTTGCTGGGCATCACGAGCGGGCTGCTTGTACTGCTGATCCTGCTGCACAAGGGCCGCGGAGGGGGCATGTCCGATATGTTCGGCGGTGGCATGACCACCTCGCTGGGTTCCTCGGGCGTTGCCGAACGCAACCTGAACCGCGTCACCGTCGTGCTCGGGATCACCTGGGCCGCGGTGATCATCGGCCTGGGCCTGGTCATGCGTTTCAGCATCGAGTCCTAGGCCCATATCGCGCCAAAATGCGGGGCTTCGCACCCCCCGGGGCGGGTGAGAGGCGAAGCCGCGCTTTTGCGTGTGCGGGGAACTACAGCAGTGCCGCTGCAGCCTGGTCCATGAGCCACCAGGTGCCCTCGATGCCCGAAACCCCGGAGGCGGGAACGCGTTCGCGGGCCACCGTATCCGGTCCCAGCACGATCCCGGCGGCCGGGGCCTTGTCGGCACCGGCAACCACCAGCCACACCGCCCGCGCGGTGTTGATCGCCTCGAAGGACAGCGAGACGCGCAGCGGCGGGGGCTTGGGTGAATTCTGCACCCCAAGCACATTCACCCCGGTGGTCGTGGCGCCGACGTGGTCCGGGAACAACGAGGCGACGTGGGAGTCCGGGCCCATGCCCAGCATCAGCACGTCAAAGGTCGGCAAGGATTCCGAGCCCTCGTGGCCGGCCTCGGCGGCCAGTAGCTGCGCGTAGGCCGCGGCGGCCTCCTCGGGGGTGGCGTGGGTGTCGCTTGAACCCATCGGGTGCACGCGGCCACGGTCAAGCCCGAGGCCATCGAGCACCGAGAGCAGCACCTCGGCCTGGACCGCGTTGCGTTCGGACGAATCCGCGGCAAGAAAGCGTTCGTCCCCCCAGTAGATGTTCACCCGGGACCAGTCCACGGCACCCACCGCGGGACTGAGCGCGAGCTGCTTCAGCGACGCGATGCCCAAGGTGCCGCCGGTGAGCACGATGCTCGCTTCGCCCCGGGCGGCCTGGGCGTCGAGGACCGCGGTGATGAGCCGGGCGGCCACGGCCGCGGCGGTTGCGGGCAGATCGGGGTGGATGACGACGTGGCGTTTAGCGTTCGCTGGCACGGATGCTCCTGAGGTTGGTGCGCTTCAGGCCCTCGCGGACGACTTCGCCGAAGACCTCGTCGGGATCGAGCCGACGCATCTCCTCGGACAGGCAGTCGGACACGGGCCGCTGGGGCAATGAGATCAATTGGGCCTTCTGGCCCGGCTGGTACAACTCGGCGACGTCACCCGGCGGACGGGAAAGCTCGACGTCGCCCTCCTCGCGGGCAAAACGCACCGAGCGTACGCCGGTGCCCTCGGGGGAGGACGCCAGGGTCACCGGGAGTTTCAGGCACAGCCGCAGCCACGCGGCCAGCAGCACGGTGGAGGGCGAATCCACGGCGCCGGTGACGGTCACGGAGGTGAGGCTGCCGGGGTCCAGCTGGTCAAGCACGGAGGCCAGCTGGGCGCGCCACAAGGTCAACCGGGTCCACGCCAGGTCGGTGTCCCCGGCCCGGTAGGACTTGGCCAGCGAGAACAGCGCCTTGCGCGGGTCCTTCTCCGCCCCGGAATCGGTGATGCGCCGGTGCGCGATCTTCCCCAGCGGGGTGTTCGCCGCGTCCTTGGGCACCCCGTGCGGCCACCAGGCGACGATCGGCGCATCGGGCAGCAGCAGCCCGGAGACCAGGGACTCATCCACGTGGGCGTCGGGCCCGAAGGTGCGAAGCACGATGACCTCGGCGGCCCCGGCGTCCCCGCCGAGGCGGATCTCCGCGTCCAGCCGGGTTTCCCCGGTGGGTGCGCCCTTGACGATGACCACGATGCGGCAGGGGTGTTCGCGGCTCGCCAGGGAGGCCGCGTCGATGGCGTCTTCCTCAAAGCCGGCGCGGGTGATCACCAGCAGGGTAAGTACCCGCGAGAGGGCCACCGCGCCGCCCTCGCGGCGCATGGTGACCAGCTGCTTGGAGATCTTCGAGGTGGTGGTGTCCTTCAGCTCGGTAATCATGGGCGGCGCCATGTCCTTCCGTCGCGGGCCATCAATTCGTCGGCGGATGCCGGACCCCAGGATCCGGGGGCATAGGGTTCGGGTTGTTCGGGCAGCGCCGCCCAGTGCTCCTCGAACGGGTCCAGGATACGCCAGGACTGCTCGACCTCCTCGTGGCGGGGGAACAGCGGTGGCTCGCCCAGCAACACGTCCAGGATCAGCCGCTCATAGGCCTCCGGCGAGGATTCGGTGAACGCGTGTCCGTAGCCGAAGTCCATGGTCACGTCGCGTACCTCGGAGGCGGTGCCCGGGACCTTGGAGCCGAAGCGGATGGTCACGCCCTCGTCGGGCTGGACCCTGATCACGATGGCGTTCTGCCCGAACGCATCGTCGCTGTGGTCGCGGAAGAGCAGGTTCGGGGCGCGCTTGAACACCACGGCGATCTCGGTGACGCGGCGGCCCAGGCGCTTGCCGGCCCGCAGATAGAACGGGGCCCCGGCCCAACGGCGGGTATTGATCTCCAGCTTGATCGCCGCGTAGGTCTCGGTCTTGGAGGCCGGGTTGAAACCCTCCTCATCAAGGAATCCAGTGACCTTTTCCCCGCCCTGCCACCCGGAGGTGTACTGGCCGCGGGCGCTGGCCGCGTCCAGGTCCTCGGGCAGGCGCACGGCGGCCAACACCTTTTCCTTCTCGCTGCGCAGGTGGTCGGCGTTGAAGCTGATCGGCTCCTCCATCGCGGTCAGCGCCAGCAGCTGCAGCAGGTGGTTCTGGATGACGTCGCGGGCGGCCCCCACGCCGTCGTAGTAGCCGGCGCGTCCGCCGATGCCGATGTCCTCGGCCATGGTGATCTGCACGTGGTCCACGTACTTGGAGTTCCACAGCGGCTCGAAGAGCTGGTTGGCGAAGCGCAGTGCCAGCAGGTTCTGCACCGTCTCCTTGCCCAGGTAGTGGTCGATGCGGAACACCGCGTCGGGCGGAAACACCGATTCGACGATGGCGTTCAGCTCGCGCGCGGAAGTCAGGTCGTGGCCGAACGGCTTCTCGATGACCACCCGCGACCATCCGGCGTCCTCGGAATCGTCGTTGGCCAGGCCGTGCTTGGAGAGCTGCTGGCAGACGGTCTCGAAGGAGTTCGGCGGGATGGAGAGGTAGAAGGCGTGGTTCTTGTGCGTGCCGCGCAGCCGGGCCAGCTCCTCGAGGCTATCGCGCAGCGCGATGAACGCGTCATCGTCCTCGAACCCGCCGGAAATGAACCTGAACCCGCTGGCCAGCTGCTCCCAGACCGTCTCATTGAATGCCGTGCGGGCATTGGCCTGGACCCAGGCCTTGGCCTCGGCGGCGAACCGGGCGTCGTCCCAGTCGCGGCGCCCGAAACCGAGCACCGCGAAGTTCGGCGGCAGCAGGCCCCGGTTGGCCAGGTCGTAGACCGCGGGCATGAGCTTCTTGCGGGCCAGGTCCCCGGTGATGCCGAAGAACACCAGTGCGGAGGGCCCCGCGATCTTCTCCAGGCGGCGGTCCCGCCGATCGCGCAGGGGATTGGTGTGGCCGGGGATGGGGTGCCGGGTGGAATCGTGCATCAAGGGAAGTGGGCCTTCAACTGTTGGGGGAAACCGGGGAAGCGGTGCACCGGGCGCCGTGGCACCCGGTGCACCGGGAGTGATGCGACTGCAAAAAACGGATCAGGCCTGGGCCAGGTCCCGCACCAGCTTATCGAACTGCCTGGCGCCGGCCTCCTTGTCGGTGAAGTGCAGGCGCAGCACCGGCCTGCCCAGATCTTCCAGCACCGCTGCATCCCCGCTGGCCTGTGCGGCGAGCAGCTCCCCGAAGGTGAAGGGGCGTTCGGGGATCGAGAGGTCCATCGAGGATTCGGCCGTGAACTGCAGGTAGGCTCCCACGCGCGGCCCGCCCTTGTGGAACTGCCCGGTGGAGTGCAGGAAGCGCGGTCCCCAGCCAAAGGTCACCGGACGCCCGGTGGCGGAGGCAAGGGCCGGACGGATCGACTCCAGCGAAGCGTCGCCATGGCGGTCCAGATAGGCCTGGATACCCAGGTACCCGTTGTCCGGCACGGCATCGAGCAATGCAGACAGCGCTTCGGCGACGGTCCCGACACCCTCAAGGAGCCGAGCGGATCCGCGGACCTCGATGGCACCTTCGCTGAGCACCGCCGGAACGGGTTCCGGGGTTGAATCAAGCAGCGAACGCGCGGCGACCTTGGCGGCCTCCACGTCGGGCTGGTCGAAGGGGTCGATGCCCAGCAGCCGCCCGGCGATCACCGTTGCGTACTCCCACAACAGCATCTGCGCACCCAGCGCCCCGGAAACCGCCACGGCCGAGGAACCCGGGTCGATGTCCGCATCGGTGAGCAGGCCGGTGTCCGCGACCAGGCGCACCTGAAGGAAGTCGGGGGCTGCGCTGGTGGTCTCCGGGGCCCGGTCCTCGACCACGACGGGCAACAGCCCGGTTTCGGCCTTGCCCGTGGATTCGGCGATGAGCTGTTCGGCCCAGTCGGCGAACCCGGCCAGCCCGGAGCCCTCGTCGGCGAAGATCAGTTTGTCGCGCAGCGGCACCGTGCCGGCCAATGCGGCCGCCAGCGCCAGGGCGATGTTGTCCTCGTCGTCCTCGGCCAGGAACTGTGCAGCGCCCGCCGCGTCGTCAAGGAACGCCTCGATGTCCACCCCGGCCAGGCCGGAGGGGACCAGCCCGAACGCGGTCAGGGCCGAGTAGCGCCCGCCCACCGCGGGATCGGCATTGAAGACCGCGCGGTAGCCGGCGTTGCGGCTGGCCCCATCCATCGGGGAACCGGGATCGGTGACCACGATGATGCGCGTTGCCGCGTCCAGGCCGGCGTCGGAAAACGCCTGCTCGAAGACGCGGCGCTGCGAGTCGGTCTCCACGGTGGAGCCGGACTTCGAGGAGACCACCAGCGCGGTGGTGGCGAGCCTGTCCGTGAGGATGTTCGCAAGCATTTCCGGATCGGTGGAATCGCAGACCACCAGTTCCACGTTGTTGGTCGCGCAAATGACCTCGGGCGCCAGGGAGGACCCGCCCATGCCGGCGAGCACGATGCGGTTCACTCCCTCGGCGCGCAGTTCCTCACGCAGGGCGAGGATCTGGCGGACCAACGGGCGCGAGGTCTCGGCGGCATCCACCCAACCGAGACGCACCGCTGCCTCGGCCCGGGCCGATTCGACCCACACCGTGGTGTCCTTGGCGGCGATCCGGCTGGCGACGGAATCGGCGACCAGGGACGGCACATGCGTCTCGATGGCCACCTGCGCGGCACCGGTGGCGATGAATCCCAGGGAGCTCATGAGTTCTTTCCCGCCTTCTTCAATGACGCGTCCAGGTCGGCAAGCAGCTCGTTCCAGGCGGTCTCGAATTTTTCAAGGCCCTCGGTCTCCAGCTTCTCCACGACCTCGTTGTAGCTCACGCCCAGGGCGGCGAGCTCGTCGAGCACCGCGTTGGACTGCTCGTAGGTCCCGCTGATGGCGTCGCCGGTGATGTCGGCGTGGTCGGCGGTGGCGTTCAGCGTCTTCTCCGGCATGGTGTTCACGGTGTTCGGTGCGCACAGCCCGGTGACGTAGAGGGTGTCCGGAAGGTTCGGGTCCTT
>JAUNVO010000126.1:7451-9054 GCA_030540695.1 Micrococcaceae bacterium | reverse complement strand
ATAGGTGCGCCGGGCGGAAGCTCAAAAGAGTAGATGTTGGTGCGAAACGTAGGCGCCATACCGCCAATGAACATCGTCCAGCGATCCTCGATCCAAGCCACACTGGGGTCGCTGAAGCCAAGCACGTTCCGGGCGAACGGGTACCCCTCACGCATGTCGAACAGCTTCGTGCAGTTGCGGATGGTGGCATATTCCGACATGCCACGATATTACACATCGTGAGAGCCAGGTCCGAGAGTGACCGCCGCTCGGCGAGCGGGTGTGAACACAGCCAGAACTCGACGGGCAGCGACCCCTTGACAGATGGAGGCAGCGTCATCCCCTGGGCGCCGATCCTATTCGGTCAACAACATGCCAGTTGACTATATGACGAGTCACACCAGGCGGATCGAATGAGCCTGAATCACTATCAGTGTTCCTCCGGCGAAGACCTGCCCGGAAGTCTCTTGCTTGCGCGTAGTTGATGTTTGCTCCGCGAGAGCGGGTATCGATTGTCGAGACGAGGATCTAGATAGAGTCTCCGGACGGCGACCAAAATAAGAAGCCCACCACCCCAGTAACTCAAGAACAGCACCGCGCCGAGTTGCCCGCCCGTGGCAAAGCTGATCATGCTGGTCACTACACCCACACCGATGAAAAACCACATCCAGGCCCCACTGATCCTGTCTCTGGAAGCCTGCTGTTCCTGTGTGCGGCCTTCCAATGAATCGACACGACAGCTGAAGCTGTCATTCTCGATTTTCTTGAAAAGGGCACTAACAGCGACTCCGAGGGCACCAGCGACGAGGGAAAGCGTTTCCAGGCTTGCGTCACTGCCGGCTTCGAGCCGCTGAACAGTCCTGATGCCAACACCACTCTCTGCAGCGAGCTTCTCTTGGGTCCATCCCCGCTCTTGGCGGAGCTCTGTAATGCATGTCTCGTTCATGGGTCCAATGATCCATCACGACCCTATGACAGCGCATCGTCACGAGCCCGCCAAGAGCCCGCCAATCAACCGCCACCAGCGGCACCCGTCAAGGATCGGTGTGGCGAGAGGCGTCTCGACGTTCCAGCAAGAACCACAGTGACGGCATCAGCCGACCGCTCTGCGTTCCTTACCGGACGAATTTGACTCCTGCCCAAGCCCCCGGCCGCGAACCATGTTTTCACCGTTTCATGGCAGCACTTTCGGTGGGTGCTTTCCTTTTCGATCCCGCCCAGCATCAAGGAATCCCAAGCGCTGGTCCACGTCCCTGAAAGTACGCAGGTCCCCCGGACTACGGCCGCTGGCCCGTCGCCGGGGTGCGCGTCGGGTCCGAGGCGTACTGCGACCAGGAACCCGGGAAAAGTGCGGCGTCGATGCCGATGGTCGCAAGTGCCAGGATTTGGTGCGCCGCGGTGACGCCGGATCCGCAATACGCACCCACCGGTCCCGCCCCGTCTGCGGCGATCTGCACACCGAGCCGGGCAAAGCGCGCTTTGAGTGCCTCAGGGTCAAGGAAACGCCCGTCGGCACCCAGGTTCTCGGTCGTCGGGCTGCTCAACGCACCGGGGATGTGCCCGGCACGCGGGTCGATCGGCTCGCTTTGCCCGGTGTAGCGTTCGAAGGCGCGCGCATCGAGCA
>JAUNVO010000126.1:0-7351 GCA_030540695.1 Micrococcaceae bacterium | reverse complement strand
GAGAGCTCGCGCTCCAAATCAACAAAGACCGCACCGGGAAGATGCCCGGCCACGTAGTGGGCGTGCCCGTCGGGATCCCCCAGCGCCCAGCGCACGTCGAGCAGCACCACGTGGCTGCCGGAATCCAGCAACCGGTGCAGTTCTTGGGCTTCGATGAGTGGATGCTGTGTCATGGGCGAACTCCTGAAAATTTCTCGAAACTTGTGGCCACCCACGACTCTACCGCCGCGGGCAATGCACCCTCCGGTGCCGTGCCACCGGCGATTGTCTGTAGGCTGGGATTGTGGATATTACACCCCTGATTTCGCTGCCCGACACCTCCCCTTCACGCGCTTGGGTCGATGAGGCGATACGCATCATCGAAGCCGAATCCATGCGATCGGCCGACACCCACCTGCACAAGCTGGAGCTGCCGCACGCGTGGGGCATCGAGATGTACCTGAAGGACGAGTCGACGCACCGCACCGGCAGCCTCAAGCACCGCCTGGCGCGTTCGCTCTTCCTCTACGGCCTGGTCAACGGATGGATCACCGAGGGCACCACGATTGTTGAGGCGTCTTCCGGGTCCACCGCGGTCTCCGAGGCGTACTACGCGAAGCTGCTGGGACTGCCCTTCATCGCCGTGATGGCCGCGAGCACCAGCAAGGAAAAGATCGCTCTGATCGAGGCCACCGGAGGCACCTGCCACCTGGTCGATGACCCCTCCAGCGTCTACGACGAGTCCGAACGCCTGGCGGCTGACACCAACGGACACTACATGGACCAGTTCACCTACGCCGAGCGCGCCACGGACTGGCGCGGGAACAACAACATCGCTGAATCGATCTTTGAGCAGCTGGCCATGGAGGAACACCCGGTTCCGGCCTGGGTTGTGGTCGGCGCCGGCACCGGAGGCACCTCGGCGACCATCGGGCGCTACGCCCGCTACCATCGCCACCCCACGCGCCTGGCCGTGGCCGATCCCGAGGGTTCGGCGTTCCTGCCGGCCTGGGAGGCAGCCAATGCAGGAAGCGACCCGCTGGCGGCCACCGGAAGGTCCAGCCGTATCGAGGGCATCGGGCGTGCCCGGCCCGAACCCAGCTTCGTGCCCAGCATCATCGACTTCATGGCCACCGTCCCGGATGCCGCATCGGTTGCCGCCATGCGCCACCTGCAGGATTTCTCCCGCTTGTGTGCGGGGCCTTCCACCGGCACCAATCTGTGGCTGGCATGGCAGATCGTGGCAAACATGCTCGCCGCGGGGGAAAAGGGCTCGGTGGTGACGCTGCTGTGCGATAACGGGGAGCGCTACACCACCTCGTACTACGACCCGGCCTGGCTTGAGGCCAACGGGCTGGATCCGGCCCCCTATGCCGGACGCATCGAGCACTTGCTGCAGACCGGTCGCTGGGAATAGGCGCAGCTGTGGCACGGTTCCTGCGCCGATGGTGACGTTGCCGCCGGTTCAGTCCCCGATATCCACCGGCGCGCCGTTGGGGATCCGCCGGTAGGCGATCCCGTGTTCGGCGGCGACGCGCTCCATATGGCCGTCGACAAGGGCCAGACCACGCTCGTTGAGCAGCCCGTCGTGGATGGGAAAATTCTGTGGCGCCGACACCATCGAGAGAAAGTCGATGGTTTCCCCGATCTTGGCCCACGGGGCGTGTGCCGGGATCAGCAGCGTCTTCACCTCGATGCCCTCTGGCACCTGGTAGCTGTCCCCCGGGTGGTAGAGCTTCCCGCCGATGAAGTAACCGATGTTGGCCACCGTCGGCAGCGCGTGGTGGATCAGTGCGTGGAACCCGCCATGGGTGGAGATTCCAAGGCCGGCAGCCTCGAACCTCTCTCCGGGCCCCACTCCGTGGATGCGTTTCCCGGCGTCCGGAACCCCGGCTTCCTGCGCCGCCGCGCGCAACGATTCGGCCAGGGCGGGCGGCGCATAGAGTGCCAGCTCCGTGTCCACCGCCAGCGCGGCAAGCACCGGGGTTGAATCGAAGTGGTCCGGATGTTCGTGCGTCACCAGGATCGCTTCAACCCCTTCAAGGGCCTGCTCCACCGGGGAAAACGTGCCGGGGTCGATGAGCAGTGCCCGTCCCCCGGATTGGACGCGGATGCATGAGTGGTTGAATTTGGTGATCTCCATGGCCTCAGCTTAGGCAGGGCCGCACAGCGCTGCCAAGGCCCGCGTTTAGGGCCCCGCTGGTAAACTCGAAGTGTCCGCGTTGGGTGCGTCGTCCCACAGCTCCCACGTGGTCCTCCGGCCCGCAACGAGAGACCTCGTGCCGAACTTCCAAGGAGTGCTTCAACAGATGACGAATCCTGCGACCACCCGACGCGTCCCCGAGACACGGGTGACCAAGCAGCGGATTGCAGTGACTGCGGCATTGGGCCAGGTCGATGACTTCGTGACGGCGCAGGAACTGCACCGTTGGCTGATCGACGAGGGTGACAAGGTCTCCCTGGCCACGGTTTATCGCTTGTTGCTGTCCCTGGCCGAGGAGGGGCTGGTGGATGTGTTGCGCAACAACGAGGGCGAGGCCATGTACCGCCAGTGCGTCATCGAGCACCACCACCACCACTTGGTGTGCCGGATCTGTGGCAAGGCCGTGGAAGTCGAGGCCCCGGCCGTGGAGAAGTGGGCGGCCCGGGTGGCCGAAGAGAACGGTTTCACCGATCCGACACACACCGTGGAGATCTACGGATTGTGCCCTGGCTGCTCGGCGGCGAAGGACACCGGCGAGAGCACCTAGGAGCTGTCAATGGGCCGATCGCAGGCGGATGCGCCAGGTCTTCGGCGCCACCTGCACCTTCGGTCCGCCCAGCGCGTGCAGCACCGATCCCCCAGGCCCGCGTGCGGACCGGGCTATGCCGCCATGGCCAGGGTGGTCTCCGAATGCCGGACCTTCTCCCGGCGCCAGGCGATGAGCCGGCAGATGACGTAGATCAGGAACGAGATCGTGGTGACGTACGGGCTGATCGGCAGCGATCCGGCCAACGCCAGCAGGATCCCTCCGACCACCGAGGTCATCGCAAAGGCCACCGAGAGCACCACGGTCACCACCGGGTTGGCGGCCACCTTCATGGCCGCGGCTGCCGGGGTGATTAACAGGGAAAGCACCAGCAACGCACCGACCACCTGGATCGAGAGCGCCACGGCCAGCCCCAGGACCACCATGAATGCCACCGACAGCCGGCCGGCGGGCACACCGCGGGCAGCAGCCACGGCGGGGTCCACGGAGATGAAGGTCAGCGGGCGCCACATGGCCACCAACGCCACCAGCACGATCACCGAGCACACGGCCAGCAGGCCCAGCTGGACCGTGTCCACGGCGACGATCTGGCCGGTGAGCAGTCCGAACTTGTTCGCGCTGCGCCCCTCGTAGAGCGCCAGGAACAGGATCCCCAGGCCCAGGCCAAAGGGCATCAACACACCGATGATGGAGTTGCGGTCTTTGGCCGCGGCCCCCATCAATCCCAGCACCAGGGCGGCAAACACGGAGCCGATGAGGGAGCCGATGACCACGTTGGAACCTATCAGCAGCGCAAAGGCTGCCCCGGCAAAGGACAGCTCGGCAATGCCGTGCACGGCGAAGGCCATGTCCCGCATCATCACGAAGATGCCGATCATGCCGCCCACCAGGCCAAGCAGCGCACCGGCAATCAGCGAGTTGGACACCAGCGGCAGGATCTGCGCATAGTCCTGGAAGCTGAAGACGGTGTTCCAGAAATCGGAAAAGTCCATGGACCCTAGGCTCCTTGGTGGGGATGGGGGTGGTTGACTGCCTCGGGCATGCCCACCACGACGATGCGGCCGTTGGATTCAAAAACTTCGATCTTCGATCCGTAGAGCTCGGAGAGCACCTCGGAGCGCATGACTTCCGCCGGGGTGCCCACGTGGAAGCGCCCGCCGGCCAAATAAAGCACCCGGTCCACGTATTGCAGGATGGGGTTGATCTCGTGGGTCACGAACACCACCGCGGCGCCGTGGTCGCAGGCCTGGCGGTGGATCAGCGAGGAGACCGCCTGTTGGTGGTGAAGGTCAAGGGAAAGCAGCGGTTCGTCGCACAGCAGCAGCCTCGGATCATCGGCCAGCGCCTGGGCGGCACGCAGGCGCTGCTGCTCGCCACCCGAGAGCACGCCAATGGGCCGGTCCGCATATTCGGTGGCCCCGACGAGCTCAAGGAGCTCATCGACGCGCCGGCGCATCTTGGCCCGCCCGAGCCTGATGCCCCATTTGTGCCCGTCGATGCCCAAGGCGACCAGGTCGCGGGCACGCAACGGGGTGTTGTCGTCGAAGGAACGTTGCTGCGGGATCACCCCGATCTTCCGCGAGCCGCGGGTCACCGACTTTCCGGCGACCGTGATGGTGCCGCCGGAGAGTTCCTGCAGCCCCATCAGGGTACGTAGCATCGTGGTCTTGCCCGAGCCGTTGGGGCCCAGCACCGCCAAGAATTCCCCCGGGGCGATGTCCAGGTCCAATCCGTCCCAGAGCAGGCGCTCGCCAAAGCGCAACGAGGCATTGCGCATGCTGACCACCGGCGCCACGGAGCGCGGTTGGCTAGCGGGCCTTTGCTCGGCGCCGGGCCCTGGGCTGGTGCTAGTGCTCAAGGGCCACTCCGAGGTTTTCCACGTTCGATTCCATCCAGGAGATGTAGTCGTGCCCCTCGGGCACGGTTTCGGTCAGATCCAGCACCGGGACACCGGCTTTCTTCGCCATGGCGGAGACCTGTTCGGTCTGCGGCCCGGAGGTCTGGGTGTTGACCGCCAAGAGTGCATAGTCACCGGCAGCCAGCCCGTCGCCAAGCTTCTTGAGCAACAGCGGCGAGACATCTTCGCCGGCTTCCATGGCGGAGCTGATGCCGGCGGGGGTCCCGTCGATCATCCCGGCATCGGTGAGCAGGTAGAAGCCCAACGGTTCGGTCATCGCAAACTTCTTGCCCTTCGCCGCTGCCCGCAGGTCCGTGATCGATGCGCCCAGCGCGTCGATGCTTTGCTCGAAGGCCGCAGCGGAGGCCGTGAACTCTTCTGCCTGTGGGGGCCTCAGCGCCGAGTATTCCTGGGCCAGCGCCAGGGCCAGCGCGCCCACGGTGTGCACGTCATACCAGACGTGCTCGTTTTCCTCGCCGTGGTCGTGGCCGACGTGCCCGGCATCCGCATCGGAGGTGGCGTCGGGCTGATCCTCGTGGCCCTGTTGGAAGTCGACGGCGTGGATCATTGCCCCGTCGGGCAGTTCAAGGCCTTGGGCCAGGGCGTCCATGAAGGGGTCGTATCCCCCGCCGTTGGCTATCACCACGTCGGCTTTGGAGAGGGCAAGCTTGTCCCGCGCCGTGGCCTCGTAGGAGTGCGGGTCCTGGGATGTCTTGTCGACGATCGCATGGACCTGCACCGAGGGGCCTCCGACCGCGCGCGCCACCTCGGCATACACCGAGGTGCTGGCAACCACCTGAAGCACCGCTTCCCCGTCCGCACCTCCCGGGCTCGCCGGCGCCGTGGCGGAGCAACCGCCCAAGAGCAGCATGGAAGTGGCCAGGGCGAGGACGCGGAGTGGTTTGTTCATGCGGGGTGTACTGGGCCTTTCGGGGGAAACCTGAAACTCCAGACTACCCCAATTGCGAGTCATTCGCATTATTGGGCGCTGCGGTTCTCCCGCCGGATGCCACGTTTCTGGTTCTGGTCATCGATCTCCCCGACCAGCTGTTCCAGCACGTCCTCCAGGAACAGGACCCCCAGGGTGGCACCGTTTCCATCCACGACCCGGGCCAGGTGCTTGCCGTCGGCGCGCATCTGCTCCATCGCGTCCTCGATCTCGGTGTCCGGAGCCACCACGCCCATCGGGCGGGGCTCGATCCCGGAGATCGGGGCACGGTAGCGCTCGTCGGGAAGGGCCATGACGTCCTTCATGTGCCAGTAGCCCACGAATTCCCCGCCCCGGGAAATGATGAGCCGGGAAAACCCGGTCCGCCCCACTGTCCGTTCGAACTCCTGCACGGTGGCCCCGGCCTCCAGGGCGACGACCTGGTCGCGTGCGACCATGGTGCCTGCGGCAGTGAGGTTGGAGAATTCCAAGGCCTTGCGCAGCATCAGCGCGTCGTCGGGTTCCAGCGTTCCGTAGAGCGCCGAGGAGGCAATGATCGACTGCACCTCCGCGGCGGTGAACGCGGAGTTCACCTCGTTCACCGGCTCGACCTTCATCGCGTGGAGGAACAGGTTCGCGACCCAGTTCAGCGAGACCACGATCGGGTGCACCAGCACCGCGAGCACCAGCAGCGGCCCGGCCAACAGCAGCACCGCCTTGTCGGCCATCGAGACGGAAACGTTCTTGGGAACCATTTCCCCGAAGGTCACGTGCAGGAAGGTCACAACCCCCAGGGCCAGCAGGAACGCGACGGACCCTGCCAGGGACTCGGAGAGGCCGATGAACTGCAAAGGCACCACCAGCAGGTGGTGGATCGCCGGTTCGGCGACGTTCAGGATCAGCAACGAACACACGGTGATGCCCAGCTGGCACACCGCGAGCATGATCGAGACCTGCTCCATGGCCTTCAGTGCGCGGACCGCGCGCTTGTCCCCGGCATCGGCCAACGGCTCGATCTGGGAGCGCCGCGCGGACATCACGGCGAACTCGGAGGCCACGAAGAAGGCGTTGCCCAGCAGCAGGATGATCAGCCAGAAAAGGCCGGCAAAGTCGTTCATGGCCGTGACCCCGCTGCCTCGTCCGGGCTGGCTGCCGATGAGGCACTGGCCGCCGAAGTCGGCGGACGTGGCACGAAGTGCAGCTCGGCAATGCGCCTGCGCTCCAGCGCGGTGACAACAAACATCCCGCCCTCGGTGTCCACTTCGTCGCCCAGGAAGGCGATCCGGCCCAGTTCTGCCATCACGAACCCGCCGACCGTCTCATAGGCGGCGTCGTCGGGGATCTCCACCTCGCCGATGAGCTCGTTGAGTTGGTCGGGGCGGAACATCCCGGGGATCATCCACGAGCCGTCGGGCAGCTGACGCACCTCGGGCAATGCCTCGTCGTGCTCGTCGGCGACCTCACCGACGATTTCCTCCACCAGGTCTTCCAAGGTCACCATTCCGGCGGTTCCGCCATATTCATCGAGCACGATGGCCATCTGCAGGCTCGCCCCGCGCAATTGCACCAGCAACGTATCGAGGTGGACGGTCTCGGGCACGAAGATCACCGGGGACTTGTTCTCCCCGACCTCCTTGCCCGCACGCTTGTCGCGCGGGATGGCAATAATCGTCTTGACGTGGCAAACGCCCTTGATCTCGTCGGAGGACCCGTCGGTGACCGGGAACCGGGAGTACCCGGTTTCCTTGGCCAGCTCGATGACCTCGTGGACGTGGGCGGTGTGCTCAATGGTCTGCA
>JAUNVO010000125.1:3111-9151 GCA_030540695.1 Micrococcaceae bacterium | reverse complement strand
CCAGCAGCACCGCGGAGGGCTCGGTGGATCCCGCGGCGCAAGCGGAGCCCGAGGAGCACAGCACCCCGCGACGTTCAAGCTCCAGCAGGACCGTTTCTCCCCCGGTCTCGGGGAAGACAAAGGAGACGATGCCCGGTACGCGCTTTTCCGCATCCCCGGTGAGCTTGGCCCGGGTCCGCCCACGGGTGTTCAGTCCGGCCAGCACGGTATCGATGAGGTGCTTTCCATACCCTTGCGCGGCACCGGAGCCGTTCGCTGCGGCAGCAGCCGCCAGCGCCGTGGCGGTGGAAACGGCACCGGCAACGTTTTCAGTGCCCGAGCGTCGTTCGCGTTCCTGGCCTCCGCCGTGGATCAGCGGCTCAAGGGGCAGCTTGCCGCGTACCATCAGCAGCCCGGCACCCTTCAACCCCCCGATTTTGTGCCCGGAGATGCTCAACGCATCAACATTCGACGCGATATCCGCCATCTCCAGCCATCCCGCTGCCTGGACTCCGTCGCAGTGCACCAGGGCACCGACACCGTGGGCGGCGGCGGCCACCTGGTCAACGGGTTGGATGGTGCCGACCTCGTTGTTCACCGCCATCACCGAGACCAGGGTGGTGTCGGGGCGCAACAGCACGGTGAACGCATCGATATCCAGCACCCCAGCGTCATCGACCGGGGCCACGTCGAGAGTGAAACCATGGTGACGCACCAGGTAGGCGCACGCCTCAATGACCGCGGGGTGCTCAATGGCCGAACGGATCAGGTGCCTGCCGCGCGGGGTCCCCAAGGCCAGGCCCTTGATGGCCAGGTTGTTGGACTCGGTGCCCCCGGAGGTGAACACCACGTCCCCGGTGCGCACGCCGAGCACCTTTGCTGCGGTGCTGCGGGCGTAGTCCAGGGCGCGGGCGGCGGTGTGGCCCATCGCGTGGGTGCTTGAGGGGTTGCCGTAGTCACTGGTCAGCAACGGGATGATGACGTCCAGCACGTCCTGGCGCACCGGGGTGGTAGCTGCCGCATCGAGGTAGATCACCTAGTGCGCGTCCATCACGATGTCCAGGCCCAGGTCCAAGGCACGCACCGAATGGGTCAGCGCCCCGGAGGAAATCACGTCGACCCCGGTGGCGGCGATATCCGCCACGGTGTCCAGGGTGACGTTTCCCGAGGCCTCGACCAGCGCTGCCCCGGCAATCCTGCGCACCCCGGTGGCGAGGTCGGTGAGGGAAAAGTTGTCCAGCATGATGGTGTCCACCCCGGCGGCGACCACCGAATCGAGCTGGTCCAACGAGTCGATCTCCACCTCGAAGTGCACCGTGTGGCCCAACGAGGCCCGTGCCGTGCGCAGGGCGGCGGTGAGTTCGGAGCCGGTGCCCAGCAGGGCCAGGTGGTTGTCCTTGGCCATCACGGCCTCGGAAAGGTTGTCGCGGTGGTTATGCCCGCCACCGCAGCGCACCGCATAGCGTTCGAGCACGCGCAGACCGGGGGTGGTCTTGCGGGTGTCGGCGATCCGCGCACCGGTTCCGGCGGCCGCGGCAACGAAGGCCGCGGTGGACGTGGCGATTCCGCAGAGCCGCTGCAGCAGGTTCAACCCCACGCGTTCGGCGGCCAGCAGGCCCCGGGCGGGGCCCGAGACGGTGATCAGCGTATCCCCGGTGGTGAAGTGCTCGCCATCGGCGAGCGCCGGCACCAGTTCCAGGGCCGGGTCGCAGAGCTTCATCGCCGCGATGAAGGTTTCCAGGCCCGCGCAGATGCCCGGTTCGCGGGCAATGACCGCGGCACGTGCCTGGGCGTCGGCACCGATGAGCACGTTGCCGCTCAGATCCCCCCGGGGATTGTCTTCCTCCAAGGCTGCGGAAACGATCTTGTTGATAGTCCGGGCGGGAACCGGCAGCAACGTTGCTGGACGGATGGTGGCTTGCGTGGCGGTGTTAGACAAGGGTCTTGGTCCTTAGGTTCAATTGCGTGGTGGTGCGCAGGGCTCGCTGGGCATAGCGGGGCGATGTCCCCTGCGTCGCGGAGGCGTTGCGCGGGGCATCGAGCCGGTGGTGCGCGCCGATGGAGGCCTCGCGCCTCAACGCGGCGGTGGCAACGAGCATCGCCACGGTGCGCAGGTTGTCCCGTTCATGTGCAGCCCGGTCCGTGCCATGTACTCTCCAGGACCGAAGTTGCCCCAGGGCCGCACGCAGCCCCGATTCGGTGCGTTCCACGCCCAAATACCGTTGGGCCAGGCCCTGCAGGGCGGCCAGCTCCATCTCGGTTCCGGTGCCCTTCGGTGTGGTGGTGTCGGGCCCGGGGACATCGAGCATCGTGATCGAGCCGGAGTGTTCCGGCAGGCTGCGTTCCGGTGCGTTCTGCCCGGGGTTTCCCGGGAGGTTCACCACGGTGCGCCAGGCGAAGACCAGGGCCTCCAACAGCGAGTTCGACGCCAGCCTGTTGGCTCCGTGCACCCCGGTGCAGGCGGCCTCACCCGCGGCGTAGAGCCCGGGGATGCTGGTGGATCCGGCATCGTTGGTGAGGACCCCGCCCATCCAGTAGTGGGCGGCCGGGGTGACCGGTACCGGCCCGGTGGCCAAGTCATGGCCCAGCTTTGCCAGCTCCGCGGTGATGGAGGGGAACCGGCGTGCCAGGAACCCGGGTCCGCGGGTTTTTTCCACGTCCCGGGCATCGAGGTGCACGGTCCCGCCTTCGGCACGCACCGCGTGGATGGCGCGTGCGACGACGTCGCGCGGTGCCAGCTCGGCCGCGGGATGGATCCGGCGCATGAAGCGTTCGCCGTCCTGGTTGATGAGCACCGCCCCTTCCCCGCGCACCGCCTCGGAGACCATGAATCCGCCCGGGGACACCAGGGTCGGGTGGAACTGGATGAATTCGGCGTCCGCGAGTGCCGCACCCACCCGGTAGGCCAGCGCCGCTCCGTCGCCGGTGGCTCCGGCCGGGTTGGTGGTGGCGGCAAAGAGCTGCCCGGCCCCACCGGTGGCAAGAAGCACCGCGTGGGCCCCGATCTCTTCGATCCCCCCGTCGGCACCCAGCACCCGGGCACCGCTCACCCGGGTGCCCCCGGGTGTTGGCCCATCGGCTTCGGGGTTTGCCTCGGTGAGCAGGTCGGTGACAAAGGCGTGTTCGCGGATCTCCAGCTTCCCGTCCGCTTCCTCGAGGCGGCAGGCCGCGATCAATGCTTCGGTGAGGCCCTTGCCGGTGGCGTCCCCGCCGGCGTGCAGGATTCGCGGGTGGCTGTGGGCCGCTTCCAGGCCCAGCGCCAGGTCCCCGTCGGAGTCGGCGTCGAAGAGTGCACCGGCGCCCAACAGGCGTTGCACGTGTTCCCAGGCCGTCGAACACATCAGGGCCACCGCATCCTCGTCGTTGAGCCCCGCCCCGGCGCGCAGCGTGTCCGCGACGTGGCTGGCCACCGAGTCCCCGGCGGCGATCCCGTGCGGGCCCACGGCGCTCAGCCCGCCCTGGGCGTACCGGGAGTTGGAGTCCGCCAGCGTGTCCTTGGTCAGCAGCGTGGTGTTCATGCCGCGGGCCGTGGCACACAGTGCGGCGTACAGCCCGGCCACCCCGGAGCCGATCACCAGCAGGTCGGTGCGGATCATGGCCGCGCCGCCAGCATCCGTTCCAGGGCGACCTTGGCATCGGCTGCCACAGCAGACGGGACGCTGATCTGGTTCACGACTTCGCCGGCGACCAGTGCCTCGAGCACCCAGGCGATGTAGCCGGGGTGGATCCGGTACATCGTGGAGCAGGGGCAGATCACCGGGTCCAGGCAGAAGATCGTGTGTTCGGGGTGTTCGGCCGCCAGGCGGTTGACCATGTTGATCTCGGTGCCGATGCCAAAGACGGAGCCGGCCGGAGCCGCGGCGACGGCCTTTTGGATGTAGTCGGTGGATCCGGCCAGGTCGGCGGCGTCCACCACGGGCATCGGGCATTCGGGGTGCACAATGATCTGCACGCCGGGGTGCTCGAGGCGCGCCTTCTCGATCTGGCCCACGTTGAAGCGCTTGTGCACCGAGCAGAAGCCGTGCCAGAGGATGACCTTGGCATCGAGCAGTGTCCGGGCGTCGCTGCCGCCCAACGCCTTGCGCGGGTTCCACATCGGCATGTGCTCCAGCGCAACGCCCATGGCCTTGGCGGTGTTGCGGCCCAGGTGCTGGTCGGGGAAGAAGAGCACGCGCTGTCCGCGCTCGAAGGCCCACTGAAGCACGGTTGCGGCATTGGAGGAGGTGCAGACGATGCCGCCGTGCTTGCCCACGAACGCCTTCAGCGCCGCCGAGCAGTTCATGTAGGTCACCGGGATGACCGAGGCCCTGCCGTCTTCGGTCTTCTCATCCTTGTACAGGTCCATGAGCTGTTCCCAGCACTCCTCGACCGAGGACTCGTCGGCCATGTCGGCCATCGAGCAGCCGGCCGCCAGGTTGGGCAGGATCACCGACTGCTTCGGCGTGGAGAGGATGTCGGCGGTCTCTGCCATGAAGTGCACTCCGCAGAAGACGATGTATTCGGCCTTTTCGCGGGTTTGTGCGGCATTGGCCAGCTGGAAGGAGTCCCCCACGAAGTCCGCGAACCTGACCACCTCGTCGCGTTGGTAGTGGTGTCCCAGGATGACCAGGCGCTCGCCGAGGGTCTCCTTGGCCGCCAGGATGCGGCGGGTCAGCTCGTCGTCCGAGGCCTGCTGGTATTCGCGCGGGATCTGCCCCTGGCGCGGGGTGTCCGCCGGGGCGATGTCCTCCTGCGAGGAGCCGGGCCCGTAGTCCGCCTCTCCGGTGTCAAAGAGCCAGGGGCCCTTGGTCAGATCGGTGTTGCAGCTGGCTTCGGGTGAAACGAGCTTCAGGGTCTGCAAGGTGGCGTCGATGCTGCTCATGCGATGTTCTCGCTCTCAAGTGGGTGGGTGGGTGAGCCGGTGTAGCGGTAGAGACGTGGGGGGCGGTGCTTTCCGCCGGAGAGGAACTCGTCGGTTTCGGTGATGTCGGTGGCACTGCGCAGCGCGCGGCGGAAGTTCGCCGGGTCCAATTCCTTGTCCAGGACGGCTTCGTAGACCTCGCGGACCTGGGCAAGGGTGAAGCGCTCGCCGAGCAACCGGTAGGCGATGGAACCGTATTCGACCTTGTTGCGCAGGCGCCACAGCGCGTATTCGATGATTTCGCGGTGGTCGAAGGCCAGATCCCGGCGCGTTGCCAGGTCATCGGCGCGGAACCAGGCCACGTTGGGGTCATCGCGCAGTACCGAGGTGGCCGGGGTGTCGGTGTCATCGGCGTCGTGCTCGCGGACCAATGCCCAGTAGACGATGGAGACCACGCGCCGGGTGGGTGACCTGTCCGGGTTCCCGAAAGCGTAGAGCTGTTCGAGATAGCGCGGCACCAGTCCGGTGGTGTCGCGCAGGTTGGCCGCGGCGGCGTCGATGAGCGAATCGCGCGGCCCCAACGGCCCGCCAGGAAGCGCCCATTGGTCGCGGAAGGGTTCGCGGGTCCTGCGGACCAGGGCCAGCCACAGACTCTTGCGCCCCGTACGTTCGTCACTGCGCAGGGAGAAGATCACGGTGGAGATGGCCAGTGCCGGGGGAAGTTCGCGGCGTTCGGCGACATTGGAAAACGGGATTCGGCTCACCCTCCTTGTTAGGGTCAGTTTGACTATAACTAAGCGTACGGCGCGATTGCCACGTTCACAAGTCCACTGGCATTCCGCCCAATCCATGCCAGACTGTCCGGATGAAAGGGAGGGCACCACATGACAAGGTTTGAGATCAATGAGTCCCTGGGTGGGACGGACAAGTACAGGACGAGAGTAGAGGCCGCCAAGTACAAGTTGGAGGGCGACTATTTTGTGTTCTACGCCGATAACTCATACACCCGAAAGGTGCTGACCGTCAGGGCATCGCTCGTTTCAACGATCGACACGGTGCCCGAGGGCAAGAAGTAGTCAGCACCTCGGCCTTCGCGCTTGACAGGGCGCTGTTTCCTCGTTCAAGGCAAAGGATCATCCCAGGTGAAACGGGCTTGTCACCATGATGCATGCAGACACGGGCCTCCCTGTTGCCCGGATGTTCATGCGCGCGAATACGCCC
>JAUNVO010000125.1:0-3011 GCA_030540695.1 Micrococcaceae bacterium | reverse complement strand
GCATGCAGACACGGGCCTCCCTGTTGCCCGGATGTTCATGCGCGCGAATACGCCCCTCAATCCGTTTGGGTCTCCGGCATGACGGTTCCCTGCCACCTGGCCGTGCCCGACAGTAGCGCTGAATGGGGGGGCGGGACCCGCCGGGAAGGTGTGGCCGGAGGGATCGCTCCGCGTACGTCGGCCGAGCACACCGGGCGCTTGGCCCCTGTCGAAGGAACCTCGCCCTCGGGCCATCCACCTGTTTGCTGACGGCGCCACACGGAAATGGCATACTGGCGGTGTGCCTGATCCCGAGGTGAGCCTCCAGCCGGTGTTGGCGGGCCACGAAAAATCCATCGAACGCTTCCTCAGCGAGCCCGAGTCACTCGGATTGGACTGGTCGGGATTCGGCAATCTGGCACGCCACCGCTCCCGGTTGCTCAAAGACGGTTATATCGGCGCCCGCGGCGGGCTGCTGGCCGTGGTCAGCGACGAGCGGTGCGTGGGTGAGGTTTCCTGGCAGGCCGCGCACTACGGCGGCCCCGCCCATGCCTGGCGAATCGGTGTCGGCGTGCTTCCCGAGGCCCGTGGCCGGGGGATCGCCAGGGCGGCGCAGCTGTTGCTTTGCGCTTACCTGTTTGAGCACACGACGGCCGAACGGATCGAAGCCGTCGTTCGAACCGACAACACCTCGGAGCAACACGCCTTGGAATCCATCGGATTCACTCGTGACGGCACCTTGCCACGCGCCCAGTTCAAGCTTGGCTCCTGGCATGACCTTGCCCTCTACAGCATGGTGCGTGCGGACCGTCCCTGAGAAATTCCATCAGCGTGCGCGATCTCCCACCCGTTGGGCGGAACCCCGACGGTTTGGCGCCCAGGGATGCCCGTGCTGGCACGCGCGGCCCAAATCTCACGTAAAGTGTCCATGGCCCTGACACGCGTGATTGACGGGGCCAAGCATCCGCAAAGCCCTTTGGGATCTGAAAGGATCTGCCCCATGGAATCGACTCGTAAACACTTCGTTGAAGGCACAGCCAACGCCCTGGGGCTTTCTACCCACGAACCCGAATCCCCCTCGGCACTGCGCCCCGTGGTGCTGCTTCACGGTTTTGCTTCCTCCAGCGAGCTGAACTGGGAGAAATCCGGGTGGATCCGCAGCCTGACGGAGGCCGGCCGAAAGGTCTTGGCAGTGGACCTGCCGGGGCACGGCACCTCCCCCGCCCCGGAGGACCTGGACGCGTACACCCCCAGCCGGATGCGGGCCGACCTTCTGCAACTGTTGATGGACCAAGGCGTCACCACCATTTCCGCCGGGGACCCGCTCAGCGGCATCGACCTGGTGGGCTACTCCCTGGGTGCACGCCTGGCCTGGGAGTTCGGTGGAACCCAGTCACAACTGGTCAAGCGCCTGGTGCTCGGCGGGCCGGCAAGCATCGACCCGCTGGCGGCCTTTGACCTGGATGCCGCCCAGCAGTTCCTCGCCGACGGCTCCTCGATCGCCGACGAGTCCACCGCCAACCTGCTGGCCATGGCACGGACGGTGGAGTCCAACGACATGTTCTCCCTCATGAGCATGATCCAGGCCATCAAGACCGAGCCCTATTCCCCCGAGCAGATGATTCCGACCATGCCGACGTTGCTGGTCGCCGGCGATGGTGACTCCCTGGCAACGACGATGCCACGTCTCACAGAGCTGTTGGCCACCCGGAACACCGAAAAATCGGTGCTGTGGCTGCACGGTCGCGACCACGCCAACGCGGTGACCAGCAGGGAATTCAGGAACGCCGCTGTCAACTTTCTCGCACAGTAGCCGGTTGCGTGCGGTCTTGTCCCGGACAAAGGCTGCCCCCGGAAAAGTGCTCGAAAGTGCCGCTGAGCTAGATCATCAATCGAAAGCGTGACGGCGCCGCTGGTGCTGAATCGCGGACGATAGTCCAAGCCCTCACGCAACGATGGAACCTTCGCGGATTCGATCCACTAGCCGCCACGGCAAAGCGCCTATCGCGTATTACTGGCTCCGGGGTCCGTCTTTATACCGACGGGACGTTTCGGGGTTTTTGGACGCACCTGCCCAAGCCCGACCAGCGATGCTCAGGGGTTTGAACCAACAATCACTGTGCCTACACCAACGCTCACGTAATGCCACGGTCCGATTTGGGTAGCATGCTGCCAAACCGCTCAGCGAGCGGACAACGTACAAGGTCCAACAACAACACCTCGACTCTTTCCGTCCAGCCCGGAAGCGCAGAGTCGAGACGGCAATTTTAAGCCCTGGGCTGCGACCCGCTCAACGAAGCTGCGATCGGTGTTTGCATCTTCGGTACAGCGAGCGAGAACAGGGCTCCTGTCCCTGGGGCAGCGGCTGCGGGTCTAAGGAGATCCCGCAGCATCAACAGAAAGCAAGTCTTGGAACGTTCCATGCTCGAGATCGCGCCAAGCTGCAGTGACATTCCTGGGCTATTCGCTGTGGGGCGGGCCGTTGGCCGATTCGTCCTCGGTGAACGAATCCCGGTCCAACTGCTGTTCTTCATCACCATACGTGTTCCTGTCCAGCAGCGAACCACAGGCGAAGAGCGTTGGGTCCAGGTGCCCTGGTGGATGCGGGCACCAGGGCGCGGCTCATGGCCCAGTTTTTTGACAAAGCCTCAGGACCAGTGACACCGCATGACCCTCCTACCTCGACAACCCCCTGCGCCCCGGGCTTGAGGATCTGAACGATTTGATGAGCGAACCCCGGTCAGGATCTAACCATTCTTCCCCCCTCAATCTGGTTAGCTGATACCCAATGAAAGAATGGCGTTTCCCACCAAGGAGCGAGACCACACACGGCGTCCGCCAAGGAACCACAAGCAACTTTAAACAAGGACATCACTTGGCACGGACCCAATGGTGGGCTTCAAGGTGATCGAGACTGGCACGGATCCGTGCACCTAAATCCTTCCATTTCGCGTGAAATTCGGTAGCGTAGGTTGGATTCCAACACCAAGGAGAATACTCATGGCAGATGACGCCGTACGTAAGGTTACCGA
>JAUNVO010000124.1 GCA_030540695.1 Micrococcaceae bacterium | reverse complement strand
GAAGCTCGCCGCCGAGGGACACAGCGAATCGGTGATCGACCGTATCTCCTGCCCCATCGGGATCCCCGATATCACCGGGAAACACCCGGCGGTCATCGCCCTCAGTGTGGCCGCCGATCTGGTGCGCGCCTTCCAGAAGGTCGCGCCGTGACCACCACGGCAAAATAACCAGCAAAGGGCTTCAGGATACTTTCCCTGCCATGGTCCCGAGCCCTTCCGCGGATCCCCGAACCGTGGATCTTCCTGCTGGGATCCGTGGGATAAATCATCGTGGAGCAACCCCACGGGGCGTGGACCTCAGACATGCTCCGGGGAGCCAGACAAAGGCTCTGTCTCCAGCGGTAGCGCTACAGGAATAAAATATTCACCGCTCGACCTACCCGGTTCCTGGACCGCCAGTGCCTAGGCACCCCTGTCCCCAGGGGAAACAGGCGGACCCGGCGCTTTCCTCCTCGATCCACTGCGCTACCCTGCCAGTCACGAGCAGCGCACAGCACTGCTGCCATGCGGTGTCGAAAGAACCCACGGCACCTGGGTGGGTGGACATTGGAGGTATCGACGGATAGTTCCGCGGATCTGCCTGTGGGTCAAGCCGGTGAATGCGACAGGTCCCCGCGCATCGCACCTCTCAGGTCCGAGACCGGCCCGGCGATCTCGGGGCCGCCCCTCGGCGACGTGGCAAACCGGGTCGTATGTGGCCACACCTACCCACCGGCGCGATGAAACCCAAGGTGTGAACCTCTCCTTGCTGCACCTCCAGCATTGGGACCGCCGATCACGCGGCGGGAACGAATCGTTGGGTGGGCGCGGGAGTGGGGCACCGGAGACCCCGACACTGTTTAGGACACAACATTCAGGCATCCGTGACCAAACCCCTAGCCTCGGCCCGGGGTTAGCCGTATCCTCGACTGCACCAGTCCTGCATCCCCTCACGGAGGTCCCAGATGAGTTCCCGAGCCACCGGCCGCAAGGCCACTGGCAGCCGTAAAGCTTCGTCGCTCAAGCAGAAAAATCCCGCCAAGGGAACCCGACCGGAAGACGAGCGGATGGGCATCGGAGCGACCTTTGCCTACGGTTTCCAGCACGTGCTGACCATGTACGGCGGCATCATCGCCGTCCCCTTGATCGTCGGCCAAGCCGCGGGCCTGGACGGCGCGAATATCGGTATCTTGGTTGCCGCATCGTTGTTCATGGGCGGGTTGGCGACCATCCTGCAAACGCTCGGCATCCCGTTCTTCGGTTCACAGCTGCCGCTGGTCCAAGGGGTCTCTTTCGCCGGGGTCGCCACCATGGTGGCGATCATCAACGGAGGCGGGGGCCTGCCCGCGGTGTTCGGCGCCGTCATTGTTGCTTCACTGATCGGCTTGCTGATCAGCCCGATATTTTCGCGGATCATCCGGTTCTTCCCGCCGGTCGTCACCGGCTCGGTCATCACGATCATCGGCCTGTCGCTGATGCCCGTGGCGGCGAACTGGGCCATGGGAGGCAACAGCAAGGCACCTGACTACGGCAGCGTGTCCAATATCGGCTTGGCAGCCCTGACACTCTTGTTGGTACTGGTGCTGAGCAAGGTCGGCATCGCCGCCATTTCCCGGCTATCGATCTTGCTGGCCATCGTCATTGGCACCCTCGTTGCCGTCATCATCGGCATGGCCGACTTCGGCGGGGTGGGCAACGGCCCTATCTTCTCCTTTCCCAAACCCTTCGAGTTGGGCATGCCGACCTTCCAGGTCGCCGCCATCATCTCAATGGTGATCGTCATTCTCGTCACCCTGGTCGAGACGTCCTCGGACATCATCGCCGTGGCCGACATCGTCGAGACCAAGGTCGACTCCCGCCGGCTGGGCGACGGTTTGCGCGCCGACATGGTTTCCAGCGCCGTAGCACCGATTTTCGGATCCTTCACGCAGAGCGCCTTCGCGCAAAACGTGGGCCTGGTCGCGGTGACCGGTATCAAAAGCCGATTCGTGGTGGCCGGCGGCGGAGTGATCCTCGTGGTCCTGGGACTGCTTCCAGTGATGGGCCGGGTTGTCGCCACCGTTCCGACAGCCGTCCTGGGCGGAGCCGGCATCGTCTTGTTCGGCACGGTCGCGGCCAGCGGCATCCGGACCCTGGCCAAGGTCGAATACCACAACAACATGAACCTGATCATCGTGGCAACGTCCATCGGCATGGGCATCATCCCGATCGCTGCCCCGACCTTCTACGATGAATTCCCCAGCTGGTTCGCCACCATCTTCGATTCGGGAATCAGTTCCGGCGCGCTGACCGCCATCGTGTTGAATCTGGTCTTCAACCACCTCACCGCCGGAAACTCCGACCGGCAGTCCGTCTTTGCCGCTGGCACCGGCAGGGAGGTGCCCCCGGAAGTCTTTGCGGCATTGCGGGACGGCGACTACGTCTTGGACGGCAAAATCTACGATGTCGGGGGTACAGAGGTGGCGTGCGCCAGCCCGGAAAAGACAAGAAAACCGGGGTCGGGTCGCCGCAGCAAGGAATCCCCGACCGAACCACAGAACCCGGCAAACGCACCGCTAACCCGGGATGCCGGCGACGACGGCTAAATTGGTACAGCCACACCAACGGTCCGGTCCTTGATGGCGATGGCAGGACCGATTTGGCTCCTACTCACTGGAGTTGGGACGGTGACGGATGCCGTTCCAGGAATCTTGTAGAAACCGGAATGATTGCCTCGCGTACGGCGATCCCAGCCGCAATCCGATCCTGGCTGGGAGGCCCGCTGTCATGGTGGCGCCAGGGCAGAAAAAGCGGCTGCGCGTCCGGCTTGCCCCTTCACGGTGATGCCTCAGTGGA
The DNA here is from genome assembly GCA_030540695.1 of Micrococcaceae bacterium. GTDB lineage: Bacteria > Actinomycetota > Actinomycetes > Actinomycetales > Micrococcaceae > Paeniglutamicibacter. Next base: position 6,377 of record JAUNVO010000124.1, on the reverse strand, counting down.
TGTGCGGGAGCAGGTCCTCCTAGCGTCGTACGGCACAACCGCCCTCGCAGCGGGTAGGTTGAAAGCATGACTGGCACACCCAAACGCGGGTTTGTGCAGGTGCGAAGAGTTATAGAGAACAATCCGAGAAACGTCTACATGGATATCCCGTGCGACTCGTTCGTGATCTTCACCGTGGTCTCCGGATCTGGCAAGTAATCCCTGGCCTTCGGCATCTTGTACGCCGAGGCGCCGCGACGCTGCTTCGAATCGATCGTCCCCTTCGCGCGTCGTTTGCTGCAACAGGTGGGTGCCCCTCACGTTGCCACCTTCACCGGCCTACCGCCGGCCTTGGCGCCGCAACCACGTCGCGGCATCGCCAGTTCGCCCTCCAGCGTCGGCACCCTCATCACCTTGTCCAACCTGCTGGGCATGCTCTTTTCGCGCGCCCGGCACCTATCGGGCCGGGAGGCGCCGTGCCTTGAGGCCGAGCCTTTCTCCTCCAACGCCGTGGTGGTGGTGGAGCTCGACTTGGGATCGGTTGCCACCGCGGACTGGGTCATCGAGCTGGGTCCCGGCGGCGGCGACACCGGCGGCATGGTGATCGCCACGGGCACTCCGACGGAGGTGGCGGCGAACGGCGCGAGCATCACAGGGGCCTATCTGATCTGCCGACTCCGTGCCAAAGGATGAGTGCGGGCAAATTGGCGGCGCGCAAGACGCCACCCCTGAGCCTTGATCCATCAAGGCGTCGGCTAAATGGCGGAATGGTCGAAACCCAACGACGGAAAGTTCATAGGGAGCGGCACGACGTGGGAAAGGTCCGTCGTTTGATGGCACAGCCCGTCCGGGATAAACAGCATATGCATCCGCCGAGTTGGCATTGCTGCATACTTGAGAAGCTTCAGACCGCGGGTCGGCTTCTTGGTGAGGCAGCGCAAGAATGAGAACTCGACTGAAGGACCAGGGCTCCATTTTATCGAACGCGCTATTGTCGGGACTACCCAAAGCAGCACCGAGACTCGCCAAGCACAAAGGCCCTAAGCCATGGAGATTTCAGGCAAATAACCCGCCTCTAGAACGGTAGACGCCAGCCTAAGAGCCTCCGCTTCCCTTGCTTGGGCACGCTTCTCCGCAGTCGTGCGGCGCTTGGCAGGACCGGTGTACCGCACACGGTCCATGGGACGAAGCGAGGCCGTGAAGCCAGACAAGAAACGTACATGCCATAACGGTGGCACCAGCCGGATGAGGTCAGGACGTTCTGCCAAGAAAATTCGCATCGCGGGGCAGAATGGCATCAATGCCAACCGTTTGCGGCGGACTTCGTCCACGATGTGCAGTAGCAAATGATCAATGGTCTCTTCCGACTTATACCGGCGTTTGAGCTGGACGTAGTGGACCCATAACTCGTTCTTGCGCATGCTGTATTGCACGAAGCCAGCAAGCTCACCCTGCACGAAAAGCTGATAGCGATGCTGCTCTTGATTATTTTCAATGACCCGAGTAATCCCCGGCCGATTTGCCACATATGGGAGACGGGTCGTGGAACGCGCAAAGTGCGCCTGGGGGTGGGATGCAGCGGACAGTTCCATGGAATACTCCATTCAAGGAATCCACGGCCCGCTGCTGAACCATTTCCAGTATATAGCAAAACAAGTCACGAGTGAGATCTGGACCATACCAAGCATCCAGCTTCCTGGACAGGGCAGCCTCGGCCAAACAGAGGGGGTAATGTTCGCTTCCTACTGATAAAAACTGGCCTGAAGAGCAATCCCTTCAGTGTCGCCAGTGCCATCGGCGCATCAGGCGTCTGGTTGGCAAAAGCGTGCAACGAGAACTTTGACTACCGGCCCCTACCGGGTTCTCAGCGTGAAAACACTCCGGCAACAACTGCAAGTATCCGGGTCAAAATAGTCAGACGCCGACCTTCCTGCCCGCTTAGCGGAACATTCATGTAGGGGCCCTCATCGTTTCCCGGCAGGTCGGCACGAACGCTGTCTCCATGCTCGGCGGCTGGCTTGCACTTGGCCTCCTGTAAAAGGTGCTCTCCGACGCGGCACCTGGGTTGGCATCATCTAAGCGTTTTCGAGTCCGCAAAAGGGCCCGAGCTCAAGAAAAGGAGTCCGCATCCCGTAGAATTGTTCGCAGTTTCCGCACCAGCACTCGACATCCCATGCTTCCGGCTCCGGTCCTGGGCCTAGAACCGGTTTAACCTGTTCAAAAACCAGATACTCCGCCGTGCGGCATTTCACGCATATGATCGAGACCTCTTCGTCCTTCCGTTGGCAAGGATCTGCAGTATCCGGTGTCCAGTCCGGGCCCGAACCCGCGTGGCCTTCAATGTCAGGTCGTGGGTCAGGCAGTGTCATCTGCTGTGCTCCTGTGCCAATACTCCCCCGAGTGCTTCCCTGAGGCTGGAGAAGCTATGGAATAGTCCGCCGGGATGTTGCTGGACTAGGTGGTTTTCTTATTATGTTCATCATTGCCATAGATGTTCAAGCTTTTCGACATACGCGGCGGATCCCGGCATTTCACCAAACCCCCAACCAAGGAGCGGTCTGAAGCAGAAGGTCAGACAGGCCCACTGATGGATATCGATTGGCCACCTCAGACCATTTAGCACTGGCAAAAGATCTGGAGCCGGTGGGGATGGCGGATAGGGAATCCAAGGCTCCTCTTTGGGCGGTTACCCACACGTTGCGTTCGTAGGCACCGGGAGAATCCTGCCGCAGCGTTGAATTGATTGCCCATCAGCAAACGCACTTATTCAGTCAAGCCCACTGACACCTCCCCGACGCATTTACTAAGCGCGGATGTGGATTCAACGGACACTGCGTACCAGGACGTTCGGACGTCCACCGATTGGCGCCTCGTTTCGTTCCTCGTGGAAGATGGTGCCAGGCATGAGCCGATTCATCCACCCGGCGTGCTGCAGAAGCGCCGAAGACTTCCAGACGTGTCCGCCAGACCTGCCACTACACGAGGGAGCCACTGGGTGTCCCGCTTTCGTGCACCAACCGCAGGAAGCTTCAGAAGGTAGTACTGTCCGCAGATCTTAGCCACGCGAATTCTTGGCGACGAGGACCAGATGGCCGTTCTGCAGGTTAACTGCCCCGTTGCTGACCCCACCTTCAGCCGCACTATTCGCGGGGTGCAGTCCTCTTGAACCGTGCTCGCAGCGTGCCCTGCCTGTAAGGTACCTGATCGAATGTCCCAGGGATACCTGCCTCATTGACCCTAGGCATCGAAGTGGGTGTTGGGGTCCTCGTTTCCCGTATGTTCGACCATCGCGGCAGCCACATCCCGCAGCTTGATATTTCGGCTGGAGGAAGCTGACTTAAGGATTTCCACCGCACGTTCCTGACTGCATTTATTTTGTCCCATGATCATTCCCACGGCGAGATTGATGGTAGTACGGGACTTCATGGCTTCCAGGGCGTTATCTGCGGTGTCTTTATGCCGTGCCAAGTCCAAAGCAAGGGCAAAGGCTTGGGATGCCTGTTGGGCATACCCTTTGGCTAATTCAACTTTTTCTGGCGTGAATGCATGGGCCACATCCGCATATATATTCAGTGCGGCCCTGTCGTCATTCCTCATGGGGAAGGGAATAGCCAAGACGGAGCGGATCCCGCGGTCCAGAACGAATTCTCTGTAGACCGGCCAACGGTCATCAGTTTCCAGCTCCGGGGCATGGACCATGGATTGGGTGCGCGAGGCGCGCAAACACGGTCCATCCAGAAACTTGTATTGCACCTCATCGAGGTCTTGCGCCCTTTCGCTGCTGCTGGCCACGGTGCCGGCCTGCTTGTGCCGAAGCAACGTGATGCCGCAGAGAAGTTCTTCCCCGTCGGTGGATAATTCGTGTACTGCCAACCGGGTCAAGGCATTGAGAAAATTCTCGATCTCACTGGACCCAAGGATCAGACCGTGTAGATAGTCACTGACGCTCGTTCGAGTTTCAACGGACAAGGTGGCACTTCTCTTTCATCATGGTCCCCAAAGATTCTGTCGAACTTCCCAAAAGGACGACCTTTCCGCCTCTGCGGTGACTCCTATCCTACTAAGCATCACCACAGATACGCGCGTCGACCCCATGGCTGCAGCATTGCCAAGCTATTGGCAGCAGAATTAGGTGCAGCAGCCAATAAAGAAGACGCGGGGATGTTGCTGACACATAAACCACTGGCTGTAGATATCTGCGAGCGTCCATTGTTCGGTCCATGCTTTCTGCCGGGACGGATCGGACACCGCGAGATACCGGATAAGAAATAGCAACTTTTGCGCGAGACACGGGACCATCGGGCTTTTATCGCCATTAATGGATTACACCCAGGTGCGGAGTCCTAACGAGACCCAGAATGCATGAGACGTTACGACCTTGCGCAAGAAGAACTACCACCACGTGGGTCAGAAGACTTGGAACAGAGCGCGGCCCTGGGAGAACAGCTCTGCTCGAAAAACACAAAACGGTTCTAACGGTCTTCACCAGCGTTCCCCTGGAACGTCTCACGTCGTCCAATGTGGACTCCGGCCCTACCGTGGCGCACCGCGGCATTGCTGGCGGAGCAGGAGACCATGGCTATGCACTGGCGCCTTCCCGCAACATCATCCATGATCCCGCGGACGCTCGATCACCACACAAACAGCCCAACAGCTTTGGGTATTGGTTGCGGGCCTATCCGTCGTTGGACTGAAAGGTTGCACGGCCAAGGTCACCTTTATCGCGCTGAACAACAGTGGGATTGGGCGATCAGGCGACTTTGTCGTTGACGCCGGAACACCCAATCCCACCCGCATGGATCCAGACCGACTAGTGGCCCGAATGGTCCGGTGTATCGATCTCTTCCTTGCGCACTTGCTCGGTGACGGTCTCTTCACCGGTTACGGTTCGAGTACCCAGCTTGACCTCTTCAACGGGGACCGTTTCCTTATCCACTACCACCTGGTCTTCGTGCAGGATAACTTCCTGTTCGCCCGTTCCGAGATCACGGTTCTGTCCGGCACCATCGGTTTCCGTGATCGGTTCACGTTCGATAACCACTTCTTCATGTGACACCGGGACGGTCTTGGTGACATTCTCCGTGACGACGTGCTTACGCAACCTTACTCGGCCTGCTTCGCGGGTTTCGGTGCCGACGACCAGGCGTTCCTCGGAACGGATCATCGACCCGTCGTCCTGCGGATTCGCCACGCGGTCACCGGCGCGAAGGTCGCCCTCGTTGTGTTCTTCCCGAGCAACACCACGCTCGGTGGGTGTTCGCCGGTCGGCATCGGAACCAGCGGCGTAGTACTCGTAAAGGCGGTTTTCCTCTGCTGGGTCGAGGCTGCCATCCGCTTCCACTCGGGGGGCGTCCTTGATGTGGTCCTTGGCGTGTGCCACATGGATGTCATTGCCATCCATGCGGGCACCTTCCAGAGGTACGAAGGATTCTGATGTCCCAAAGAGTCCCGTGTGAACGGTGACCCAGCTTGGAGTGTTGTTCTCGTCGTCGAGGTAGACCTGTCCGATCGATCCGACCTTGTCGCCGGCGGAATCGTAAACCTTGCCGCCGCGGCTCAGCATGTCATCGACGTTCTTTTGCGTGATCATTCTTTTACTCCTAGTTTTCTGGGATAGGTAAACAATGAGATCGGTTCGGGTATCTGGCTGCCATGGACTCACCAGGAGAGCATGATGATTGTGCGTCCTCACGGGCGTGACAGCTCGTGATGCCATGCGTCCAAGTTGCCTGTGGCGGGAAGTGAAGAGGTACCCCACCCACCAGATCCTTGGGACTCCTTCGTATGCGAATTACAAAAGATCCTGCGACTTTCCACTAGTGCCATCTCCGCTGAGGGGGATGTGTTAAGAGCTTCCGTCGCCAGCGGAGACGCTGTCAAGGAAATTGCACCTCGCAGGCTCGGTCACCCGAAATCAATCTCCACCACCCATATGGCACGGGCTCTGCCCGATAGGACGTGTCCCTCTATTCGCTCCCCGTGCACCAGCTTGGTTCGACGCGCGATCTCTTCATGCGGGAATAGCAAGCGGGCGTCGACGCACATCCGAAAGGCCACAGTGCAGGAAGGGCCGTTCCGGCTCCATCTTCGATATCCCACACGGTTTCGGGTGCTTGGCTGGGGGCGAAGCTGTGTCTTAGGGAACATTGCCGAGAGTTTGAAACCCGCGTGGCATCGAAGTAAGCGGATCGACTCTATTTCGAGGGATACTCCCGTCAACTATTCGTGCCCTCGGTCTGCCGCGGGCGACTTCGGCCGATGCTGGGGAGACCAACAACCAATCAGACTCGGGCGTGGGGATGCCCTTCTAAACCCATCATCCGCGGCAAGCCCCCTTGGGCCTTTATAGAACCTGGATTGCTTCCCGGCGTATGTAGGTGCCCCGCCCAATGTGCAAA
>JAUNVO010000123.1 GCA_030540695.1 Micrococcaceae bacterium | reverse complement strand
GCTGCAGCACGTCGGGTTCAGGGACCAGGTCTTGGCCGACATGCCCGGCGTCAACAAACCCATGGCAGCAACCCTCTTCGGCGCCACGGACCAAGCTCCGCAATGGGACCGGATCGACAGTTCCGAAAAGCTGCTGCGGCAGCTGCTCACCATCTCGTCCCCGACGCACGCGGCAGCTCCGTTGACGATGCTCGGGCACATCTGCTGGTGGAAGGGAAAAGGAACGGCTGCCGCGAATTACATGCACGTCGCCCTGACCTTTGACCCCGATTACCCTCTAGCCCGGCTGCTGGACCAGATGCTCGGCGCCGGCGTCGTGTCCGGCTGGGCGCAACACATGGAAACCGCCTATCAGAATCACCGCCAGTGATTTCAGGCGGTCCAGCACCAGAAAAAACAGTGAGTGAGGTGAGGGCAATGAACGTCACGGTCTACAGCAAGCCCGGTTGCCAGCAATGCAAGTTCACCTGCCTGTCCCTGGACCATGCCGGCATCCCCTACGATGTCGTCGACTTGACGACCAACGCCGCCGCCCTCGAGTATGTCCAAGACCTTGGGTACTCTCAAGCACCTGTGGTCGTGGTCAGCGACCACGACCACTGGTCAGGATTCAACCCCACCGAGATCGAGCGGCTCAAGCTCGCGATCCCATAATCACCCTCCAGCAGGATATCCAGTGCCGCATGAAAACCTCATGCGGCACTTCCCTGCGCCATCACAAAACCACCGATACTTCCACCACCCAGCACCACAGCCAAATTCCACCACGACCGATTTCCTGGGCAAAGTCACACCCAATTACCGTGCAGTTTCCGCTACCAAAAATCCCTTCACACCTTTGGCACCGAGGCGGTGCCCGTCACCGCCCGCGTGACGCCAATGTGACGTTTGGTCATGGTGTAAACCGGCCGAAACACCATGGATAGGTATGACTACGCGAACCTGCCCCGAATGCAACACCACGTTCACACCCGCCAGCCCCCGGCAGCTCTTCTGCCGACCGGCATGCGCCCACCGCCAACGGCAACGAAAGTACCGGCAAAGCATCCAGGATGAAGAACTGCGGTTGACCAACCACGTTGACCGACCCAAGACAAACAACCAGGAGTCGACAGCGGCGCTCACCGCGCTCTATGAGGCGACGATCCGGAACCTGCGACTCACGGAGCGGCGCAAGCTCGCCAACGTGACACGGTCACTTGAGGACAAGCTGGCCACAGCCTACGAACAGCTCAACGAAAGCGCCCAAACACTGTCGCGGGCCCAGTCGAAGGCCGATATCCTCCAGCGCCTGGCGCAGCGCCTGGACCACGAAAACAAGCAGCGCGAGCTCAATGAACGGCAAGCCATCAAGGACATGCAACACCTCGCCGCCCGGGTCCTGACATTGCACTCTGCCGCGAACACGCACCTGGATCCATCGACGGCGGCGATCTTTGCACGCCGCGGCTGGAACACGGAAATGGGCAGGTCATGACCGTCTCCATAGCCCGCCTCTCCACCGAAGCCGGCGTCTCCTACCTGCTCAAGACCACCAGCCATGCCGACGTCGAAACCCGGGACCTCACCGGCTACTACACTGCCGCCAGCAACCCGCCCGGGCGATGGCTCGGTACCGGGCTTTCCGGCATCGGCATGATCCTTCACGACACCGTCACTGATGCGGTAGCGAAGGCCCTCTTTGAACGAGGTGAACACCCCTCCACGGGAGCATCCCTTGGCCGGACACCCAACCAGGCATCCACCGTCACCGGCGCCAACGGCCAAACCGTGCGCCGGGCCGCGGTGGCCGGCCTTGACCTCACCTTCAGTGTGCCCAAGTCCGTCTCCGTGCTCTGGGCCCTGTGTGATGACGAGTACAAGGACAAGGTCATGGCAGCCCACCACGCGGCCATGGAAGCCACCCTGGCCTGGCTGGAGACCTCCGCCATCCACACCCGATCCGGACACGGCGGCGTGGCCCACGTTGGCGTCCATGGTGCCATTGCTGCCGCTTTTGACCATTGGGAGTCCCGCTCCGGAGACCCGCAGCTGCACACCCACGTCGTCATCGCCAACAAGGCCCAACGCGTCAGCGACGGAGTCTGGGCCACCCTTGACTCACGCACCCTGTACAAGGTCACCGTGGCCGCCAGCGAACACTACAACGGGCTCCTGTATGACCAACTCGGCCGGGATCTGGGAACCGAGGTCGAGGTCCGCACACCCACCAGGGCCGTCCACAATTACAGTTTCGAACTCTCCGGTGTCGACGATGAGCTCATCCGCGAGTTCTCCAGCAGGTCCCGGCTGATCGACATCGAGGCAGACCGGCTCATCCACGACTGGTCTGAAACCCACGGGAGGGAACCCAGCAACGCCGTCAAACTCAAACTCCGGCAACAGGCCACCCTGTCCACCCGGACCGCCAAGAACCACGACGTAGTCCCCCTCAACACCCGTACCCGGCAGTGGCGCGATCGGGCCCAGGCTAAGGGTTTCGATCCCGAGGCCGTGCTGGCGGCAACCATCAACCGTTCCCACGCCCATCCACTCACGGCCGCCGACACGGGCGCTGACTGGATCTCCAGCACGGCAGGGCTGGTGAAGGACCTGGTCGCCCGGCGCCGGGCCACCTGGAATCGCTGGAACTTGATCGCCGAGGCGGAACGGGTGTGCCTGGAGATCCGCTGCGCTACAGCCGCCGACAGGATCCGCCTCATGGATGCCATTGCCACCTCCGCCGAGGAGCAGTCCGTGGCGCTCAACGAGTTCCGCTACGGCGTCCCCAGCACGACAGCCCCGGATCTGGTGTTCAATGGCCGCAGTGTCTTTGACCTGGCCAGCGCCCACCTGTTCACCGATGTCTCCACGCTGGCGAACGAGGAGGCCATCATGAAAGCCCACACGCACGACGCTGGCCCGCACCTCGACCCAACGACCGTCCAGGACGCTCTGCAACAGTTCCGCAGCACCCGTGGCGAGTCTCTGCAGGGCGAACAATGCAGAACTGCCGAGGCCGTGCTGGCCAGCGGGAGGCGGCTGGACGCCGTCGTCGGCCCGGCCGGGACGGGCAAGACCACGACAATGAGCGCCGTCAGGGCCCTTTGGGAGGACCGCTTCGGCGCCGGGACCGTGGTGGGACTGGCCCCCGCTGCGGCCTCTGCGGACGTCCTGGGCCACGAGCTCGGACTGGCCACGGACAACGTGAGCAAATGGCTCTACGAATCCACCGGCCCAGGCGCGGCCATACGGGCAGGACACTACACAGAAGCGGCAAAAAGGTACCAGGCAGCCTATCAATCCCCACGACAGGACACACAGGCACGGAAGGCCTTGGAGCGCCTGGCGCAGCGCATGAGCACCCTCACAGCGACCCAAGCACAGTGGCAGTTCCGGCCCAACCAGCTGGTCATCATCGACGAAGCCTCCATGGTCTCCACCTACCAGCTCGCCGCCCTCCTGGACCAGGCCACAGGAGCCGGGGCCAAGATCCTGCTGGTCGGCGACCCGGCACAGCTGGACTCCATCGACGCCGGCGGAGTCCTGGGCTGGCTGGACAGGACCGGCTGCGCCCAACGACTCAGCACAGTCTGGCGCTTCACGAATGAATGGGAACGCACGGCCTCCTTGAAACTGCGCACAGGCGACACCGACGTCATCACCGAGTACACAGCCCACGAGCGCATCAGCAGCGGCACCTACGACGCCATGGTCGATGACGCCTACAACCGCTGGGACGCCGACATCCGCACCGGGAAGACCTCGATCCTGATCGCCCCGGACAATGACACCGTCGCCATGCTCAACGAACGCGCCCAGGCCGACCGCGTCGGCTCCGGCGCCGCCGACGCAGAAGCCACCGTGGACCTCAGCGACGGCCTTCACGCCGGACGCGGCGACACCATCCTTGCCCGGCGCAACGACCGCCACCTCCTCGATGACACCGGAGACTTCATCCGCAACGGAACCCTCATCACGGTGTCTGGTTCACCCAATCCGGACGGTTCCATCGCAGGTATCCGCCACGACAACGGAGCACGAATCACCCTCGGCGCCGGTTATCTCGCCGAGTCCGTGGAACTCGGCTACGCCACCACCGCCCACCGCTCCCAGGGAATCACCGTCGACACCGGCCACACCCTCGTCAGCGAAGGCAGACTCACCCGTGAACTCTTCTACGTCTCCATGACCCGCGGGAAGAGCGGCAACCACGCCTACATCAGCGAACCCGACCCCCGCGACCACCACGGCGTGGACCCATCCTCCCTGCCGGACTGGAGGCAAATCCTCGCTAGCCTACTCTCCATCGAAGGTGCCGAGCACACGGCCCACGAGGTCCGCGAGGAACAACGCAACCAGGCCAACTCCCTGTCCCGCCTGCTCGCCGAGCATGACTACCTGGCCCAGATCGCCGCGTCCGACGACATCACCCACCTCATCAACACCCACTCCCCCGGCTCTTTGGCTCAAATGCAAGCATCCCCATCCTGGGGCGCCATGGTCGCCGCATGGCGGCGCACCGCAGTCACCAACCGGACCCTCGCCGAACAAACCCTGGTCGGCGGACTGGAGCCAACAGCCGGCGCCCGTGACGTTACCGCCGTCGTGCACTCACGCCTGCAAGCCCTCCAACGGCGGCAACCTGTCACAGCAACACTGACGTTTGCGCCAACGTCAGTGCCCACGGACCGGGAAGATCTCCGTGAACTTCTCAACGACGTTCAGCAGCGGATCTCCAAACGGCTGTCCGCAGTGGCCGTCCACGCACTCGCCAACGAAGAACCCTGGATGGACCAACTACGTGCACAAACCGGCCTGCAAGCCAACGACGTGGCGTGGAAGACCCTTGTACGTGACGTCGCCGGCTTCCGCGACCGCTGGGATATCGACAACAATGCATTGCCTCTCGGACCGACTCCCAGCGCCACTGAATGGGACCATTCCAACCAGCGAGCCCGGCTTGAGGCCCGCATCGCCGTCGCCAAGAGCAGCACGCCTACGGCAACATCGATGACGGCTAGGCCTGAGCCGACGCCCCGCCCCCATTCATCCGTGCTCAATGTCGGCCCCTCGCTGTAAAATCAGAACATAGGCGGAGGTCGAGTCATGCGAACGAATCCGATGGTCAAACCCCAGACCTCATCCGGCTGGGCAGTCACACTCACCGTAATCAGCGGTGTCTGCCTCGTCATCGCCATTCGCCTGATCTTGGCCCAGCCGTCCGCTTCGGCAGCTGGATTGGCCATCGTGGCTGCTGCCATCGTCCTGGTCGGGGCCGCAGCAGCCATTTGGTTCATGAAGATCCGCCGAACGAAGACATGGATCACCCATGCCGTCCAACAATGGGAACACTTCTCCAGCGTCAAGAGCCAGCTCGGCGTTACCACCGAAGTCACGGTCCTAGACATCCATGCGCTGGACCCGACGGGCACATGGGTCACCATCAGATGGGACAAATTCGGATACGTTCAACGGGCATGGATGGAAGCCATCCCAGACGAAATCTGGCGTGGATCAGTCCTCCTGATCTCGCCTGACCCTGCTCAAATTCAAGTTCACGGGCCATGGCCAGAGGTCTACTACCTGACAGCGGCTGACTACCATGCTTTTGCTTCAGCGGAAGCACTCCCGTATGTCGGGGATCCCAGATATCAGAATGAGCCAAGATTAATGCGCCAAATTCCGGACGGGTCCCCTGGAACCCATTGGCCATGATGGGCCGCCGAATTACACGGCTACCGACGTGTGCTAGCCAACTGACACCCACCCAATCCGTGCCTTGCGCCAAAGTGGACGACGACACTTGAGTGTCACTATCTGTGATCACCAAGCATCGCTCTCACAGACCATAGGTTGCCTTGAATCTCATAGCATTTCGCGATGTTTGGGAATTGCGGCCCTTCTGGACACCTGCGCTCGCTCGGAGGAATTCCCGACTACAAGTATCTCGCGAAGCACGCAATGGATCGGACACGGCGGGTGGATCGCAATTGATCGATCGGTAGAGGCGGTGCGGCCAGTAGCTTACGAAGCTGCCGGGCTAGACTGTAGGACACCAAGTACAGGAAAGACGGTTAGAGGAGAATTATGGCACGCGCGGATCTGCTTCTTGATCTCGTAGAAGCCGAACGTCGTGGAGACCGTGACCGGTTCCGGATACTAGTTGAGGCGGTGATCGCCGAAGAGCGCGCTAATCAGCATCATTTAGTTGCCGATCGCCTTTCGGATCTCATCACTACGACTGGGCAAGGGCTTGTGCGCGATGACCGCGCCGCGGCAATTCGCGACCTCGTGCACGAAGTTATTCCGAGTCGTCGCCTGGAGGATTTAGAACTGGCGCCGGTTCCGCGACGAGTCGTAACGGAGTTGGTCGAGGAGCAAAAGCGCGCGGAGCTTCTGCGGAGCTACGGCATCGAACCTCGAAATCGAATACTGTTATCCGGCCCTCCTGGCAATGGGAAGACAAGCGTCGCAGAAGCGATTGCATCGGAGTTGATGCTTCCATTTTATGTGGTCCGTTATGAGGGCGTAATGTCGAGTTTTCTTGGCGAAACTGCGGCTCGGCTCGACAATGCTTTTGAGTTTGTCCGGTCTCGTCGATGCGTGCTGTTCTTTGATGAACTGGATACCATCGCAAAGGAACGATCGGATGAACACGAAACCGGTGAAATCAAGCGAGTGGTATCGACACTACTCCTACAAATTGACAAGCTCCCGGCTCATGTGCTTTTAGTCGGCGCCACCAACCATAGCGAGTTACTTGACCGTGCCGCATGGCGACGTTTCCAGATTCGAGCCGAACTCGAACCGCCAAGTCGGGCGGAGGCGACTCGGTTCCTAGAACGGCTCGAAGCCAGGCTGGGTGGCGAGCTTGGTTTCGCTCCACGGACTTTGGCGGACAAACTTTCCGGGGCAAGCTACTCCGACTTAGAAGAGTTCGCCTTAGACGTGCGGCGTCGTGCTGTACTGGAGCTCCCAGAAAGCAACATTCGACGAATAGTCCAAGAACGACTTGAACACCGTCGCGGTCAGGCGGCGAGGTGACTGCAGAGCACCGGCCATTGTTGACCTTCGGGCCGCCAGCGATCACCGGGAGACCACCACAGCCGCGGCGAGACATGCCTCGCTTGTCAAAGCCCAGTGCTGCCCGACAGGGGGCACGACTAAAGCCCCAGTTCGGCGAACTAACTGCGGCATTCGATGCTGAGAGGGCACGCCTTGCTGTTAGTGCGACCGACGAGGTCGATCCTGCACTGGTGGTCGTATTTGACCTCGCAGGTAGCGTCAACGACTTTCGCAACGCAATCTCTCGGATCGACGGCTTTGAGTTTCTTTCCGAATTATTAGGTGATCAGACCGACGCAGACGACGACTTCCACATGGTCGAACGAGCGAAAGGCCGCACCGACAAACCTGTTACACATTCCCTGTATCTAGTAATGTCAAATGCTAAGGCAATCGAGGAACTCCTGCGGTTGTTCGCACTGTGGCAAGAGGATCCATCCGCGTCGTTTGAGCATGGCCTTGGCAAGTTCAAGACCGCTTTCCAGCAATTGACAGCGATCCGGCGCTGGGGTCCGGACGATCGTATTCGGGAAACAGGCCTACGTGAGCAGTGGCAGGAAACTCTAGACGTAATCGGACAATCAGTCAGCGATGTGATCGTCGAAGTTGAGTTGTGGTATCGCCGCGATGCCTCACAACGCACCACTGCTCAGGCCCATGTCGAACAAGTCGTCAAGGCTGCCGGGGGGCGCATCATAGATCGCTCCCAGATTGGCGAGATTAGCTATCATGCGCTCCTAGTCGAACTCCCTATTCAGCAGGTTCAATCTGTACTGACGAATGGCGCGGCGTCCATCCGATTGCTGACTACGGACGATGTCATGTTCGTCAGCCCCTTTACATCGATGAACGTCGCGCCCGCCACTCTCCAACCCATTAAGCAGGTACAGCTCCCCCACCGAACGCAAGTGGTAGGGCTTCCACGTATTGCGCTGCTGGACGGGTTGCCGTTCCAAAACCACGAGGCCCTGGCCGGCAGGCTGGTGGTCGATGACCCCGACGGGCTTGGCGAGAGCTACCCATTGTCCTCACGTCATCACGGGACTGCGATGGCGTCTCTAATTGTCCACGGTGACTTATCTGCGCAAGAAAAACCGCTGGAACGGCCGTTGTACGTGCGCCCGATCTTACGACCACATGAATTCAGTGCAGGATATGAACAGGTTATCCCGAACCGTCTACTCCCCGATCTGCTGCACCGAGCCGTAAGACGCATGATTGAGGGGGAAGGTGGTAGGGATGCCGCAGCCCCGAGCATCCGAATAGTCAACCTTTCCATCGGAGCACAAGCCAGAGCCCTCGTGAGAAGGATGAGCCCAGTCGGTCGTCTGCTCGACTGGCTGGCCCACCACTACAATCTGCTGTTTATCGTCAGTGCCGGTAACCACCTCGAACCGATAGTCATCCCCTCAACAGCAACGAACACTCCCGAGGCAGCCCGATCGGCGGCAACCCGCGCCGTTTACGACGCCACTCTAGTTCGTGGCATACTGCCCCCGGGCGATGCACTCAATGCTCTGACCATCGGTGCCACCCATCACGATTGGCTCGGGGAAATAAAAGTGCCCGACACTGTATGGGACATTACCCACCCGGGTGCACCGGCACATTATGGAGCCACAGGCCCCGGAGTCGATCGTTCCGTAAAGCCAGACCTCCATCACGCCGGAGGCAGGGCATACTACACCCGTCCCATACTCCGGCATGGCGATGAAACCGTTGCCATTAGTCTTGCCCCAACAGGAGCCAGCGGACCCGGTCTCCAGGTTGCCGCTCCAGGTCGAGCAGGTGCTACGAACAACACTGTTTTTACCGTCGGAACGAGCAACGCCACCGCGTTGGTTTCGCGCGAGGCCAGCCGCTTGTTCGACATTCTCGAAGCTGATACACACGGTTCTGAAGACCCATCGCTACCTGATCCGCAGTACCATCCGATCCTTGTGCGTGCGCTTCTTGCCCACTCAAGCAGCTGGGGCACGTGGGAAACGAGACTCCGCCACGAACTTGGACTCACCACCCCACAGGCGCGTCGTCATCTGACAGCCCTTCTTGGTTACGGACATCTCGATACCAGTCGGCTAGGTGCTGCCGCGACAACTAGGGCAGTCCTCGTCACTGGAGGAATGATTGGCCGCGATCAGCGGCACACTTATGAACTGCCGCTTCCACCATCGCTCCGCGCCAAGGCTGA
>JAUNVO010000122.1:6342-9273 GCA_030540695.1 Micrococcaceae bacterium | reverse complement strand
AGTTCGCTCTCGCTGTGCGGAGAGTCGAAGACCTTGCGGAAGGCCGTTTCGACCTCATCGTTGTGGACGACCAAGACGACGCGGTGGATGGACGTGGAGTGCGAGTACATCTCGAACCATTCGTGGATCGCGTGTGATGCGACGGAGGCAACTTCCTCTGGTGCCCAGCCGTAGAAACCCGCCCCGATGGCCGGGAACGCGATACTGCCGGCCCCCAGCCGCGATGCGACATACAGGGAGTTAGTGAAGCACTTGGACAGGGTCTTGGGATTCGTTTGTCCCACGTGGCGGTTGGGCCCGGGGGAGTGGATCACCCAGCGGGCAGGCAGGTCCCCGGCGCCGGTTGCAAGGGCAAGGCCGGAGGCGAGCCCGTCGGGATGAGTCGTGGCCCGGAGCTTCCGGCATTCCGCTAGGAGTGAGGGGCCAGCTGCCGCATGTATGGCGTCGTCCACGCCACCGCCACCGAGCAGGGAGGGGTTTGCTGCATTGACGATCGCATCGACCTTTTGCTCGGTGATGTCTCCTCGCACGATCTCGATATGCATTTCTAGGCTCCTGTCAGTGATCTGAAACACTTGGTACGCACCACGATACGCCGGAGCGTTGGACTTGTGGAGGGGACACAGTGGATTCTCAGGCGTGACTAGAGCAAAGCCGTATCGGCCACCGGGCTTCAGGCCCTGTGGGGCCTTACCGGGACAGGCCGCGCAGGTGTCGGCGCAGGGCGTCGCGACTAACGAACCGCGCCCCGTGCGGGCCGCCTTGGGAGGGAGGTGGCCTGTACGGGGCGGTGACGGGTTTTGGCTGGGGAGCCGAGTCTAGAGATACTCCTCGATCACGGCTGCGAGTTCGGGAAGCTCGAACATCTTGGCTACCGCGAGGGCGTTCTGCGAACCGAGGTGCGGGTCGGCGCCGTTGGACAGCAACTGGCGCACCAGCGGTTCATTCTTGCGGAAGACGGCACACGTCAAGGCGCCCTGGCCCTTGTCGTTAAGCCGATTGAGATCCGCCTTGCGTTCGATGAGGCCCGAAACGATGTCGTCATGCCCGTTGTAGGCGGCCAGGATCATCAGGGTGTTGCCCTTGGGGTCGGTGAGGTCCCCCGGGATGCCCTGGTCAACCAGAAGCATCAGTTTCTCGGAGTTCCCCTCGCGCGCCAAGTCGAAAATGGAGTGCAGGAACGCAATGTCCTCATCTGATAATTCGTCGGGGGTGTTCGGTTCTGTCATATGTAAATCGTACCGTTGAGCGAGCGAAGGGGCTGATCCACAACAAGAAGATTGAATATTTATGTAAACTTATGAATAAATATAAGAAAATCTGTGGTGAGTCGAGGCCGGAGAACTACCCTGCACTACGATGAACAGTGGATTTTGACACCTCTCTACCCGGCGCCCATCAAGGCGCACGGAAGGATGAACATGGGATCGGCTACAAACGAAGGTGCACTCTGGGGCGGAAGATTCGCCGGAGGCCCGGCTGACGCGCTGGCGGCACTGAGCAAGTCCACACACTTTGACTGGCGGCTTGCCCGCTATGACATCGCCGGTTCCCGCGCGCACGCTCGCGTGCTGAACACCGCGGGGCTGCTGGACGATGCCGAGCTCGAAGGGATGATCAAGGCCCTGGACACCTTGGAAGCCGACGTCGTCTCTGGTGCCTACGTCGCCTCCGATTCCGATGAGGACGTCCACGGTTCCCTGGAACGCGGATTGATCGAGCGTGCGGGAACGGCCTTGGGCGGCAAACTCCGTGCGGGCCGTTCGCGCAACGACCAGATCGCGACCCTTGGGCGCATGTTCCTGCGCGACCATGCCCGTGTCATCGCCCGGGGGGTATTGGCCACCATTGATTCGCTGATCGAGCAGGCCGAGGCACACCCCAATGCAGCCATGCCCGGACGCACGCACCTTCAGCACGCACAGCCGATCCTGCTCTCGCACCACCTTCTGGCGCACGCGTGGGCCTTGCTTCGCGATGTCCAGCGGCTGGCGGACTGGGACAAGCGCGCAGCGGTGTCCCCCTACGGTTCCGGCGCACTGGCCGGTTCGTCGCTGGGGCTTGACCCGAACACCGTGGCAACGGAGCTCGGTTTCAACTCCGCTGCCTGGAATTCCATCGACGGCACCGCGTCCAGGGACGTCTTTGCCGAGTATGCCTGGGTGGCGGCCATGATCGGCGTGGATCTTTCGAGGGTCTCGGAGGAGGTCATCTTCTGGGCCACCAAGGAATTCTCCTTTGTCACGCTGGATGACTCCTACTCCACCGGCTCCTCGATCATGCCGCAGAAGAAGAACCCCGACGTTGCCGAACTCGCTCGCGGCAAGGCCGGGCGCCTGATCGGCAACCTCACCGGGCTGCTGGCAACGCTCAAGGCGCTGCCGCTGGCCTACAACCGGGACCTGCAGGAAGATAAGGAGCCGGTCTTCGATGCCACCGATACCCTCGAACTGCTCCTTCCCGCGGTATCGGGAATGATCGCCACGCTGAAATTCAATACCGCGCGCATGGCCGAGCTCGCACCGCTTGGCTTCGCGCTGGCCACCGATATTGCCGAATGGCTGGTCCGCCAGGGCGTGCCGTTCCGTGACGCACATGAGCTCTCCGGCGCGGCCGTGAAGCTGGCCGAGTCCAAGGGCGTGGAGCTCTGGGACCTTTCCGACGAGGACTACTCCTCGATCTCCGCCCACCTGACCCCCGAGGTCCGCACCGTCCTGTCCACCGAGGGATCGCTGAACTCGCGCAGCGCGCAGGGAGGCACCGCGCCCTCCGCGGTGCTGGCCCAACTTGGCGCGCTGAAGGAAGCGTTGGTTCCGGTGCGTACCTTCGCCGGCTAGGGCAAACCACTGGCTGTGACGCGGGCGGGGTCCACCACCCTATATGTTGTCCCCCCCCCCCGGCTTTTACGGGCTGTGTGGGGAGCATGGGGGG
>JAUNVO010000122.1:0-6332 GCA_030540695.1 Micrococcaceae bacterium | reverse complement strand
CTGACGGAGGGGTGGGTTCGGGTGCGTACCGGCGCGGGCTCGGGCAACCCAGGGGCTGTGCGGGGGGGGGGGCCCACCCCGTTGGTGGTGGACCCCGCCCGCGTGATTTTCGGGTCTTGGTGCGGATATGGTGTTGGGTATGAGTGAGCTGACCCAACAGGACCTGGCGAGCAGGATCATCGCCGCATTGACATCCCTCCGCGAATTGCTGGCCACCCTGGATGACGAGGCCGCGGCCGCGCCCAGCGTCCTGCCGGGGTGGACCCGGGCCCACGTGGTGGCCCATATCGATGGTTTCGCCAAGGCCGCGAAACGGCAGCTGGACACCGCCGGCACCGGGGATCCCTTCCCGATGTACGACGGGGGCCCCGAGGGCCGGAACACCGACATCGAGATGGCCGCCCTGATGCGCTCCGGCCCCTTGGTCGCCCGGACCAACGAGTCCTTGGGTGCCCTGGAATCCGCCGTCCGCGCGACCGGTCCAGAGCAGTGGGACCTTGTCACGGGATTCCGTGGTGGGGGAAGCGTCGCCGAGCTCTTCCACGCGATCTGGCGCGAGGTGGTGATCCACACCAGCGATCTGGCGCTGGAGCGCAGTGTCGCGGACTGGGAGCCCGAGTTCTGTGCCCACCTCTTTGACGAGCTCGCCGTCCGGGTGCCCGAAGGCAGGCGCTACGTCCTGCAACCGCACGGCGCCCAGCGCATTGTCCTGGGTGACGGGGAGGACGCCACGGTTCTCAGCGGCACCGACTTCGACCTGGCCGCTTGGCTGGCCGGGCGCGAACCGGTGGGCCCCGTGCAGGCCACCGCCGACGGGGACGGCACCGAGCTGCCGGAGCTGGGCCCTTGGCCATCCGGCGGGAAACCCAGGAAGCAAGCCTAGGGCAGTCCACCGTAAGGAGCTGACATGGGGACAGGAAACCGCGAGGAGCTCTTGGCTCTTCCCTCGATGCAATTGGCGCCGCATCTGCTCGGTGCCCGGGTCTCCAGCTTCATCGACGGCCAGCTGGTCATTGTGCGACTGACCGAAGTCGAGGCATATGACGGCTCGATGGACCCGGGGTCCCATGCCTACCGGGGAAAAACCGCCCGCAACGCCGGTCTTTTCGGCGCCCCGGGAACCGCATACGTGTACTTCACCTATGGCATGCACCATTGCGCCAACGTGGTCTGCGGGTCCGAGGGCACCGCATCGGCAGTGCTGATGCGGGCCGGTGAGGTCCTGGAGGGACTCGAAACGGTCCTGGCGCGACGGGGGCATCCACGGGCACCGGAGATCAAGTTGCTCAGCGGGCCCGCGCGGCTGGCCCAGGGGCTGGGCCTGACCTTGGCCAACAACCTGGCCAGCTACGCCAGCGGGGTGGCTGGGCCCCCGGGCCCCGCACTCGGGCTGGAAAACCTCGCCGGTTCCCCCGCCTCCTACCTGGTGGGTCCCCGGACCGGCGTGGCCGGGGCCGGAGGCACCGAGGAATACCCCTACCGCTTCTGGCTCCCCGGTGAAGCCAGCGTCTCGGGCTACCGCAAGGCGGCACCGCGCAAGTCGCGGGACTCCGGGGTCTAGACTTGTTGGGTGATTCCACAGCCTGAAAGCATGAGTGCCCTTCTTGACCGACTGAGCGAAATAGTTCCCGACTATCCCTCCAAGGGGATTTCGTTCAAAGACCTGACCCCCGTGTTCGCCGACCCCATCGGGCTGCGCCGCGTCATTGATGAGGTCATTGCTCCATTCGCCGGCCAATTCGATGTCATCGCCGGGATCGAGGCCCGTGGATTCGTGATGGCCGCAGCCGCCGCCTACGCCACCGGCACGGGCATGATCACCGTGCGCAAAGCGGGAAAACTGCCCCGCGCGGTGCACAGCGACGAATACACGCTCGAATACGGCACCGGGACCTTGGAACTGCACCGCGATGACATTGCCCCGGGTTCCCGCGTGCTGATCCTCGACGACGTGCTTGCCACCGGAGGAACCGTGGGATCGGCAGCGCGCCTGCTGGGCATGGCCGGGGCAACGATCGCGGGGGTCGGGGTTGTCCTGGAGCTTGGGGCCCTGGGCGGTCGTGAGAAGCTCGCCGGCCTGAACGTGCATTCCCTCCAGCTGGTATGACCACTGCCCAGGACGTGGCAACGCCGGGAAATCGGCCGAGGATGTCAATTGCCAGGTCCCTGAGAGCGTAAACTGGTCTGTCCACGATTTCGTCCCATCATCGGAGTGCTGAATGCCAGAGTCCACGACCGTTCAACCGGAGCTCGAAGCCGAACGCGACTATGTCTCGATGCTCTACAACCGCCTCGATGAGCTGCGTGCCGAAAAACTGGAGCAGCTGACCCGTACCCGGCGCACCGGACCGCAGGGCTCCATCCAGAACGTGTCTGAACGCGACTCCTTTGCTGCACTCTACGAAGACCGGCTGGCCCAGCTCAACGCCGTGGAGGATCGCCTGGTATTCGGGCGCCTGGACCTGGACGAGGATGCCAACCGTGCCGGGGAGGATGCCGGCTCCCCGCGTTACATCGGACGGATCGGCATGACCGACGAGGACCTCAGCCGGCTGATGGTCGACTGGCGCGCACCCGAGGCCGCCGCGTTCTACCAGGCCACCGCGCTGCACCGGCAGGGCGTGCGCCGTCGCCGGCACCTGATGCTGCGCGGACGCACGGTGCTGGGGATCGACGACGAGGTCTTGGACACCGAGCTCTTCAGTGAAAACGACAACCACCAGGGCGAGGGTGCGCTGATGGCCGCACTGACACAGAAGCGCACCGGACGCATGGGCGACATCGTGGGCACCATCCAGGCCGAGCAGGACCGGATCATCCGTTCCCCCCTGGCCGGGGTGCTGGTGGTCCAGGGTGGGCCGGGAACCGGAAAGACCGCCGTTGCGCTGCACCGTGCGGCTTTCCTGCTCTATGAACATCGCGAACGGCTCAAGACCGCCGGTGTGCTGCTGGTGGGGCCATCCTCCTCTTTCATGCGCTACATCGAACGAGTCCTGCCGTCCTTGGGTGAAACAGGGGTCGTGATGTCCTCGGTGGGTGATCTGTACCCCGGGATCCATGCCGTGGCCGAACACAATCGCGAGACCGCCCGGGTCAAGGGCAAGGCCTTCATGGCCAAGGTGGTGGCCAAGGCCGTGGCCAACCGCCAGCGACTGCTGGCCGAGGACCGCCGCGTGGTCGTCGAGGGCACCCGACTGGTCCTGGGCCGTGGCCAGGTGCGTCATGCGCGGGAACGGGCCCGTGCCTCGCGAAAGCCTCACAACGAAGCCAGGGAAGTGTTCACCAAGACCCTGGTGCGCGAGCTTGCCGAGCAGTTGCAGCAGATACTTGAGGAATCGTCGGGGAACGGCAACGCGGTGGACCGCAGCTACCTGATCCAGGAAGTGCGCGAATCCCGTGACGTGCGCATTGCGCTGAACCTTTGCTGGATGCCGCTGACCCCGCAGTCCCTCCTTGAGGAACTCTTCGCCAAGGAACACCTGCTGGCTGCTGCTGCACCGCAACTGAACAAGCAGGAATTGAAAGCCCTCTATCGTGAGCCCGGCGCAGCGTGGACGGAGTCCGACGTTCCGTTGCTTGACGAGGCAGCGGACCTGCTTGGCGAGTTCAAGGTGGTGGGCAACCACGAGGGTGGTGCAGAGGCACAGCTCAAGCGCGACGTGGAGAATGCGGAAGCGACCTTGCGCAATGTCAACGAGATGCTTTTCAACGCGGGAATCGACGGGTTGGTGGATGCCGAGGATCTGGCTGCCATGAACCAGGAGACCGAGGCCCGGCAGACCGCTGCCGAGCGCGCGGTGGCCGACCGCGACTGGGCCTACGGGCACGTGGTGGTCGATGAAGCCCAGGAACTTTCGCCGATGCAGTGGCGCCTGCTGATGCGCCGTTGCCCCTTGAAGTCCTTCACCGTGGTGGGGGACATCGCCCAGACATCTTCGGCATCCGGTGCCAGCAGCTGGGCCCAGGCCATGAAGCCGTTTGTGGCCGAGCGCTTCACCTTGGAGGAACTGACGGTCAACTACCGCACCCCCATGCAGATTGCCGCTGCCGCTACGCGGGTGGCACACGCAGCCGGGCTGACGATCTCGACGCCGAAGGCCGTGCGCGAGGGCCAATGGCCACCGCTGGTGGATCGGCTGGAATCCGGGCAGCTTCTGCCCAAGCTGCACGAGGTGTTGCCCGGCGAGGTCGAAATCGCCGATGGCGGCCTGCTGGCCGTTATCGTGCCCGAGTCGCGTCTGGCCACGGTGCGCGCCGCGGTCATCGAGCAGTTCGGGAGGCGAGTGGGTACAGGTTCCGGGGGACTGAGCCAGGACATCGTTGTGCTTGGCGCACGCGAAGCCAAGGGCCTGGAATTCGATGTGGTGCTCATCATCGAACCGCAGGAAATGATCGATGAAGTCGATGGAAGTGTCGGTGACTTGTACGTTGCCATGACACGCACCACCCAGCGGCTCCGGATCCTGGCCGAGGGCGCGATTCCGGCGGGCATTGACACGGAAGAGTAAAACGGCGCAGAGACTGCTAATTTAGTAGGGTGTCTGAAATTGAGCAGAATCCCGCACTGGTGGGACAAAGTAATGATCCGTCGTTTGCCAACATCTGGCAGGAGCTGAAGTGGCGTGGCCTGGTCCATGTGTCCACCGATGAAACCGAGCTGGAGAGGGTGCTCTCCGAGGACTCCATTACGTATTACTGCGGTTTCGATCCAACGGCCCCGTCGCTGCACCTAGGGAACATGGTCCAGTTGCTGAACATGCGTCGACTGCAGCTGGCCGGCCACAAGCCCCTGGGCCTGGTCGGAGGCTCCACCGGGCTGATCGGCGATCCGCGCCAGACGGCCGAACGCGTGCTGAACACCAAGGAAACCGTGGGGGAGTGGGTCGGACGGTTGCAGGCCCAAGTCTCGCGTTTCCTCTCATTCGACGGTGAGAATGCCGCTCGCATGGTTAACAACCTCGACTGGACCGCGCAGTTGAGCGCCATCGACTTCCTGCGGGAGGTTGGCAAGTACTTCCGCGTGGGCACCATGATCAAGAAGGAAACCGTCGCTGCGCGCCTGAACTCGGACGAGGGGATCAGCTACACCGAGTTCAGCTACCAGGTGCTCCAAGGCTATGACTACCTCAAGCTCAACCAGCTCTACGGCTGCACACTGCAGACCGGAGGCTCGGATCAGTGGGGCAACCTTACCAGTGGCACCGACTTGATCCGCAAGGT
The DNA here is from genome assembly GCA_030540695.1 of Micrococcaceae bacterium. Classification (GTDB taxonomy): domain Bacteria; phylum Actinomycetota; class Actinomycetes; order Actinomycetales; family Micrococcaceae; genus Paeniglutamicibacter. The sequence goes on along the minus strand of JAUNVO010000122.1, from coordinate 1,112 downwards.
CGAAGGCAAGGGAGCGCACGCTTACGGCACCCCGTTGATCACCAATTCCGACGGAACCAAGTTCGGCAAGTCCGAGGGTAATGCCATTTGGCTGGATGCCGAGATGTGCAGCCCGTACACGTTCTACCAGTTCTGGCTGAACACGGCCGACGCTGACGTGGTTTCACGCCTGAAGGTCTTCACCTTCCTGACCCGCGCGGAAATCGAGGCGCTTGGCCAGGAAGTGGCCGAACGTCCATTTGCCCGCAAGGCTCAGAAGGAACTCGCCCATCTGGTGACATCGATGGTTCACGGAGTGGACGCCACGGAAAAGGTCATGGCTGCCTCGGCTGCGCTTTTTGGCCAAGGCGATCTCTCCGACATGGACGAGGCAACTCTTCGAGCCGCGACCCAGGAGCTCGAGAGCACCACGGTCACCGACGAAAGCCTCGATGTGGTTTCGATCTTGATGGCTTCGGGCCTTTCGGAGTCGAAATCCGCGGCACGCCGCACGGTTAGTGAAGGTGGCGCCTACATCAACAACGTAAAGTACTCGGATCTTGGTGCCGTGGTGAGCAAGGACGACCTTTTGCACGGTAGATACCTTTTGGTCCGTCGTGGCAAGAAGAACCTGGCAGTTGTAGAAGTCGTCTAACTAAACGAGATAACAGCAAGATTTCCGGTAGCGAGATGGAGCCGGGGTGTGGAAGTGCCGCGAGTCACGGCAACGTCCTCGCCCCGGCTCTTTGCGGTTTTTAGGTGTCATTTTTCCTAAAAATTAATCTGACTAGTCCTCTTGTGGAAAGACGGAGATATGAAATCGTCGATTTGCCGTCTTCGGAAAACGTGTGTATTGTTTTCTAAGTCGCCGCGGCCAAGGCAAGCGAAAAGCAGTCAGCCGCGAATGACACCACATTATTTTAGAGAATTAATTCTTTGAAAGAATGTAAATATTTATAGCAAAGCCAATCAGCAAAAAGCCGATTTGACACAGCGAAAAATATGAAATAAAGTTTTACACATCACCCCGGAAGAAACACCGACTGACCTTTGGTCCCACGGATGCCGAACCGGGAGCTGTCTGTTGTTTGAGAACTCAATAGTGTGCCAAGTTTGTTGATACCAATTTATTT
>JAUNVO010000121.1:3727-9317 GCA_030540695.1 Micrococcaceae bacterium | reverse complement strand
GAAGAAATACGGGTACGACGCCAAGCCGACAGCCGAGTCGAAGAGCTTCCCGGCAACTTCGCCGGTCGGTACCCGGGTGATGACGGGACCGAAAAAGGCCGTTCCATTCAGGGCCATGATCGGGGTCCCGACCTCCTGGCCCACGCGGGAGATGCCGTCGTCGTGGCTGGCCTTTAGCGCCTCGTCGTATTCGGTGGACGTGGCTGCTTCAGCGAGCTCCGGTTCAAGTCCCGCCACGGCGAGGGAACGGGTGATGACCTCGGTGAGGTCGGAGACCTTTTCGTGGTGCAGCAGTACGCCCATCGCGGTATACAGATCCCCGAGGATGCCGTTGCCGTGTTTCTGTGCCGCAGCGGTCAGCACACGGACCGGGCCCCACGCCTTTTCGACGCGTTCGCGGTATTCATCACTGATGTCCTCGCGGCCCTCGTTGAGCACCGAGAGCGACATGACGTGCCAGGCCACCTCGACGTCGCGCACCTTCTCCACTTCCAGCACCCAGCGCGAGGTTGCCCAGGCAAACGGGCAGGTTGGATCGAACCAAAAATCAACGTGTGTCTTCTCGGACAAGGCGGTGCTCCTTCAATTGCATTTCTTTGCCGCGGGACCCCGGTCGCGCCATGAGGCGAAGCCAAGGAGGCAACGGCGGGGTGCTAGGCGGTCTTCTTGCCGCGTTTGTCGGCGAGCTGCGAGGAGATCAAGGTGGCTTCCGCCCCGTTGAGCACCACGTCTGCGGTGATGATGACCTCTGCGACGTCATCCCGGCTGGGCATCTCGAACATCGTCGCGCTGAGGGTTTCCTCCAGGATGGCGCGCAAGCCGCGTGCTCCGGTGTCACGAGCCAACGCCTGGTCTGCGATGGCTTCCAGCGCACCTTGCTCAAAGGTCAGTTCCACCTCATCCATGCGGAACATCTTCTGGTACTGCTTGATCAACGCGTTCTTGGGCTCTGAGAGGATCTTGATCAGCGCCTCGCGGTCAAGCTTCTCCACGGTGCTGATCACCGGCAGGCGGCCGATGAACTCGGGGATCAGCCCGAACTTCAGCAGGTCCTCCGGACGTACGTCGGAGTATGAGGCCTCTTCGGACTTCAGTGCCGAAAGCGGGGCGCCGAAGCCGATCCCCTTGCGTCCGGCACGTGAGGAGACGATGTCTTCAAGTCCGGCAAAAGCACCGGCCACGATGAACAGCACGTTGGTGGTGTCGAGCTGGATGAATTCCTGGTGCGGATGCTTGCGTCCGCCCTGCGGCGGCACCGAGGCAACGGTTCCCTCGAGGATCTTCAGCAGGGCCTGCTGCACGCCTTCGCCCGAGACATCGCGGGTTATCGACGGATTTTCGCTCTTGCGCGAGATCTTGTCGATCTCGTCGATGTAGATGATTCCCTGCTCCGCCTTTTTGACGTCGAAGTCAGCGGCCTGAATGAGCTTGAGCAGGATATTCTCGACGTCTTCGCCCACGTAACCAGCCTCGGTCAACGCCGTGGCATCGGCGACGGCGAAGGGGACATTCAGCCTGCGGGCCAGCGTCTGTGCCAGATAGGTCTTGCCACAACCGGTGGGGCCGATGAGCAGGATATTGGACTTGGAGACCTCGACCTCGTCAAACGAGTCGGTGCCGTTGAGCTTCGAAACGGATTTCGAGGCAGCCCCGCCCTGGATGCGCTTGTAGTGGTTATAAACAGCGACGGCGAGCGAACGCTTGGCGCTTTCCTGGCCGATCACGTACTCCTGCAGGGAGTCGAAGATCTCCTTCGGCTTGGGCAGCTCGAACTCGATGCCCTCTTCGACCTCTTCGAGCTCTTCCTCGATGATCTCGGTGCAGATATAGACGCCATGGCCGGCGATTAGCTTGCGAACCTGCTTCTGGCTCTTGCCGCAGAAGGAACACTTGAGCAGATCAGACCCTTCACTCATGCGTGCCATCGTGTTGGTCCCCTTATCTGGTACCGAAAGAACCGGTCCGAGAGACCGGAAATACTTGACTTGCTTAACTCTATGACAGAGTGCCGACGGAATGCGTGAACGGGCGGCCCGCGGTGCGCGTTTCCGCGCCGTCAGCGGGCCACCCGTTGCTCGTTTTGCGGTCTCTAGCTGGTGATGCTGCCCGCGGCCTTGATCTTGCGCGGGGTCAGGACCTCGTCGATCAAACCGTATTCCTTGGCCTCGGCCGCGGTCATGTACAGATCGCGCTCGATGTCGTTGCCGATCTCCTCGGAGGTCTTGTTGGTGTGTCCGGCCAGGGTGGATTCCAGCCATGCACGCATCCGCATAACCTCTTCGGCCTGGATCTGCAGGTCCGATGCGGTGCCACGCTCGCCGCCGCCCATGGCAGGCTGGTGGATCAGGATCCGCGCGTTGGGCAAGGCCAGGCGCTTGCCGGGCGTTCCTCCGGCGAGCAGCACCGCGGCGGCGCTTGCCGCCTGGCCCAGGCATACCGTCTGGACCTCGGGACGAACGAACTGCATCGTGTCGTAGATCGCGGTCATCGCGGTGAAGGAACCACCGGGTGAGTTGATGTACAAGGTGATGTCGCGCTCGGGGTCCATGGATTCAAGGACCAGCAGCTGGGCCATGACATCGTCGGCAGAGGCGTCGTCGACCTGGGCACCAAGGAAGATGATGCGGTCTTCGAACAGCTTCGCGTAGGGGTCCTGGCGCTTGAACCCGTAGGGGGTCCGCTCCTCGAACTGAGGAAGGATGTAGCGTGCCGACGGCATCTCGCCGGAGGTCGCATCTGGGGTGAAGTTCATCGTTTCTCCTGGGAAATCTATTGGTTCTGCCGGATTCCGTCGCGCTACTTCGCTGCGACCCCGCCGCCACCGGAAACGATGCCGGAGGACTGGGCGATGTGGTCGAAGAACCCGTATTCGAGGCCGTCGGTGGCGGTGAACCACTTGTCGCGCTCGTTGTCCTTCAGGATGGTCTCAACGCTCTGGCCGGTCTGTGTGGCGGTCAGTTCGCTCATGACCTTCTTCATGTGAAGGATCAGCTCGGCCTGGATGCGGATATCCGATGCGGTGCCACCGATGCCGCCGGAGGGCTGGTGCATCAGGATGCGTGCGTTCGGGGTGGCGTAGCGTTTGCCCGGGGTGCCCGAAGAGAGCAGGAACTGGCCCATGGAGGCGGCCAGCCCGGTCGCCACGGTGACGACATCGTTGGGGATGTACTGCATGGTGTCGTAGATCGCCATGCCCGCGGTGATGGAGCCACCCGGGGAGTTGATGTACAGGTAGATGTCCTTGTCCGGGTCTTCGGCCGAAAGCAGGAGCAGCTGGGAGCAAATCGCGTTGGCGTTGTCATCCCGGACCTCGGAGCCGAGCCAAATGATCCGCTCCTTCAGGAGCCGGTTGTAGATGTAGTCCTCACGATTGGCCGGATCTACCGAAGCCATAGTGGGAGTGCGGGAGTCACTGGACATGTTCTGATACCTCTCCGTGATGCCGTGCCCCGATGTTCTGTCCGTCGGGCCAGCGGCTCGTTACTTCCTTGAACATTACTGCCTTGGCCTACCACTTTGGAGGCTCAAGGGCAGCTGTTCGCTGTCGGCGCATGGTAGCCGGGCCACGCATCGCCGTGGGCTTAACGCCGGGGTTAAATACGCGTGCGGAGCCACCTTTTCAAGGCGGCTCCGCACGTGGAAGCTACATCCCGCGTGACGCGGGGCCGGACTACTTGGCCGATGCCGCCGAAGCGGAGGAGGCCGAGGAGGCGGAGGAGGCCGACGATGCCGAGGCACCGGATTCCTCATCTTCGCCGGCCGGGCGAACGAAGTCGCTCAGATCAACGACGTTGCCGTTGGTGTCGGTGACGACTGCCAATTCCAGCACCTTGGCGAGTGCCTTGCGACGACGGACTTCGCCAACCAGCATCGGGACCTGGCCGGCACCGTCAAGCATCTGGGCGAACTCGTTCGGATCCATGCCGTACTGGCCTGCGGTCTGGACGATGTAGTCGATCAGCTCGGACTGGGCCACGCCGACCTTTTCCGCCTCGGCCACTGCATCGAGCACGATCTCGTTCTTGAAGGCCTTCTCGGTGTTCTCGCGAACCTCGGTGCGGTGCTCTTCGGTGTCGTGCTCTTCGCCCTCGTTGTGGGCGCCCTGCTCGAAGTGCTGCTCGACCTGCTCGGTGATGACCGACTCCGGAACCGGAACCTCAACGAGCTCCATGAGCTTGTCAAGGACGAGGTCGCGGGCTTCGACGCCCTGCTCCATGACCTTGGACTCCGCGGCATCCTTGGCAAGCGACTCGCGCAGCTCGTCCATGGTGTCGAATTCCGAAGCCAGCTGCGCGAATTCGTCGTTGGTTTCCGGAAGCTCGCGCTCCTTGACCGCGGTGACGGTGACCTTGACCTGCGCGGTGGCACCGGCGTGCTCGCCGCCGGCCAGGGTGGTCTCGAAGGTGGCGTCTTCTCCTGCGGAGAGGCCGGTGACTGCTTCGTCCATGCCCTCAAGCATGGTGCCCGAGCCGACCTGGTAGGAAAGGCCGGTGGCCGAGTCGACGTCTTCGCCCTCGACCGAGGCGGTCAGGTCAAGGGTGATGAAGTCCTGGTCCGCTGCCGGGCGCTCGATGGCCTTCAGCGTGCCGAAGCGGCCGCGCAGGTCATCCAGTGCCTTCTCGATGTCTGCTTCGCCGGCTTCGGCGGCTTCCACGGTGACTTCCAGGCCCTTGTACTCCGGCAGCTCGATGCTGGGGCGGACGTCGATCTCGACCTGGAAGGCCAGCTGGCCTTCACCGGCGGTCTCGGCAGACGGCGTCTCGGTGATTTCCACCTCGGGGCGCGAGAGCGGAACGATTTCGTTCTGCGTGACGGCTTCCTGGTAGTAGGTGTTCATGCCTTCGTTAATGGCAGTCTCCAGGACGTAGCCACGGCCGACGCGCTGGTCGATCATGCGGGCCGGAACCTTGCCGGCGCGGAAGCCGGGAACCTGGATCTGCTTGGCGATGGTCTTGTACGCCTCTTCAATGCGCGGTTTCAGTTCCTCGTAGGGAACTTCAACGGTGAGCTTGACCCGGGTGGGGTTGAGGTTTTCGACGGCGCTCTTCACAGCGTTGCACTCCTGGTGTGTGATGTTTGGTCTAGTTGGACTTCAACCCCGCAGCGGTAACCGTTGCGGGGTTGAAGGTACTGAGTCGGGGTGACAGGATTCGAACCTGCGACCTCACGCTCCCAAAGCGCGCGCTCTAGCCAAGCTGAGCTACACCCCGATTAGCGCAGAAACAGTCTATGCAGAATCTGCATGTTTCCACTAATCGGCCGTCGACCAGAAGTTTGGATTTCGTCAACGGCGCTGACCAACCATACAAGCATTAGCGGGAAAACAAAATTCGCGGTGCGGTCGCGGCCCCAAGCACCCGCCAACCGACCAGCACGGGACCGGGTCCAGGGAGTTAACGACAAATGACCCGGACCCCGCAAAGCGGTCCGGGTCATTTTCGTTCGGAGGGGATGACGGGAATCGAACCCGCGTAATCAGTTTGGAAGACTGAGGCTTTACCATTAAGCTACATCCCCGAGATTGCTGCACCTCGTCGGTGGCAACGGATAAAACCTTAGCACCCTGAATCAGTGCCGCGCAAATCGTCAC
>JAUNVO010000121.1:0-3627 GCA_030540695.1 Micrococcaceae bacterium | reverse complement strand
GACACCAGGAGTAGCCCAATCAGTCATCGCACCGGACCCACACACCCTTCACCGGCCCCCGACCGCAGATCGCGCTCCCCGCGGGCCATCGTGAGCACCTTGGCGTTCGTGGGCATTGTCGTCTCGCTGATGCAAACCCTGGTGGTCCCCCTGATCCCCCGGCTGCCATCGATGCTCAACGCCGATCCGTCGGACGCCTCATGGGTCGTCACCGCAACACTGCTCTCCGGTGCGGCCATCACCCCGATAGCCGGCCGACTCGGTGACATGTACGGAAAACGAAGGCTGTTGGTGCTCTCGCTGGTGGTCTTGGTCGCCGGATCGGGCATCTCGGCCATGAGTGAATCGGTGTGGCCCATGGTCATCGGCCGGGCCCTGCAAGGCATGGCCATGGGTGCGATCCCGTTGGGCATCAGCATCCTGCGCGATGAGTTGCCGCGTGAAAAGGTCGGCCCCGCGATCGCCACGATGAGCGCCACGATGGGCGTGGGCGGGGCGATCGGACTGCCGATGGCGGCCGTCATCGCGCAGTACGCAAATTGGCACACCTTGTTCTGGGTGGCGGCCGGGCTTGGGGCTTTGTGCCTGGTGCTGGTCTTGAGCGTGCTGCCCGCCTCGTCGCTGCGCACCCCTGCCCGCTTCGACCTGCTCGGTGCCTTGGTCCTGTGCATCGGGCTGGTGGCCCTCTTGCTACCCGTGTCCAAGGGCTCCACCTGGGGCTGGTCCAGCCCCCTCACCCTGGGCCTGTTGGGCGGCTCGGTGCTGGTGCTGGTGCTCTGGGGCTTCTACGAACTGCGCATCAAGTCCCCGCTGGTCGACCTGCGGGTGGCCGGCCGGGCGCCGGTGCTTTTCACCAACCTGGCATCGGTGTCCGTGGGATTCGCCATGTACGTGATGACCCTGGTGTTCCCGCAGCTGCTGATGGCCCCGGCGTCCACCGGCTACGGGCTGGGCTTTGACATGGTGCAGACCGGACTGGTGCTTTTCCCCGGCGGACTGGTGATGATGGCGCTTTCCCCGGTCTCGGCACGGCTATCGGCCCGACGCGGGCCCAAGACGACGCTGATGATCGGGTCCTTGGTGATCGGCCTTGGATACGTGCTGGTGCTGCTGCTCAACTCCCGGGTCTGGCACATCCTGGCCTCCTCGATGATCATCGGTGCCGGGATCGGGCTGGCCTACGCCGCGATGCCGAGCCTGATCATGGGGGCGGTGAAGCAGACCGAGTCCGCCGCGGCGAACGGGCTGAACGCACTGATGCGTGCGGTGGGCACCTCGAGCTCCGCCGCGGTGATGGGCGTGGTCCTGGCCGCCATGAGCGTGGGCTCCGGTCCGCTGGCGGTCCCGACGATGAACGGGTTCCGCGTAGCCTTCGGCATCGCGATGGGTGCGGCATTGCTCTCCATCGTGCTCACCTGGCTGATTCCCCGCCATGGAACACTCGAGCGCGTCCACGGCGCACCGGTGAAGGAGCCCGCGCAAACCACGTCCTAGCTCCGGGCGGGCCGCTGGCAGCCCGGACACCAGTAGAGCTTGCGGCCGGCGGCGTCGGCCATCGAGATCTTGCGCGTGCACAGCCGGCAGGTGAGGCCCTGGCGCTGGTAGGTGTAGTAGGCGTTTTCCGGCCACACCGGGCCTGGCCCGCGGTGTTCGGGTCGCGTGGTGATGATCTTGCCCTCGCGCACCCCGTCGGCCATGATCCCCACGATGTCATCCCACAGCATCCCGGCCTTGCGCGCGGAGATCCGGGCGCTGGGCGTGAACGGGTCAAGGCGGGTGCGGAACAACGTTTCGGCACGGTAGATGTTCCCCACCCCGGCCAGCAGGGACTGGTCCATCAGCGCGATGCCCAGAGGGGTCTTCCTGGCGCACAGGCGGGAGACGAAGTCCTTGCGAGCGGCCCGGGCCGCGGCCAGGTGCCCGGCGTCGGTGCCACGGCCCTTGGACAGCTCGAACTCGCCGGCCGCCGCGGTGAGCGGGTCCGGGCCCAGTTTGGCGCGGATGAGCGCGGCCTGCTCAATGCTCAGGACCTCGCAGGCGCTGGGCCCGCGCACATCGGCCCAGCCATGCGCGGAAACCAGCCTGGCCCGGACCTGGCCAACAGGTTCCGGGGGTCCGCTGTATGGTCCTGCCTCGGTCCCCGGGCCCAGCTCGCTCTCCCCCACCTTCCGCGGGGCACCGATGGAGGAAGCCCCGGAGAATTCCTCGTCCCCGCCGAAAGTCCAGGCACCATAGAGCCCGAGGTGCACGCGCAGCACCAACTCGTTCTCAAACCCCAGGAAGAGTTGCTTGCCATGGGCCTGCGAAGAGACCAGCCGATGTCCGTCGATCAGCCGGGCCCCAGGGGCGAAACGGCCTTGGGGCGAGGAGACGGCAAGGACCTGCCCGCCAAAGACGTCGTCGAATTGGCGGGCCAGGCGGTGTACGGAGTGACCTTCCGGCATGGGATGCGTGCGGCCCTGGGCTAGGCCACGACCTCGCCGGTTTCCTCGTAGGTGGCGATCTTGGAAATCCGGCGGATGTGGCGTTCGACGTTGGAGAACGGCTCGGCCAAAAAAGCCTCGATGATGCCGGTTGCCTCGTTTATCTCGTGCTGTCGCCCGCCCACGGCAACGATGTTGGCGTCATTGTGCTCACGGGCCAGGCGGGCGGTGTCCAGGTTCCATGCCAGAGCGGCGCGAACGCCGGGAACCTTGTTGGCGGCGATCTGCTCGCCGTTGCCCGAGCCGCCAAGCACGATGCCCAGCGAGTCCAGGCCCGCAGCGCGGTCGGCAACCACGGCCAACGCGGCGTTGATGCAGAAGGCGGGGTAGTCGTCCTCCGCGTCGTAGGCGGTGGGGCCGTGATCGACCATTTCGAAACCCTTGGCACCCAGGTGCTCGATCAGGTGGGCGCTGAGCTCGAGGCCGGCATGGTCGGTGGCGATGTGAACGCGCATGTGAAGTGTCCTTAGACGGTGGTGGTCGGGGGTGCAGGAACCAGCCTAGCGGGGCCCTGCACGGGTCACTAAGTTCATGACCGGCCCGGGTGCTGCCTAGCGGCGAGCGAATTGAGCAGGCCGGCCATCGCGTCGGCATCATCCATGGTGGCCACCGAGTAGATGCGTGCCCCTCCGCGGGTACGGTTCACGATGGCCCCGGGGCCGGCACCAAGGATGAAGGCGACACCCGCGCCGCTGATGCGCAGACCCCAGCCGCCGAACTCACCCGGGGTGATGTCCCTGGCTTCCGCAGCCCCGATGGCACCGGGCCTGACGTGCAGCATCTTCACCAAACCCCCGGCGTAGACACGGATTCCCGCATCGTCCGCACTGACCCGCCCGGTCATGAAAACGACTCCGGCAACCAACACGGCCACGACACCCGGGAGCAGTGACCAGGACCTCGCCGGGTTGTCCCTCCATTCAAGGACCGCCACCACGGCCATCCCCACCGCGAAGGCCGCCAGAAGGGCCACAAGCCATGCCGCGCCGCGCACGCGCGATGAGACCGGGCGCCGGGGGCATGGGTCAGCTGCCGGGAAGCTGCTTGCCGGGCGGTGGTTGCTCCGGGTACCGCCCGGGCCGGGAATGCGGCGCGGACCAGCAGTGCCGAGCCCGTTCCCCAGAGAACCGCCACCACGAGCGCA
>JAUNVO010000120.1 GCA_030540695.1 Micrococcaceae bacterium | reverse complement strand
TCGCGCGGGATGCAACCGAGGGGCCGCTTCGTCATCCGAACCACCCACCGTGCAACTATGGGGTTGGTATCTGGCCGGTCGGAGCCTTGCCGTGAGGCAGCCAGAATTCGTGAAGCACTACCAACACTATGTGGTGGCAATGACAATTCACGACCAAGCGTGTTTCCCCGGGCAACATACGTTCATATACGGGAGGTTGGTTGTGGCTAAAGGTTGTCGGAAGGACAGGGAACAGGCATAGGGTGGAGCCTGGAATCACCAATCCAAACTTTGCGGAGGAACAATGCGCGCCACCTTGATCCACGGACCGCGGGATATCCGCGTTCAGGACTGCCCATACCCGCAGCTTCGGGCCGACACCGATGCGTTGGTCCGGGTCACCGCCGCCTGCGTCTGCGGTTCGGACCTATGGCCATACCGCGGGGTCACCGAAACAACGGAGCCGCGGCGCATCGGCCATGAATTCATCGGCGTTATCGAAGCCATTGGTACCAAGGTCTCCAGTCTGGCCGTGGGGGACTTCGTGGTGGCGCCATGGGCAAATAGCTGCGGTTCCTGTCCGCCGTGCCGCAACGGCGTCCAGGTGGCCTGCGAGCACCGAGCCGTCTGGGGTGGCAACGACGAGCATGGCCTGCCGGTTGACGGTGGCCAAGGCGAGGCGGTGCGGGTTCCCAACGCCGAGGGAACATTGGTTCCGGTCCCCGGAGTCAACGACCCCGACGAGAGGCTGTCAAAGTCCTTGCTGGCGCTCTCCGATGTGATGGGCACCGGTCACCACGCGGCACTGGGAGCGAGGGTCTCACCGGGTCGCTCCGTCGTAGTGGTCGGAGACGGCGCGGTCGGGCTCTGCGGGGTGTTGGCCGCCAAGCGGCTGGGGGCCAGCCGCATTATCGCGATGTCCAGGCACGCGGACCGTGCCTCGTTGGCCCGTGAATTCGGGGCCACCGATGTGGTGGCCGAACGCGGTGCCGATGCCGCACAGAAGGTGCGCGAACTGCTCGGGGGAGTCCTGGCCGATTCCGTTCTTGAATGCGTGGGTACCTCCGAGGCGATGGAACAGGCACTGGCCTGCACCCGACCCGGCGGTGCGCTGGGCTTCGTAGGGGTCCCGCACGGCCAGGGCGGACTGCCGATGGGCGTGCTGTTCTCAAAGAACATCTCGGTGGCGGGCGGGGCGGCCAGCACCCGCGCCTACCTGCCCGAGCTGCTTGAAGACGTGCTGGCCGGATCGATCAACCCCGGGCTGGTCTTTGACTCCGTCATGGGCCTTGAACAGGCCCCGGAGGCCTATGCCGCCATGGACGAACGACGCTCCATCAAGGTCATGCTGGTGCCCTAGACTCTGGGTGCAGCTGTGCCCCCTAGCGCAGCAGCTCCCTGATGTCGTCGGCGTTGAGCACCTTGCCGAATCCGGCGCCCTCGTCCATGACCGAGGAGATGAGCTGGCGCTTGGAATCCTGCAGCGCCACCACTTTCTCCTCGATGGTGTCCTTGGCGACCATCCGGTAGACCATGACGTTGCGGGTCTGGCCGATGCGGTGCGCCCGGTCCACTGCCTGGGACTCGGCCGCCGGGTTCCACCAAGGATCCAGCAGGAAGCAGTAGTCGGCCTCGGTGAGGTTGAGCCCGAATCCACCGGCCTTCAGCGAGATCAAGAAGACCGGTGCGGCCCCTGACTTGAATGAATCGATGACCTCCGCGCGCTTGCGCGTGGAGCCGTCAAGGTAGGCGTACGGGGTTCCCGCGGCGTCCAACCGGTCCGCAGCCTTCTTCAGGAAGGACGTGAACTGGGAGAAGATCAGCGCCCGGTGGCCCTCGGCCAGGACGTCCTCGAGCTGTTCGAAGAGCACGTCCAGCTTGGCACTGGGGACATCGGCGTAGTCGGGGTCCACCAGGGAGGCATCCAGGGCCAGCATGCGCAAGAGGGTCAGCGACTGGAAAATCGTGAACCGGTTCTTGTCCATGTCGGTGACCAGGCGCAGCACCTTCTGGCGCTCGCGCTGCAGGTGGGTGTCGTAGACCCGGCGGTGTGCCTCGCCCAGTTCCACGTGCAGGACCTGTTCCTGCTTCGGGGGCAGGTCGGTGACCACGGCGGCCTTGGTGCGGCGCAGCATGAACGGCCGGACCCTCCGGCGCAGGCGGGCCAACGGCTCGGCAAGGCCTTGGCGTTCGATGGGGCGCTGGTAGTTTTCCGCGAAGCGCAGTGCCGAGGGGAAGAGCCCGGGAGCCACGATGGCGAAGATCGACCAGAGTTCCATGAGGTTGTTTTCCATGGGAGTACCGGTGATCGCCAGCTTGAAGCGTGCCGGCATGTCCCGGGCCACATGGTGGGCCTTGGTCGCCTTGTTCTTCACGAACTGCGCCTCGTCAAGGATCAGCCCGGCCCAGGCGATGTCGGCGTACGCGTCATCATTCAGGCGCAGCAAGGTGTAGGACGTGACGATGATGTCGTACTGCCCGGCGAGGGTCGCCAGTGAGGCCGCGGCCCGCGACTCGGTGTCGGTGATCGTGGCAACGCGCAGCGACGGCGCGAAGCGCTCCGCCTCGTCTTTCCAGTTTGAGACAACCGAGGTCGGTGCGACCACCAGGAACGGGGCACGCTGTGCGGCCGTCGCGGAGACACCCACGTGTGCGTCGGGGTCCTCCCATACCTGGTGGGCGTGGAGGATCAGTGCCAACGCCTGGACGGTCTTGCCCAAGCCCATGTCATCGGCCAGCACTCCGCCCAGCCCGTTGCGCCACAGGGTGGCAAGCCAGCCGAAGCCCTCCCTCTGATAGGGACGAAGCGTGGCGTTGAGCGACGGGGGAAGCTCGGTTTCCGTGGACTTCAGGTCCACCAGCGAATTCAGCGCGCTGACCCATGCGTCGGGCCCCTCGATTTGCGCGGCAAGTGCTTCGAGTTCCTCCCACATCGCGTACTGGTACCGGGTCAGCGAGATATCGGCTTCCTTGTCCTTCATGTCCCGCAAGCCACTGGCCTCGGAGACCAGGGAGCGCAGTTTGTCGAACAGCGGGTCCTGCAACGAGAAGTAGCTGCGATCGGGCATCAGCAGCTTGGTCTCGCCCTTGATCAGGGCGCGCAAGATCTCGGCGAACGGGATCTGGCGTCCGCCGATGGAGATCAGCAAGCCCAGATCGAACCAGTCGCGGCGGTCCGATTCCACCGTGGTGATCACCAGCTCGGGGGACTCGGTGAGTTCGTGGAACTCGGGTCGGTTCCCGGTTTCCTTGATCACCAGGCCCTCCACCTCTGAGAGTTCCGGCAGCACCCGGCGGACGAAGTCGATGACCTCAAGCCCCTTCAGGTGCTTGGGGCCAAGCACCGTGGCTTCGAAGGCCGGGTACCGGTTAAGGATTTCCAGCACGGAGGCCTCCAGTGCGGATTCCACCGGGATATCTCGGTCCGCAGCGTCAACGATCATGCCTTGGTAATCGAAGCTCCAATCCACGTCCACGGACTCGGTGGTGCCATAGCGGATCTTGGCCACGAGCTTGGGCGGAAGCACCGCCGGCAGCTCGACCGAGGCATCGGGGCTGGTGACCCGCAGCTTGCGGGCAAGGCGCGGGTAGACGCGGGAGAAGAATTCCTCGGTTTCGCCCCCGGGAACGTTCAGGGTCTCGGGGTGGCGCAACATCGACAGCTCTGTGTGGCTCAGCCCTCCGGGAACCTGGCCCAGCAGGATCTCGTGGTGGTCCTCGGTGGCGGCGTAGATGCCGTGGTTGCCGATCGAACCTGCCGCCATGTTCGCATCAAGAATGAACTTGTGGCCGTTCAGGGATACCGAGGGGGCCAGCGCCAGCCCGTCCTCGGTGGCCCGCGCACCCAAGGCCACCTGGGCAGGGGATGCCAGCATGATGCGCGTGTTGGTGCGCATGCCCACCAGGGCGACTCCCAGCGCCTTGGCTTCTGGCAGCAGTTCCCAGAGCAGGGACGAGGAATACTCGTCCAGGTACAACCAATCGTTGTCTTCACCGAAGTACAGTTCGCCCTTGGCCCGGTAGAGCGGAACGAACTGGCAGAACCAGCGGTGCTGCTCGATATCAAGGTTCAACCCGTAGGTTTTGAAGGTGATGTTGTTCCAGCGCAGGTTTGAGCGCGCCCAGCGGTCAATCCCGGAACGCACCACCGGGCGAACGCCCAAGCGCCAACGCCGTGAGGCAACCTTGAGCTGTCCCACACCCGAGCCGGGGGCCCACTGCTGGTGTGCCGAGAGTGTGGTGTCCTGCAGATCGAACTGCAAACCCATCTGCAACACCGGGTGCTTGGAGCTGGGTCCGCCCAGGGACTTCGGGGTTGCCGGTGCCGGGGCGAGCAGCTCTTGGAGCGATTGTTGCCAGGCAGGCACGGCCGCGGCGGTGTTGCGGTACACCACGTCCTTGGCGCGCAGGTGCATGGAGTTGGAGTAAATGAGCACGGCGGCGACGTGCCGGCACTTGGGTGCGTCGGCACAGGGGCAGGTGGCGTCGTCAATGACGCGCACCGCCTTCTTGGTGGCCAAGGTGATGGCGACCTCGCGGGCGGGTTCGCCTTCCTCGGCGACCGTAGCGGCCAAGGCCTGGGCAACCGGATCCCACAGGAACTCGCTCAGCGCAGCATCGGTGGCTAACGCCTTGCCGCGGGTGAAGGAAACACCACCAACGACGCGCAGGATTTCACGCGCGTCGACCATGGGAAAAGCAGAATCGGTCATCCTCCTATCGTTTCACGTTCAGACCCCCAGCACGAACCCGGGCGGAATCGGCTGTGCACAAATACATGTCGGCACCCCGAATATGGATAGTCTTTGATGTCATGAACAGCACCCCGGCCTTGCATCCGCTCCCGCGCGTCGTTGAAATTGCCTCGCTGAAGGATTTCGACAAGCACGCGGCCACGGCACTGGCATTGACGGATCAACGGTTGGCAGCCTCCATGCACGGGTGGCACGTGCAGTCGGTGGACCTGCGTGAGCGAAGTGCGGTGCTGGACAGGTTGCGTTCGGCAGGCTCGGTATTCATGGGGTGCGAGATCGAAACAAAGATCGAGCGCCGGCTGCGTGCCGGAGGGGCCCTGGTTTTCCCGGAGATTCCCGGCCTGCCCTTCGATCCGTACCGCGGCGAGCTCTACACCGGGTCTGAACTCTATGAGGGCCTGGAATCCGGGTCCTATGAGTCGGTGCCCGATGCGCGGATTTATGCATGGTCCGCACATCGCTTTGGCATCGGCGCCCACGATGCGCTGAACGCGGCGTTGTCCACGACCTTGCACGACCATGCGATCGGATCGAGGCTTGATTCACAGATTCGCACCGGGCAACTCTCCCACTCTGATCTGGTCGGCGTCATGGGCGGCCATGCCCAGCAGCGTGGATCCCTCGGGTACGAGAGGGCAGCACGATTGGGCCATGCGTTATCCGAGGCAGGGTTCATCGTTGCCACCGGAGGCGGGCCCGGGGCCATGGAAGCGGCGAACCTGGGTGCGTATCTCGGTGCCTCCGGGGTCGAAACACTCGACGCCGCACTGCGGATGCTGGCAAAGGAACCGGGATTCGACCCTTCGATCACCAATTGGGCGAGGGCAGCCGAGGCTGTGCGTCAGCGCTGGCCGGTCGGCGTGGCGAATCTGGGTGTTCCCACATGGTTCTACGGCCACGAGCCGCCGAACATGTTCGCCACCCACATCGCGAAGTACTTCGCCAATGCCACCCGCGAAGCGGTGCTGCTGGAGAAGTGTACCGGTGGGGTGGTGTTCCTTCCCGGTGCGGCGGGGACCGTCCAGGAGATCTTCCAAGACGCCTGTGAAAACTACTACGGTGCGGCCAGCAGCATCAGTCCGATGGTGTTGGTTGGGATCGAGCATTGGACCAAGACGTTGCCTGCCTTCCCATTGCTCGAAGAGCTTGCGCGGGGGCGGGCCATGGAAGAGAAGATCTTCATCGTCGATGACCCGGAAGAAGCCGTGCGGATCCTGGTGGAACTCAACGACGGTTCCATCTTCGGGGTCAGGGGACTGGCGTGAGGGCGGACCGGACGGCCATCGGGGTTGACATCGGCGGCACCAAGATCGCGGCCGGATTGGTCGATGCCGAAGGACGGGTGACGCGGCGCTTGGAGCACGCCACCGTGGGTCACGAACCTTGGGCCGTGCTTGAGACGGTCACCGCCCTGGTCGCGGAGCTCGGCTCGGGGATCCCGGATGCGGCGGTCGGCGTCGGGGCGGCAGGCTGGATCAACCCGGAGGGCTCCACGGTATTGTTTTCCCCGCATCTTGCCTGGCGCAACGAGCCGTTGCGGGCGAGGCTCGAGGCCTCCACTGCGAGGAGTGTCCTGCTGAGCAACGATGCCGATGCGGCAGGCTGGGCGGAGTATCGCTTTGGTGTTGCCCGCGGGCAGAGCCATGTTGTCTGTTTGACCTTGGGCACGGGGATTGGCGGGTCCATCGTGGTTGAGGGGAAGCTGCAGCGGGGCCGGTTCGGGGTCGCCGCAGAGTTCGGACACCAAACCATCGTCCCCGGAGGACAACGATGCGCCTGCGGAAACCGTGGGTGCTGGGAACAGTACGCCTCGGGCAATGCGCTGGCCAGGGAGGGGCGCGGCCTCATGGCGGTGCACTCGCCGGTGGCTCATGCCCTGCGCGAGGCAGCCGGGAACGATCCGCACCTTGTGACAGGGGAAATGGTCACGTCCCTGGCCGCTTCCGGGGATCCGGCGTGCCGTGAATTGATTATCGAGGCCGGGCAGTGGCTGGGGCGGGGCCTGGCGAACCTCGCCGCGGTCCTTGACCCGGGTATCTTCGTCATCGGTGGTGGATTGGGTTCCAGGGTTCCCTTGTTGGTGGATACCGCCAAGGAGACGTATCGTGCCAATCTCAGTGGCCGGGGATATCGTCCCTTTGCGCAGGTCGCCACGGCTGGATCCGGCCAGGATGCGGGTTTGGTGGGAGCCGCTGACCTTGCGCGCAGGGCTCAAGGCCAAGGAAGTCCCATAGCCTCGTCGGAGAAGTGAAAATCCGGATCTGATCAACAGTGATACGAGGATTCACATCGCGGGCCGTACCCATCACTGCAACATGGGAGCTCCACGCAAGAGAGCACAGGTGGCGCCCCTGGACCTCGGCGGATTCATCGACCTGTGGATGGCGGGCGGGTCGGGCGTGGGTGATATCCAGCGGGTAACTGGCATACGGGAAGCTTCAAAAGGCAACCGCCAGTGCTTTCGAACGAACCTCCGGGAAACCGCTCTGCCGGTGGGTGGGTTCGTCAGATGAATCCCCCGGGACCAAACGCATTCGACCTCATTTTCCGTGTCGTTGGCGCAGCCTTCGTGATGATCGTGCTGTGGGTGCTGATCAAGTTTGGTCGATATGCTGCCAAGGGTTCAAAGTCGCAAGAGTCGATTTCGTCGAACGCGATGGACGAAGATTCAGGCGCCCGATCGCTGGCCATGGCGGTTCTTGTGCAGGGATGAACCTGTGGGGCCGGGCTCCATGCCCGGTGGCGTAGATCCGCGGAGCCTTCGAGCCACCGACGGACCCGATGCCGGATCCCACGCATTCATGGAACGGCCCAGACGCGCTAGACCGACTCGCGGTCCCGGGAGGCGGCTTCTTTTTCCTTGGCCCAGTTCCGGGAACAACCTGCCATGAAGACAACGATGCCAACGACCAAGACAGACCAGATAACGATCCCGGCAATAACGATCACTGGGATCAAACGTGCGTCCATGTCATTCATTTTAGGGGCCTAACCCGTGACGGAACAAAAAGCAATTTCCTCTGCGCCCTGCGACTTCTGAACACGGCTGCGGGCGCTACGCCACGGAGCCGCCAACGAGCAGGCCCAAGGCATAGGTAATGGCCGCGGCACCCAAACCGATGGCCAGCTGGCGCAATCCGCGTTTGGTCGGTGAAGCCCCGGAGAGCAGCCCGACCACTCCTCCGGTGAAGAGCAATGCGATGCCCACCAAGACCGCTGCGAGCATGATGGCAGGGGTTCCGCTCATCCCGAAGATGAATGGCAGGATCGGGATTACGGCGCCGGATGCGAAAAAGCAGAAGGAGGAGGCTGCCGCGCCCATGGCCGAACCAAGCTCTTCATGCTCCTGGGCATCGTTAAGCTCGTCGAGCTCGGGCCGCAATGACAGCGACGGGTTGCAATCGCAAGAGTAGATGCCCATGCGCTCGGCTGCGCGGTGGGCGGCGTCCTCATCGCTCATCCCGCGTGCTTTGTAGACCAGAACCAATTCGTTGGCGTCCAGATCGAGGTCCGGTGCCGCCGCGAGGGTGACCTGGGTGGGCTTGGAAGCAGATAGCAGTTCGCGTTGGGAGCGCACCGAGACGTATTCCCCGGCAGCCATCGACAGTGCGCCGGCCAGCAGTCCGGCAATGCCGGAGAAAAGCACGATGGAGGTGGCCACGCCGGTGGCCCCGATGCCCATGACCAGGGCAAGGTTGGAGACCAGTCCGTCGTTGGCGCCAAAGACCGCGGCGCGGAAGTTGCCGGCGAGTCGATTGCGGCCGCGGATTGCCAGGCCGCGGATGACTTCCTCATGAACGAGTTCATCGGCGGCCATCTGGCGGCTGGCATCGGTGTCAAGCGTGTATGGCGTGCCACCCTCGGCCCGTTGGGCCAGGGCCAGGACGAAGACGGAGCCGAAATGGCGGGCGAGGAAGCGCAGCATGGTGCGGCTCAGGGACGGGCTGGCGCTCTTGCCGGCGTGCTCGCCCAGCAAGGTGCGCCAGTGTTCCTCGTGGCGGGTCTCGGCTTGGGCCAATGCCAGCAGGATGGCCCGCTCTTCGCCTTGGCGCTGGCTGGCCAGTTCACGGTAGAGGGCGCCCTCGGCGAGTTCGTCTGCCAGGTATTTGCGCCAGCGTTTGATCTGGGCCGGTGTGGGGGGTGGCGCCTGCTGCGTCATGCTCTCATCCTCATGGGGGTGATCACGGCCACGGATGGCCATGTGGTGGGGAGGCCCGACGGGTTTTTCCTTGCGGGTGCGTTGAGCCTCGAGCCACCAATGGTGTGGACCGAAGGTCTCGTTCGCCCGATGCCCCGGCCTCAAAATACAGCCGTGGCACCAAGTGGATTGCCGGGTCACCGCCAGATGACCGGTATGTCGACGCACCGCTTCCCCGGCGCAGTGGCCGGGTCCGGAACTACTCCCCTTCAACCAATGAGTGTAGCGCTCGGGGGTGCGGGTGAAAATTCGACGAGGCTAAAAATCCGTGCCTGGCCAGCTGTCTCTCCAGTCAGTGGAGTGCGTACCGTCAGAATGCCAGTGGTGGGGTTCCAGCGCGGCGCGCCGGTCGCGTTGGCCAAGGCCTTGGCCAACGCAGGGGCCTGTTCGAGGTGGAAGTGACGCCAAATCCCGTCCAGGCGCAATTCCAGGACTCCACGATGGACATCAAGTAGCGGGAAAACGGGAATGGAAGCATCCATGGCG
>JAUNVO010000119.1 GCA_030540695.1 Micrococcaceae bacterium | reverse complement strand
CACTGGATGAGACGGTGTCCCTGGCGCGCATGGTCATTGGTGCCGGGGCCTCCGGACTCATTAATGCCGTGCTGCGCAAGGTCGCCTTGAAGGACCTTGAAGCTTGGAGCGAAGAACTCGTGGCCGGGCTCACCGACGAGAGCGCGGCCGCGGCCTTGGTGCACTCCCACCCCGAGTGGATCGTTCGGGCGCTGCGCCAGGCACTTGTCGCCCACGGCCGCAACGCCTCGGAAATCACCGAGCTGCTCATCGCCGACAATCTGGCCCCGGTGGTGAACCTGGTGGCCCTTCCCGGGGTCGGTTCGCTCCACGAGGCGCTGGACCATGGCGCGGAACCCGGCACACTGGTTGCCGATTCGGCCTACTACCAGGGTGGGGACATCGCGCGACTGGCCTCGGTGCGTGAAGGAAGCACCCGCGTCCAGGACGCCGGATCCCAGCTGGTCGCACGCGCGCTGGCCGCGGTTCCACTGCCCGAGGGCGGGGAAGACACCTACTGGCTGGATCTTTGTGCCGGACCCGGGGGCAAAGCGGCGCTGCTGGCGGCGTTGGCCGCCAAACGCGGGGCCAAGCTCACCGCCAACGAGCCGGCCCAACACCGCGCCGAACTGGTTTCCAAGGCCTTGGTCGCCATCGATCCGGACACCTGGATGATCTCGGTGCGCGACGGACGGGACTACGCCGATGCCGAATACTCCGGTGGCTATGACCGCGTCATGGTCGACGCGCCGTGCTCCGGACTCGGTGCGCTGCGCCGTCGACCCGAATCGCGGTGGCGCAAGAGCCCGCGCGATGTCGCCGAGCTGACCATCCTGCAGGGCGAACTGCTCGATGCAGCGCTCAGTGCCGTGCGCGTGGGAGGAGTGGTCGCCTACGTGACCTGCTCGCCACACCCGGCCGAGACGGTGGCGGTCGTCGATGACCTGCTGGCCCGGAACTCGAACGCGAGGTTGCTGGACACCGGGGCCGCGCTGGAAGCCGCCGCGCTTCCGGGCATGGCTGCCGCGGCGCGTGCAGTGGGCACCGGCAGCACCATCCAGCTGTGGCCGCACGTCCACCGCACGGACGCCATGTTCATGGCCCTGTTCACCCGTACCGCCTAAGCCCGCAGCCCCGTGCGGCACCGCCGCGCACCTTTGCCGACAGGAGCAAGAAACACCATGCGTACCTGCCAGATCAACCCGTCGATCCTCTCCGCGGACTTCACCAACCTGGAACGGGAACTGACCCGGATCCACACCGCCGACGCGGTCCACGTCGATGTCATGGACAACCACTTCGTGCCCAACCTGACCCTTGGCCTGCCGGTGGTCAAGCGGTTGGCGGAGGTCAGCGAACTGCCGT
Source organism: Micrococcaceae bacterium (assembly GCA_030540695.1). Classification (GTDB taxonomy): domain Bacteria; phylum Actinomycetota; class Actinomycetes; order Actinomycetales; family Micrococcaceae; genus Paeniglutamicibacter. The sequence goes on along the minus strand of JAUNVO010000119.1, from coordinate 8,201 downwards.
TGGACGTGCACCTGATGATCAGCGACGTCGATCGCTGGGGCCCGGGCTATGCCCAGGCCGGCGCCGCCTCGGTGAGCTTCCACGCCGAAGCCTCGGCCGCGCCGATCAAGCTGGCCAGGGACCTGCGCGCCGCGGGGGCAAGGGCTTCGATGGCGCTTCGGCCGGCAACACCCATCGAGCCCTACCTGGACATGCTCCCGGAGCTGGACATGGTGCTGCTGATGAGTGTTGAGCCCGGATTCGGCGGACAGGCGTTCCTCGAGGTGGTCTTGCCCAAGATCCGCCGGACACGCAAGGCCATCGAGGGGACCGGGCTGCCCATCGCGATCCAGGTGGACGGCGGGATCACCCGGGAGACGATTCTGCGGGCCGCCGAGGCCGGGGCCGATGTCTTCGTGGCGGGCTCCTCGGTCTACGGGACCCAGGATCCGGCGGAAGCGGTGGTCACATTACGGAACCTGGCCGCTGCCACGACGGTTTCCATGTAATACTGGGATCTACAACTACACAACGTGCTCCGGGGTCGGTGTAAGTCCGAACCGGCGGTTATAGTCCGCGACCCAAGCCACAGGATGCCTCACGGAATCCGAAGCTTGGTTGAACTGGTGAAATTCCGGTACCGACAGTTAAAGTCTGGATGGGAGAAGCACGTACACGCAACACCAGCGCCCTCGCAGGGGTGCATGGCGGGCGAGGCAAGGAATCCAGGTGATTCCCCAACTCAAACCGTTTTGCACTGCGGGCCGGCCTTATCGGTGTGACCGTCGTATTGAACCCCCCGGAGCCGCCGCGGCTTGACAGGAGGACGATGGATTTTCTGCGGTGGCTCATTGAAGCTTTCAACTCTTACATCACGGTGGGCAGCAGCGCGCTGCTTGTCCGCGAAGTGGTCGGCAACGTCTTCGGACTGGCCTCCGCCTTGGGCGGCATCCGCCGCAAGGTCTGGGCCTGGCCGGTGGGCATCATCGGCAACATCCTGCTGCTGACGGTCTTTTTGGGCAGCATCTTCGGCCATGACGAAACGGCCAACCTGTTGGGCCAGGCCGGACGCCAGATCATGTTCATCGCCGTGTCCTTCTATGGCTGGCGACGCTGGAAAGCCAGCAGGGACTCCGGCGCGAGCGCCGTGACCCCGCGATGGGCCACCGGCACCGAACGCATCTCACTGGCCGTGGTCCTTGTCGTGGGAACGGTCGCGCTGACCCCGATCTTCGGGGCACTGGGATCCTACGAACCGGTGTGGGCCGATGCCTGGACCTTCGTCGGCTCGATGCTCGCCACCTACGGCATGGCCAAGGGGCTTGTCGAATTCTGGCTGATCTGGGTGATTGTCGACGTGGTCGGGGTTCCCCTGCTATTCAGCGCCGGGTACTACGCCAGTGCCTTCATGTACCTGTTCTACGGCTGCTTCACACTCGCCGGGTTCTTCATCTGGTGGAAGGCCAAGAACGACTCGAAGCCGAGCATCGAGACCGAGATGCCCGACCCCACGGTCAAGGTGAACTCCTGATGGATGCCTCACGCGCAACCGCCGCCATGCGGCTCACCCTGGAACTGGCCCGCCGCGGGGTACGCGGCGCCAACCCGCTGGTCGGTGCGGTCATCCTCGATTCCACTGGAACGATCCTGGGAACCGGACACCACCGGGGCGCAGGCACGGCGCATGCCGAGGCAGACGCCCTGAACCGGCTCGGTGCCATCGATCCGAAGACCGCCCGCGGTGCCACCATGGTGGTGAACCTCGAGCCATGCAACCACACCGGGCGCACCGGCCCCTGCACCGGGGCCATCATCGAAGCGGGGATCGGAAACGTTATCTACGCGGCAAGCGATGGCGGCGAGGAATCCGGCGGGGGGGCACAGGCCCTTCGCGCTGCGGGGGTCAACGTGAGCCACGGCCTGCTGGAAGCCGAGGCCACCGAGCTGAACCACCGATGGTTCACCGCCCGGGGACAGGGACGGCCCTTCACCACCTTGCACCTGGCACAGACACTCGATGGGCGGATCGCCGCCAAGGACGGAACCAGCCAATGGATCACCTCCCCGGCCTCGCTGCTCCACGCCCACCAAATCCGGGCCCGTGTCGGCGCGATCGTGGTGGGCACCGGCACCGTGCTGGCCGATGACCCGCGGCTGAACGCACGCGACGAACACGGCGAACCGCTCGAACACCAGCCCCGCCGCGTGGTCATGGGGCTACGGGAGATCCCGGGCGACGCGGCGCTGAAAAGCGATGGAAACTGGGAACAGGCACGCACCCGCGATCCGCACCAGGTGCTGGCACTGATCGCCTCGCGCGGCATCGGCCACGCACTGCTCGAGGGCGGGGCCTCGATCGCCACGGCGTTCCTGGCCGCAGACCTTGTCGATGAAATCTTCCTCTACCAAGCGCCGATCTTCCTCGGGTCGGGCCGCAGCTCCATCGGGGAGATGGGCATCGAAACCCTGTCACAGGCACGTGGCTTCAGACTTGATCCCCTCGATGGCGAGCCCGTTCTGATCCTGGGCCCCGACACCCTCACCCACCTCGAACCGGCCCCTGCGGGCACCGGAACCGACTAAGGACACCACACATGTTCACCGGAATCATCAGCGGCATGGGCCGCATCGAATCAATTGCCGCATCCCCGGAAACCGACTCGGTCATCCTGCACATCAGTGCACCCAACCACACCGGGGACCTGGAACCGGGTGGATCGATCGCGGTGAACGGAGTATGCCTCACGGCTACCTCCATCACCGGGGACATGCTGTCCCTGGACGTCATGGGCGAGACCCTTAACCACACCACCATCGGGACCCTGACCCCGGGGGAGGGAATCAACCTGGAGCGCTGCGTCAAGGCCGGCGGCCGGCTTGACGGCCATGTCGTCCAGGGCCACGTCGACGGGGTCGGGCAGCTGCTCGAGCATGAATCCCTCGGAGCCTGGGACCGTTTTCGCTTCCAGATTCCCCGCGGGCTGGCCAGGTACGTGGCCAAAAAAGGATCCATCGCCATCGACGGGGTGTCCCTGACCGTCACCGAGGTCTCGGATGCCCAGCACAAAGAGCAATGGTTCGAGGTCGGGATCATCCCCACCACGCTGCGCGAGACAACCCTGGGCCAGCGCGCGCCAGGATCCGCCGTCAACCTCGAGGTAGACGTCATGGCCAAGTACGCAGAACGCCTGGCTTCCTTCAACACCACCGAAAGCAGCGCATCATGAGCAACGATTCCATCCGCCTCGATTCCATCCAGGCCGCCATCGGCGCCATGGCTGCGGGCCAGGCCGTCGTGGTGGTCGATGACGCCGACCGTGAGAACGAGGGCGATATCATCTTCGCCGCCGAGTTCGCCACCCCCGAACTGATGGGCTGGACCATCCGGCATTCCTCCGGGGTGCTTTGCACGCCCATGTCCGGGGAACGAGCCGACGCGATGGGCCTTCCGCCGATGGTGGTGGACAACCAGGACGCCAAGGGCACCGCCTACACGGTCTCCTGCGATGCAGCCCACGGGACATCGACCGGCATCAGTGCCGCGGACCGCGCACTGACGTCCCGGGTCCTGGCGGACCCGGCCTCCGGACCGGAGTTGATCAACCGTCCCGGGCACATCTTCCCGCTGCGTGCGGTCGACGGCGGGGTACTGGTGCGTCGCGGGCACACCGAGGCAAGCGTCGATTTGTGCAGGGCGGCGGATTTGGAACCCGTGGCGGTCATCGCCGAGCTGGTGCACGACGACGGCTCCATGATGCGCCTTCCGGCGTTGCGCGAATTCGCCGATGTGTGGAACATCCCGCTGGTCAGCATCGAGGACCTCGCCGCGTGGCGTGCCACCTCGGATGCCGAGCCGGCCGTGGCCACCAGCGCGGCCGCGGTGCAGGGCGGCCCCGAGGTGCGGATCCCCACCCCGCACGGGGAATTCATGGTCCGTGCCTGGCGTGAACGCGACAACGGGACCGAGCACCTTTCGCTCTCCGCGGCCGGGCCCGACGGGCAAATGCCCAGCGAGCCGCTGGTCCGCGTCCACTCGGAGTGCCTCACCGGGGACGTGCTGGGCTCATACCGCTGCGATTGCGGGGAACAACTGGCCGCCGGGCTGCAGGCCATCAACGAATACGGTGGCGTGCTCGTTTACCTGCGCGGCCACGAGGGCCGCGGGATCGGGCTGGCCAACAAGATCCGGGCCTATGCACTTCAGGACGGAGGCGCCAACACCGTGGCAGCCAACGAACAGCTGGGACTGCCGGTGGACGCACGCAACTACGATGCCGCCGCGGCGATCCTCAATTCCCTCTCCATCCGCCGGATCCGGTTGATCACCAACAACCCGCTGAAGGAGCAATGGCTCGAACATGCGGGGATCGCGGTCTCCGAGCGGGTCCCCACCCGGGTCGCGGCACGGCCCGAGAACCTTGAATACCTGCGGACCAAGCAGGAACTCCTGCATCATTCACTGCAACTGCCAACCACCGAAACCACTACACCAGGAGCGAAATCATGAGCGGACACGGAGCACCCCCCACCGGGGCCAACGAACTTGCGGCGGCCGGCGAGGCCGGATTGCGGGCGGTGATCGTTGCGGCCAGCTGGCATACGGTCATCATGGACGGTCTGGTGGACGGCGCCTTGCGCGCGGCGGCCGACGCCGGGATCAAGACCCCGGAGGTCATCCGCGTGCCGGGCACCTTCGAGCTGCCCGTTGCCGCATCGCGCCTGGCCCACTCCTACGACACCGTCATTGCGCTGGGCGTCGTCATCCGGGGCGGCACCCCGCACTTCGACTACGTCTGCCAGGGAGCAACGCTGGGTTTGACCGATGTCAGCGTGCGTACCGGGGTGCCCGTCGGGTTCGGCGTGCTGACCTGTGACACCGAGGAACAGGGGATCGCCCGCGCCGGCCTTGACGGATCGGTCGAAGACAAGGGCTACGAGGCGATGGGCGCCGGATTGCAGACGGCACTGGTGCTCGCGCGCCGCTAGGAACACCGAGGCGCGATCAACTGTCGTTGCGGCCGGGCCCACGCTCCCGGCGCCACAACCCCCCCCGTGCCCCCACCCCCCTCCCGGGGGGGGGGGGGGGGTGGAGCTCGCTCATGGAAAAACCGTCATTCCTGTTGCGCGGAACCACATGCAGGTGCGCATGGAACACCGACTGCCCGGCGACCGCCCCGTTGGACATCAGCAGGTTGATGCCCTCGCACGGCACCGTGGAATCCCTCAGCAGCGACGAAACCCGGCGGGCAAGATCGAACAGCGACGCGCAGACCGCCCCCTCGAGCGAGTGGATGTCCACCAGGTGCTGCCGCGGAACCACCAAGGTGTGCCCGGGGTTGATCGGCGAGGCATCAAGGAATGCCACGCACAGATCGTTGGAGTCGATTCGCGCCGCCTCGGCCCTGTTCGCGACGATGTCGCAAAATATGCAGTTTCCATCCATGGGCCCGACCATACCCGGTAGCCAACGCGGGAATCGATGGCTGAGGGCAAGCCGCGCGCCGGTGCCGCGTCATCTTTGGCCGCGGGCCCGAGTCCTTCGTCACATTGGAGCCGCGGTTGTGAACACCGCCAACCGGCCAAGATATCCTGAGGGGGTGAAAACTTTTGACACCCTCTTCGCCGAACTCTCCGAGAAGGCCAAGACCCGCCCCGAAGGTTCGCGCACCATCGCGGAACTGGATTCAGGCGTGCACGGCATCGGAAAGAAGGTCGTGGAGGAAGCCGCCGAAGTGTGGATGGCTGCCGAATACGAGACCGACGAGGCCACCGCCGAAGAAATCTCCCAGCTTCTCTATCACCTGCAGGTGATGATGATCGCCAAGGGCCTGACTCTGCAGGACGTTTACAAGCATCTCTAGCCGCCGCCATCGGGAATCACGCACGTTCCCGCGCCGCGGCGGCCAACAAGCATCACGATTGTTGTCCCCATGCCGTAATACACACACCCAGAGCCTGAAACGAGTTGCACATCATGTTGCGAGTAGCCCTTCCCAACAAGGGAGCCCTGTCCGAAATCGCCTCGACCATGTTGCTGGAGGCCGGCTACGTCCAGCGCCGCGACAACCGCGAACTGGTCATGGTCGACCCGGACAACGACGTCGAGTTCTTCTACCTTCGCCCCCGCGACATCGCCGTATACGTGGGGGGCGGTGTCCTGGACGTGGGAATCACCGGACGCGACCTGTACCTCGACGCCGAGGTCGATGACCATGTCGACGAGGTCCTGCCGTTGGGCATCGGGGCTGCGACCTTCCGCTTTGCCGGACCGGCCGGTGTTTTCACCTCCCAGCAGGAGCTCAAGGGCAAGCGCATTGCCACCAGCTACGATGCGTTGCTGCGCCAGTACCTTCGGGCCAATGACATCGCCGCCGACGTGGTCCGCCTCGACGGCGCCGTGGAATCCTCCGTCCGCTTGGGCGTTGCCGACGCCATCGCCGACGTCGTGGAAACCGGAAACACGCTCAAGGCCGCCGGCATGGAGGTCTTCGGCGAACCCATCCTGGACTCCGAGGCGGTGCTCATCGGGCGCACCGGGCGCACCCCGGCCGGACTCGACGTGCTCAAGCGCCGCCTCATGGGTGTGCTGACGGCCCGGCGCTACGTGATGCTCGACTACGACGTGCGCCGCGACCAGGCCGACGAGGCCTGCAGCCTGACCCCGGGCCTGGAATCGCCCACGGTCTCGCCGTTGCAGGACTCGGACTGGGTCGCCGTGCGTGCGATGGTGAAGAAAAACCAGACGAACAACATCATGGATGAGCTTTACGAGCTCGGTGCGCGTGCCATCCTGGTCAGCCAGATCCACGCCTGCCGCATCTAGCCCGGCGCGGCCCCATCGATGAACCCCCTGCTCACTACCTTTTAGGAGTTGGTCCCTCATGACCGTAGCGATCCGTGTCATTCCATGCCTCGATGTCGATGCCGGACGAGTCGTTAAGGGCGTGAACTTCGAGGGGCTGCGCGATGCCGGGGATCCGGTGGAACTGGCCAAGCGCTACAACGCCGCAGGTGCCGATGAAATCACCTTCCTCGACGTCACTGCGTCCTCGGGTAACCGTGAAACCACCTACGACGTGGTTTCCACCACCGCAGAGGAGATCTTCATCCCGCTCACCGTCGGGGGCGGGGTCCGCGTGGTCGGGGACGTCGATCGCTTGCTGCGTGCCGGGGCCGACAAGGCCTCGATCAACACCGCCGCGGTCGACCGCCCCGAGGTCATCAACGAAATCACCGAACGCTTCGGATCCCAGGTCCTGGTGCTCTCCCTCGATGCCCGACGTACCGAGAACCCGGGGGTTGCCTCGGGTTTCGAAGTGACCACCCATGGCGGACGCACAGGCACCGGCCGCTGCGCCGTTGCGTGGGCCAAGGAAGCAGCCGAGCGCGGGGTGGGGGAGATCCTGCTGAACTCGATCGACGCCGATGGCACCAAGGACGGATTCGACCTGGACATGATCCGCGCGGTGCGCGCGGTGGTCAGCGTGCCGATCATCGCCTCCGGCGGCGCTGGCGGACCCGAGCACTTCCCGCCGGCGATTGCCGCCGGCGCCGACGCAGTGCTCGCCGCCTCGATCTTCCACTTCGGTCCCGATGACATGATCAAGCAGGTCAAGGACGCCATCCGTGAAGCCGGTTTCCCGGTTCGATAGACCCCTCGCCCTGGACAGAACCATGTGAAGGGGATGGACGGCGCTTGAGGAAGTGAACGTCGAAGGCTGGATCGCCCGGTTTTCCGGTGGCGTCACCAAGCGTGCGAACTCCGTGTTGCGATCGAGTGCCCCGAGCACCTCGATGCGGGCATCGCCACGGTCGAACGGCGCCGCGCTTCCCGCGGGCTGCCTGCCGCGTTCCACCTCAGCCCCGAATCCTTGCCGGCGGATCTTGATGCGCGGCTGTGCGAACGTGGAAACCGCTGCCTCCCACCGACCTTGGTCCAGCACCTGTCCCAGTAAGGTTGCGGCAACGCGAGCACCGTGGTGACCGATCAGCGGATTGAGTTAGCCGATGAGGCAAGTCCACGGTGGTGCGAGGCCTTGTGGGGAGTAGATGGCCCCGACACTGCAGGGGAACAGGCGATATGACGGGAAATCCTGTCAGTGACGCCGTCGGTGTACGCTTCCCTGGTCCATGAGGGGCGGCTCCACGGAGTATGGCGACTTGCCTTGGCCGGGGACCCGGGCGGGATCTACCCGGTAGCTACCCGTGTTGGCTCCCGGTCC
>JAUNVO010000118.1:4848-9569 GCA_030540695.1 Micrococcaceae bacterium | reverse complement strand
GGTCCATGTCTTCCGCCCTGCCTGTGCTCACCTCCACCACCCTCATCCGGGACCTCGTCGGGCCGCTCAGCATGGATCGCGGAGCAGCCTATGCAAGTCAAGGCCGGGTGCTGGACGTCAGTTGGGTCGCCCCAATGGGCATTGTGCGCGCCAGCGTCCAAGGCTCCGGAGGCAAGGTGTATCGCACCGCCATTCACTCCCAAGTTCGCCAAGGCACGCTGATGCCTCAACTCGGGATATGCACCTGCCCCGTGGGTTCGAACTGCAAACACGCGGCAGCAGCACTCTTGGCATATATGTGGGATGAGACAAACTACGAGGATCCCGACCAGCGTGCCCCGTGGGAGCGCACGTTGGATTCATTGATCGGCGATGGCGAGAAATCACGCCCCAAGGCCGCGGAACGCGCCTTGGGCGTCCAATTTGAGCTTCGTCCAAGGACCTTGCAGCGATACCACGCGGCTGCCATGCAAAAGATCAAGAGTGGGGACATTCCCCATACCTCCAAATTGGAGCTGCTGCTGCGTCCCATTCAGCTCAATGACAAGGACCGCTGGGTCTCTGGCAACCTCGCCTGGCAACATTTCCGCTACACACGCACCGGAGGGGTCCCAACACTCCCCTTCGACCATGCCTACGATCCCGACCAAGTCGAGTGGTTCTGCACGTTGCTGCAGCTGAATTCATTTGTCGCATGGAACGGAACCCATCTCTCGGCCGGCGATTTCCTGACTCCGATGGTATGGAAGCACTTGGAACAGGCCCCGGCTCTTGGCATCGGGCTGCGCGGACAGTCGGCAAAATCCACGGTCACCATCCACGATGTCGTCACCGTGCGAACCGATATAGCCTCCGAGGGGAAAAAACTACGGATACGGCCATCGGTCGATGTCCTGCCAACGGATTTCGATAGCGACTTCATCGGCGCGGTCGCCGACCACGGCGTGTTCTGGTGGGACACCACCGAGCACATGAAACATGTGAACCTGCATCTGGCCCCAACGCGCACCAAGCTCCACGGACTGGTCACCGGCATGCTGGGAACAGATAAAAAAATCCTCATTCCGGCCAATGGCAGGGACAGCTTTGAGGAGGATTACCTTCCCAGGCTCGCCAAGACAGCGGAGCTTTCGTCCGTGGACCATTCCGTCGATGTGCCTACCGTGATGGCCCCGAAGATGCTTTTGGGCATCAAACACCTCATCGGCAGCGCCGGCTCCCAGGGAAACGGCAAGAACGGGAAAGCCGGCATCCCGGGGATCAAATTGGTTTGGGCCTACTCCTACGGTGACGCCACGGTACCCCTGGACCAAGTCCAGGGAAGCCCCGTCCTTCGCAACCCCAAGGCGGAACTCGCACTCCAGCGCGAAGCCGCTGCTGCCCTGGTTGACTTCCCTGGTGCGTTCAGCACGGTGTTTGCCGACCCGCAGCATCGGGTAAGGGCCAATGACGCAGCCATCGTCATGACAGGTGTGGAGGCCGCACGGTTCATCACCGAAGCGTTGCCCGCACTCCAAACCATGGAGAACCTGGAAATCGCCATCGAGGGCGAACCAACGCAGTACGAGGAGCTCACCGCAGACCCACTGATCACTATTTCCGCCGAGAACACCGAAACCAACGACTGGTTCGATTTGGGCGTCGAGGTGCGGATCGACGGGAACAACGTCCCGTTCACGGAACTCTTCCAGGCGTTGGCGAACGCGGAAGACCACTTGATGCTCCCGAACGGCAAGTACTTCGCCCTAGACCGCCCGGAATACGAGCAGCTTCGCCGCCTCATCGAGGAAGCCCGCGCGCTCTCGGATACCTCCAACGACGGAACCATCAAGATTTCCAAGCACCAAGCATCACTTTGGGAAGACCTCAAGGACGTCGCCACCAATGTCGAAGCCAGCGCCGCGTGGAAAGCCTCCACCGAAGGGCTGATAAACATGCTCGAGGTGACCCACGCGTCGCTGCCGAGCGGCATTGATGCAACGTTGCGTCCCTACCAACGCGAGGGCTTCGAATGGCTTTCATTCCTTTACGACAATGGTCTCGGCGGAGTGCTCGCCGACGACATGGGGCTGGGTAAGACCCTACAGACCCTCGCATTGATCCAACATGTCAAAGACAACTACAACGAGGCCCATGGCAAGATGCCGCCGTTTCTGGTCGTGGCGCCGACCTCAGTCGTATCCAACTGGGCAGCCGAGGCGACCCGCTTTGCCCCTGATCTGCGCAGCGTCTATGTGACCGAGACGGTGCGTCGCGGCGGGGTCCCGATCAACGAGATTGCCGCAGACGTGGACATCATCATCACCTCCTACGGATTGTTCCGCATCGACCATGCCGAGTACACCGGGACCACGTTCTCGGGCTTGATCTTGGACGAAGCCCAATTCGTGAAAAACCCCGCCACCCAGGCCGCCAAGCAGGCCCGTGACTTCCCTTCCCCGTTCAAGTTGGCCATCACGGGCACTCCCATGGAGAACAACCTCTCCGAACTTTGGTCGATGTTTGCCATCGCTGCTCCCGGGCTTTTCCCCACGCTTAAGCGTTTCGAGGAAACCTACCGCAATCCGATCGAAAAGGACGGAAACAACGATGCGCTGGTTCGGCTACGGCGCCGGATCCGTCCCCTGATGCTGCGCCGCACCAAGGAGCTCGTCGCCACCGACCTGCCGGAGAAACAGGAACAGGTCCTTGAACTGGAGCTGGGGTCGAAGCACCGCACCATCTACCAGCGTCACCTACAGCGCGAACGACAGAAGGTCCTGGGGATGCTCGAGGACATGGACAAGAACCGCTTCGCGGTGTTCTCATCGCTCACCAAGCTGCGCCAGCTGGCTCTCGACGCCTCACTCATCGATGACGAATATTCGTCGGTGCCAAGCAGCAAACTCGATTCCCTACTGGAGCAGCTCGAGGATTTGACCGCCGAGGGCCACAATGCCCTGGTGTTCAGTCAGTTCACGTCATTCCTGTCCAAAGCCAGCGACAGGCTGTCCGAAGCAGGAATCGAACATGCCTACCTCGATGGTTCCACCACCAAGCGCGCCAAGGTCATCGAGACCTTCACCTCGGGCAAGGTCAAGGTCTTCTTGATCTCCTTGAAGGCCGGAGGGTTCGGGCTGAACCTGACTCAAGCCGACTACTGTTTCCTGATGGACCCTTGGTGGAACCCTGCTTCGGAAAATCAAGCCGTCGACCGAGCCCACCGCATCGGCCAAAAACGCAATGTCATGGTTTATCGCATGGTTTCCAAGAACACCATCGAGGAAAAGGTCATGGTGTTGAAGGACAAGAAGGCCAAGCTTTTCACTGCCGTACTCGATGACGATGCGGCATTCGCCTCGGCCATCAGCGCCGATGACGTACGTTCGCTCTTCGCCGAGTAATCACCGCTGTGCAGCGGAACTGCTGACACAACATCCAGGATTTCCAGAATGCAGGAGGGACCGACACGAATATGTCGAAATCTGCCAAAAGCAAGTCACGCAGCGGGCACCCCGGCCGCAATCCAAGCGCAGGGGCATCGAAATTCGAGAACCAGGTGCGCGAAGCCATGCGGCCTTATGCCGCCCAGCTTCGCGCGTTTTTCAATCAGCGCCATTCATCAACTGATACGGAGGCAGGCATCGAAGGGCTCGTCACCCTGCTGACGGTTCATGCCCGGCTGCGCAACAAGGTCGCTGCCTCGGAACTCGACCACGACGCACTGGCCATTCAGTTCACGGATTTGCGAGCCATCGGTGACGAAGTGGCAGTGGCCTGTGCCAGCATGTTACGGGAGTTCATGCTCTTTCTTGCCGAGAGCGGCCGCTGGAGCAGCTCGGTGGAAGAATTCAAGTCGGTCTTTGACCTGATTTCCGCCCAGGGCGGGGATTCCCCCGTCGTCGTTCCCGAGCTTGACGAAGCAAGCGCGGATGCGCGCTGGGCAAAGTTGCCCATGGTCGGCACTGCCCGGGAACTGCTGGGCTGGGTCGGCTCCGGTCGCCAAGTCACATCCAACGGGTTGTTGATGCAAAGCGACCTTGTCGCGGCAGCCGCGGCCGTTGGGCTTGTGGTGCAGCTCGATCCTGTGGCGGATGCTCAGCCGATGCCTTGGATTCTGCGGCCCGGCACCGGCATCGCAACGATGTCCCAACTGCCGAAGCTGGGTGCGTATTGGGATGCGCTCTTGCGCGCCGGGGCTCTGGTGATCCGCGATGGGAAAGTCTCTCCCAACTCAGCCGTGGTGGAGGCGCTCTTCGCTGAATCGGGATTTGGTGCCCGCGGTGCGAAAGACCTGGTTGCCGAGGGTATTTACGCCCACCTTCTGCTCAATGCCGTGGGCCCGGATGCAGACCACACCATTGTGCAGATGGCAGCTGCGTTGTTGTCCAAGGCGGGTTCGGCGAATCCCCCGCCAACAGCCCTGGCTTTCTCGGTGCCCGACCCCGGGGATTTGGGTCCCGAGCAGGCCCACCTGCAGCCTATGCTCGAACAGGCCGTGCCGGGCGCGGAAGCATTGCTGCGTGCGGTGGAGTCCGAGGGAATGGTACGAATCGGCAAGCACATCCGCGTACCACGCGTGTTGCGAGCTCCCCTGGAGCGTGCGCTGACCCGGGTGGCTGAAGAGATCCTGTCATAGCTGACGTGCTAAAGGCCGTGGGGCGGGGGGCGGGCGAGGAAAAATCCCCCCCCCCCCCCCCCCCAGGGGGTGTAACCCGGAAATAAAATGGTGTTGTGCCAAC
>JAUNVO010000118.1:0-4838 GCA_030540695.1 Micrococcaceae bacterium | reverse complement strand
GGGGGGGCGCGGCCGTCTCCTGCCCCGCCCCCCGCCCCACGGCCTTCCGTGCGTTACCAGCACTTAGATACTGGTCGTTGCCACATCGCTGTCTAGACGTGGCAGGCGATCGAACCACGGGTTCTTGCCCGGAGTTCCGATATTGACGACCAAAAACGCATGGTTGGCGGTACCTGCATTGACCACGGAGTCCATGCCGGCGGGGTCGAAGCCGCCCATGGGTCCTGCATGCAACCCTGCGGCGCGAATGGCCATGACGAAGTAGCCGGCTTGCATCCAGGCATTGTTCTTCGCGGTTTCCGCACGCGCGACAACATCATCGTCGAAATTCGCCTTGCGCTCAGGTGCATGGGGGAAGAACAGCGGGAACTGCTCGTGCCAGTCGGCATCGTAGCTCAGCACGGCCAGTGCCGGGGCGCTCAGGGATTTCGCGCGGTTCCCTTCCAACATCTTGGAAACAACCGTTTCCCGGGCTTCGGGGCTCTTTACCCAGGTGATCCGCAATGGCTGGTTGTTCATCATCGTTGGGCCCATTTTCGTGAGCTCATAGATGGCTTCCAGCGTCTCGTCCGACACTTTCTCCTCGGAGAAGGTGTTGGCGGTGCGGGCCTTGATGAATAGCTTGTCGGCGGTGTCTGCATCGATCGACAGCTGGTCGTAAACGGTTGTGGCGGCTTCGACGCTCATATGAGGGTGTTTCTCCTTGGGGTTCTGCGTTGGTTTCCTACTAAAAGGGAACCATGACCCCACCCTGGTCCATTCCCTCATGGCCTATGAACCGCATCACCAATGGATCTGGACCGTTGGTCCGGTTAAACTACAGCACGCCCGACGATGCCGGTGGTGGCTACTCTTGGGGAAAGTAGCGACCTGGTGACCTAGGAATGTTCAAGGTCAAATGCTCCTTGGGGGAAAGCATTTGACGTAATTCCTGAGCTGTGGACCAACTTGGGGGCTAGGTCCACAGGGTCTGGCGTCGTCTGGCGTGCTGGATGATGAGTCTTGGAAATGCCACTCGCAAAACATTCCCGGTTCCCACCGATCGACTTATTTATCGATGTATTAACTACTGTAGTCACGAAGGCATGAGGTGCACATTAGACCTTTGGCCATACTTGGTGAGGTATCCTCACTATTAGCCTGAAGGTTCATTGGTTAGCTTCAGTCGGGATGGCATTTTGATCAATTGCATCAGCGGGCAACTCCGCACGCACGACCCAGTCGCCACGAACACGCTTGGCTGAAAGTGTCCCACCGAAGGCTGCCATACGGTCCGACATGCCAACAATCCCGGAACTGTGGCCGCTACCACCGGTGTCACCATCCGCCGGATTTCCGGGCAAGGCATTCGCAACTTCAAGCCACACACGGTTCCCGACCACGAGCGCCTCAATGCGGCACACGGCACGTTCCTGTGCATGCTTGACGATGTTGGTCGTGGACTCTTGCAGTACTCGATACAGGGCGGCCTGCGCGGATTGCGGCAACCCGGCAAGCCTTGGGTCAGCCGTCGTCTTGGTCGGATGACCTAGATCGTTCAACCGTTCAGCGAACACTTCGACGCCGATCAGGATTTCAAGACTGCTCGCGGCATTCCCGGCCGAGTCGACCAGAGACCCACCAACCCGCATGGCCGGCCCGTCCGAACGCAGGACGTTGAGCAAGACGCGCAGATCTTGGAGTGCTTCCTTGGAAGTGACCCCAATGACCTTAAGCGCAGCCTGGGCTACCGCCGGATCACCCGAAAAGCCGGCGGCTTTCGCCTGCATGGAGATCACGGTGATGTCGTGGGCAACGATATCGTGCAGGTCCCGGGCTATCGCCTTGCGCTCAGCTTCGACGGCTTCGTGTTGCTTGCGGCGAAGGTCCTCGATATGTTTTCTGTCCGATACCCGCTGTTGCTGATATCTACGAGCGAAGAGTGCCACGAAATAGGCTGCGGCAATCAGCGGAACGAAAATGATTATGAAGCCAACGTCGTAAGACCTGACGACAACGATTGATATTGCCCACAGAAGCGTCACGCAGAGGTATCGCAACGAGAATTTGCGCGTCTGGGTCAGTGTCACCAAGGCCAGCAGAAGCGGGACAACGAGTAGGGAAAAAAGATAGGTGCCCACAAGAACCGCCAGCACCATAGCAAAAACCGATGCCACTACCGACGCCCGGGCCCGGACCCACAACAGGCCAAGGGCAAGCGTGAAAGCTGCGCTGACGACAGTTTCGCTTAACCGGTCGCGAAACACCTGCGGCTCAGGTTCATTCAGCAGACTGATGATGTCAGTGATCAGCAACAAAGCCACGATGCCACTGGCAATGATGAGAATCGTGCCCCCCAAATGGGCGGACGAGGGTGTACTCGACACGGACGTAGGAAGTTCTTTCTTCACCATCCCATGATCTCCGATAGCGGGGCTCATGTCAGCTAGACCCGCTATCCAACATGGCTAGCGGCGGCAAAGTGCCCCAAGGTTGCGGCACACCCAATCGTTGAATGCGTCTGTCGCACCAGCGGGCGAAGCCACCGGAAGCGAGAGGCCCTGTGACACGGGGCCTGCAGCCTGGGCGGGGATGGCGGTCGGCAGCAACAGAGCGGCGGACATGGTTATAGCGGCGAAAATGCGAGTTTTACGAGTCATGATGCTTATTCTTGCACTTATTTTCGGAAGTCAACAGGTAGTTTCACAAAGATCATTGTTTTTGCTTGGCCAGGGCATCGATTAACCGAAAGGTCACTAGACTCGAAGCCGTGACTGATATCCAAGTTCTTGTAGTTGATAATGAACCCCTCATGCGTCAAGCCCTCAGGATCATTCTTGAGGCCGCACCAGGATTCCGTTGGCTCGGTGAAGCCACCAACGGTATCGAGGCCGTCGATTTCTGCGCCGGGAACAACCCTGATGTCATCCTCATGGATATGCAGATGCCCCGCATGGATGGCGTAGAAGCAACTGAAATCATCACCCGAAACTATCCAGGGATTGGCGTACTGGCGATAACCGCATTTTCGTCTGAGGAGTATTTGGTCCCTGCATTGCGCGCGGGGGCAGCCGGCTATCTGGTCAAGGACGCCGAACCCACAGAGATCCTTGCTGCTATCCGGGCAGTTCAGGACGGAAGCGCAGCGATCTCCCCGTCGGTTTCACGGGATCTCATTCTGGCTATTCGCGATGCGCACGATGTTAAGGCCAACAGTGCCATGGGCGAGAACCCCATCGCACTTTCGGAGCGTGAACACGAAGTCCTTCAGCTCCTTGCCCGGGGAAAAAACAATTCCGAGATGGCCGCAGACTTGCATGTATCAGAAGCAACGGTCAAGGCCCACTTAAGCCGCGTTCTGGCCAAGCTCGGTGTTCGGGACAGGGTCCAAGCCTTGATCCGGGGCGCGCAGTACGGCTTGGTCGAGCTTCACATGGACTAGTTCGGTGGCCATCTGCGTTCCCCCCTGCCCAGGGGTCTTCTTTTAGCGGTGGCTGGCCTGCTCGTGCCGGGATCCGGCACGAACGGCACAATCCAACCGAAGCCTTGCGAGGTTCCTTCGTTCGTGGGTCGGTGGACGGCTTACAGCGACAGAATCCAAGATGCAGGATATTTCCTGTGTACGCCGATTGTTCGCGCATGTTGGTGAACCCAACCGACAATGATGGCTACGCGCCAAGGTATTCGCTCCTTCACTATCCCCAGAAGCTCCAGCACTTCCGGTGCCTCCGACATGGAACCAGTTCACAGCCCTTAGGCACGGATTGACGCAAAATAACCGAAAGCAAGTGAGGTGTTTGTTTGCCATCCTAGGGATGGCAAAAAAACACCTCACTCTTCAACGACCGAACGTCACCTCGCACCATATGGGCAGGATTAGCTCGTTTCCCCGGTGTCCTTCTGCGATGCAGGCCCAAATATTGTCGCTACAGGACTTTCTGGGGTCGTCCGGGCACTGAGCTCGGGATGGTGCAGATCCAGCGCTGGTCGCTCGGAACGAATCCTGGGCACCGAGTGGAAGTTATGCCGCGGCGGCGGGCAGGACGTTGCCCACTCCAGTGACGCGCCGAAGCCCCACGGATCATCCACCGTCACTTTTTTGCCATGGCGGTGTGTCATCCAGAGGTTCCAGAAGAACGGAATCATGGAGGCTCCCAGAAGGAAGGAGAACATCGAGGAGAACTGGTTCATGGTGGTGAACCCGTCTTCAGGCATGTAGTCCGCGTAACGACGCGGCATGCCGATGACGCCCAGCCAGTGCTGGATCAGGAAGGTGCCGTGGAAGCCGACGAACAACAACCAGAAGTGGATCTTGCCAAGGCGCTCGTTGAGCATCTTGCCCGTCCACTTCGGCCACCAGAAGTAGAAGCCGGCGAACATCGCGAAGACCACGGTGCCAAAGACCACGTAGTGGAAGTGTGCCACCACGAAGTAGGTATCGGTCACGTGGAAATCCAGCGGCGGCGCGGAAAGGATAAGACCGGTCAGTCCACCGAAGAGGAAGGTCACCAGGAAACCGATGCTCCACAGCATCGGGGTCTCAAAGGTGATCGACCCCCTCCAGAGCGTACCGATCCAGTTGAAGAACTTCACCCCTGTTGGAACGGCGATCAACATGGTCATGAATCCGAAGAACGGCAGCATGACCGAGCCGGTCGCATACATGTGGTGGGCCCATACCGAGATGGACAGCGCCGCGATCGAGATGGTCGCGAAAATCAGGCCTTTGTAGCCGAAGATCGGTTTACGGGCGAAGACCGGGAAGATTTCGGACACGATGCCGAAGAACGGCAACGCGATGATATAGACCTCGGGGTGTCCGAAGAACCAGAACAGGTGTTGCCACAGGATTGGTCCGC
>JAUNVO010000117.1:3432-9597 GCA_030540695.1 Micrococcaceae bacterium | reverse complement strand
TCCCGAATCATGCTGCGCAGCCATCGGTTTCAGGCAGAGACATCCAGCCTCCGAATGCCTTTCCCGACCCGCAGAGATGTAAAATTCCGATTTTGCGACACATAACGATTATTCGTGTCGCATATGAGGCATCATGGATGGATGACGAAGATTCGAGTCTCCGAAGCCGCACGCTTCCTGGGCGTCAGTGACGACACCATCCGGCGGTGGACCGAGAACGGAAACCTCACCCCGCACAAGGACGACTCGGGACGGCTCGCCGTTGACGGACTCGAGCTGGCCCATCTGGCACGGGACCAGGCCCACCTGCCCGATTCGGATTCACGGATCGGATCCTCGGCGCGCAACCGGTTCATCGGACTGGTCACCGGCATCACCATGGACACCGTCATGGCCCAGGTGGAACTGCAATGCGGGCCCTTCAGGGTCGTCTCGCTGATGAGCAGCGAAGCCGCCCGCGAGCTTGACCTCAAGCTGGGATCGATCGCCACCGCCGTGGTCAAGGCGACCACCGTCATCATCGAATCCCCCCACGGAAAGACAGCGATATGAAATCCCTCCTCAAGGCCACGACCACGCTGATCGCCACCGGGGCACTTGCCCTGTCCTTGGCCGGATGCTCCCCGGAGACCACAGGCAACGCCGCGGATACCTCGGCCGCTTCCGGGGTGTCGGGAAGCATCACGGTCTTTGCCGCCGCCTCGCTGAAGACGACCTTTACGCAGATGGCCGCCGAATTCGAAGCCAGCAACCCCGGAACCACGGTCAACCTGAGCTTCGCCGGCTCCTCGGACCTTCTCACGCAGATCACCTCTGGTGCGCCGGCCGATGTCTTCGCCTCCGCCGACACCAAGAACATGGACAAGCTCGGCGAGGCGGACCTGGTTGAGGGCACGCCCACCGATTTCGCCACCAACGTCCTGCAGATCGCCGTGCCGCCCTCGAACCCCGCCTCGATCACCTCCCTGGAAGACCTGACGCACCCGGGGGCCAAGGTGGTCATCTGCGCTCCCCAGGTCCCCTGCGGATCGGCAACCAAGAAGGTGGAGGAGGCCGCGCAGATCACGCTGAGCCCCGTGAGCGAGGAATCCTCGGTCACCGACGTTTTGGGCAAGGTCACCAGCGGCGAGGCCGACGCCGGGCTGGTCTACGTCACGGACGTCAAGACCGCCGGGGACAAGGTGAAGGGCATAGAGTTTCCCGAATCCGATGCCGCGGTCAACATCTACCCGATCGGCACCGTGAAAACGAGCAAAAACAAGGAACTCGCCGACGCCTTCATCGCCGCGGTGACCGGGCCGCAGGGCCAGGCGGTCCTCACCGACGCGGGCTTCGGGACCCCATAGGTCCGGCAGTGTTAAAACGCGGCGGAAGCGGGTACACGGCGGTTCCCCCGTGGATCTATGCGATCGCGGCGGTGGGGGCGCTCTTCGTCCTGCTCCCGCTGCTGGGGATGATGGCCAAGGTCAACTGGCCCCAGTTCATCCCGCTGGTCACCTCCCAGGCATCGCTGACCGCACTGGGGCTCAGCCTGCGCACCGCGGCGGCCAGCACGGTGCTGTGCATCGTGCTGGGAATCCCGTTGGCGCTGGTGCTGGCCCGCGGGAACTTCCCGGGCCAGCGCCTGCTGCGCGCCTTCGTGCTGCTACCGCTGGTATTGCCTCCGGTGGTCGGCGGCATCGCCCTGCTCTACACCTTTGGGCGCCAGGGCCTGCTGGGACGGACCCTGGAGATGGCGGGAATCCAGATCGCCTTCTCCACCGTTGCCGTCGTGCTGGCCCAGACCTTCGTGGCCCTGCCGTTCATGGTCGTCAGTCTTGAGGGCGCGCTGCGCACCGCGGGCGGGAAGTACGAGGGTGTCGCCGCGACCCTCGGCGCGCGCCCCACCACGGTGCTGCGCCGGGTGACCCTGCCACTGGTCCTTCCCGGGCTGGCCTCCGGGGCCGTCCTGTCGTTCGCGCGCAGCCTCGGGGAATTCGGCGCCACCCTGACCTTCGCCGGCTCGCTGCAGGGAGTCACCCGGACCCTGCCGCTGGAAATCTACCTGCAGCGCGAGACCGACGCCGACGCCGCGGTGGCGCTCTCCCTGGTGCTGGTGGCGGTGGCCGCCGTCGTGGTCGCGCTGTCCTATCGATCCCCGCGCACCACGGGGACCCCAGCGAAGGCAAGCGCATGAGATTCGACTTCCGGGCCACCCTGGCCGACCGCGATTTCGAGGTCGCCTTCGAGATGGAACCGGGCCAAACACTGGCGGTGCTGGGGCCCAACGGCGCCGGCAAGTCCACCCTGTTCGCCATCATCGCTGGATTGCTGCGCCCCGATTCAGGCCATGCCCACCTCGGCGAGCGCACCCTTTTCGACATGGATCCCGGCAACCGGGCATGGCTCGCCCCGCACGAGCGCGGAACCGCCCTGCTGGCCCAGGAACCCCTGCTGTTCCCGCATCTCAGCGCCCTGGAAAACGTCGCTTTCGGGCCCCGCAGCAAGGGCAGCAACGTTTCATCGGCCCGGGCTACCGCCCACCGGTGGCTTGCCGCCACCGACACCGCCGCACTGGCCACCCGGCGTCCGGGTGAGCTCTCCGGGGGACAGGCACAGCGCGTTGCCGTGGCCCGGGCCCTTGCCGCCGGGCCCGAGATGTTGCTGCTTGATGAACCGATGGCCGCCCTGGACATCCATGCAGCCCCGCTGATGCGCCGGCTGCTCAAATCCGTCTTGGCGCAACGCAGTGCCATCATCATCACCCACGACGTGCTCGATGCCCTGATGCTCGCTGACCGCGTGATGGTGCTGGAGGACGGGCGCATCACCGAGTCCGGCAGCACCCGCGAGGTGCTCAACAAGCCGCGTTCGCGTTTCGCCGCCGGGCTTGCCGGGCTGAACCTGCTCGGCGGAACGGTGCGCGCCGAGGGGATCGAGACCGCCTACGGTTTGCTCACCGGCACACCCGAGGGGGAACTGGCCCCGGGGGACCATGCGGCAGCGGCCTTCCGCCCCTCGGCGGTCTCCGTCTATTTGGATCCCCCGCACGGGAGCCCGCGGAACATGCTGCGGGCAGCAGTCACCGAGATTGAACCCCACGGGGATGCCATCCGCGTGCGGGCCGGGGACCTGGCGGCGGACATCACCCCCTCCGCGCTGGCCGATTTGGGGCTCGCCCCCGGCGCCGAGGCCCACTTTGCGATCAAGGCGACCGCCGTGACCATCTACGGGGCTTGAACCGCTGCCGCTTTCCCGGACCACTGCGGGTTCTCATTCAATGAGACATGCTATGTCTTTCCTTCGCGGACACCGACACAATGGGGGCAAGACCGACGCATCCACCCGCGGCCCGCTGCATCGGGCATGTCGCACGGCGCACCAGCGCCCGTAGGTGGTGCCACACCGCGTAGCTAAGGACACCACTCCGCCATGGGCAACGAACGCACCATCATCAAGACAAAGGTCGGCATCGTCGGCGGAGGACCAGCCGGCCTGATGCTCTCCCACCTGTTGGCCAAGGCCGGCATCGAGAACCTCGTCGTGGAGGCCCGCGACCACGAGACCATCAGCAACACCCACCGCGCCGGCATCCTCGAGGCCCAAGCCGTGAAGATGCTCGTGGATTCCGGGGTCGATGGCCGGGTGCTCACCGAAGGCGATGTGCACTCCGGGATCGACCTGCGCTTCAACGGCGAATCCCATCCGCTGGACTTCACCGACCTCGTCGATGCCACCGTGACCCTGTATGCGCAAAACGAGGTCTTCGTCGACCTGGCAGCGGCCCGGGCCCGCGACGGCGGGGACGTGCGCTACCTCTCGACGGTCACCGAGCTCATGGATCTGGAGACCGACACCCCCAAGTTCCGCTTCACCAACGCCGAGGACGAATCCTTCGAGGTGCACTGCGACATCCTCATCGGCGCCGACGGCTCTCGCTCCTTCTGCCGCAGGCAGATCCCGGACAGCAACCGCCAGGACTTCACGGTCACCTACCCCTTCGCCTGGTTCGGCATCCTCACCGAGGCCCCCAAGTCCGCCCCCGAACTCATCTACGCGAACTCCCCGCACGGTTTCGCCCTGGTCTCCCAGCGCAGCGAAACCGTCCAGCGCATGTACTTCCAGTGCAGCCCGGAGGAAAACGTCCATGACTGGTCCGAGGACCGCATCTGGACCGAGCTGCAGCGCCGGGTCGACGGGCCGGACAACTTCACGCTCAAGACCGGGAAAATCTTCGACAAGTCCGTGCTGAAGTTCCGCTCCTTCGTGCGTGAACCGCTCTCCCACGGCCGACTCTTCCTCATCGGGGATGCCGGGCACACCGTGCCGCCCACCGGCGCCAAGGGACTGAATCTCGCATTCGCCGACGTCAAGGTGCTCTTCGAGGCGCTGGACTCCTACTATTCCACCGCCAACGACTCGCTGCTGCACGCCTATTCGGACACCGCCTTGAAGCGCGTGTGGAAGGCACAGAACTTCTCCTATTGGATGACGTCGATGCTGCACACCCCGGTGGACGCCGACCCGTTCATGGCCAAGCGCGCCCTGGGCGAACTGGAAACCGTGACCTCCTCGCGGTACGGACAGCAATACCTCGCCGAGTCATACACCGGCTGGCCGCACGCCTGAAGCCCGCCCCTTCCCTTCCAACCCCACCTTCCGAAAGGAGCACGCCATGAGCACCGAAACCACCTCGACCGAGACGTTCACCGACTCCCACGCGCTGGATCCGGCAGCCACCTCGGTCTCACAGGATGCCATTTCCGCCGAGATCACAGACATCCACGCCGCCTACCGCCAGTCGGTCATCGACGGGGCCAAAGCCGAGACCCAACCGCGCATCGACTTCGCACCCTACCGTTCCTCGCTGCTGCGCCACCCCACCAAGTCGCTGCACCATGCGGACCCGGAGACCATCGAGCTGCACTCCCCCGCCTTCGGCGAGCGCGACGTGCACACCCTGGAATCGGATTTGACCATCCAGCACAACGGCGATCCCATCGGCGAGCGCATCGTGGTCTCCGGACGGGTGCTCGACGGCGACGGCCGCCCGGTGGCCGGGCAGCTGGTGGAAATCTGGCAGGCCAACGCCGCCGGACGCTACATCCACAAACGCGACCAGCACCCCGCCCCGATCGACCCGAATTTCACCGGCGTGGGCCGGGCAATCACCGGGGCCAACGGCGAGTACTCCTTCACCACCATCAAGCCGGCCCCGTACCCGTGGAAGAACCACCACAACGCCTGGCGACCGGCACACATCCACTTTTCGCTCTTCGGCACCGACTTCACCCAGCGAATGATCACCCAGATGTACTTCCCCGGGGACCCGCTGTTCTCCCTGGACCCGATCTACCAGGCGATCACCGACGCCGAGGCCCGTGCGCGCCTGGTCGCCACCTACGACCACTCGATCACCTCCCACGAATGGGCCACCGGCTACAACTGGGACATCGTGCTCACCGGTTCAAACCGGACCTGGATGGAAGAGACAGAGGATGAGAACTAACATGGCACAGGCATCAAACCCCCAGGCACCGGCACTGAAACTCGCCCCGACGCCCGGGCAGACCATCGGCCCGTTCTACGGCTACGCCCTGCCCTTCGACAAGGGCAACGAACTGGTCAACCAGGCCCACCCCGGCTCCATCCGGTTGCACGGCACCGTCACCGACGGGGACGGCACACCGATCCCGGACTCCATGCTGGAAATCTGGCAAGCCGACGAGGCAGGCAACGTCGTGGGCAAGGACGGCTCGCTCATCCGCGACGGATACACCTTCACCGGTTGGGGCCGCGCAGCGGTGGACAACGTGGGGCACTACACCTTCACCACACTCAACCCCGGGGCCACCGAGCAGGGCAAGGCGCCCTTCATCATGCTCACCGTCTTTGCCCGCGGCCTGCTCAACCGCCTGTTCACCCGGATCTACCTGCCCGAGGACACCGCGGCGTTGGCCGCGGACCCGCTGCTGGCCTCGCTGGAACCCGAACGCCGCAATACGCTCATCGCCGTCCGCGAGGGGGACGGAGCGCTGCGCTTCGATATTTCCCTGCAGGGCGAGGACGAAACGGTGTTCCTTTCCTACCCCCGCGAGGCGTAGGGCGCCCCCGAACCCGTCCACGACTCGCCCCGGGCGCAGCAACGGGCGATGATGGAGGTGTCCGGCCGGTGGCCGGGCACCG
>JAUNVO010000117.1:0-3332 GCA_030540695.1 Micrococcaceae bacterium | reverse complement strand
CGCCCCGGGGACCGCCGCGCTGGCGCTGCACCGCGGCGCCACGAGCCAGGACATCATCGACAGCGCCCTGATGCTGGTGGCCTCCCGCTCCATCGCCGCGCTGCGCAGCGACCTCGTATCCACCGGTGCGGCCCTGTCCCGGCTTGCCAACGAGCACACCTCCACGGTGTGTGTGGCCCGCTCGCTGACCCAGCATGCCCTGCCCACGCTCTTTGGCCTGCGCGTGGCCAACTGGCTGGCGGGAATCACCGCCGCCGGCCGGGCACTCGATGCCGCCGCGGCCGCGCTTCCGGTGCAATGGGGCGGGGCGGCGGGCACCCTGGCCTCGCTGCACCAACGCCTGGGCGCAACCCACCCGTACAAGTCCGACCACCGGCTGGCCGAACGAGCGGCGGAACTCACCGCGGACCTGGCCACCGAACTCGGGCTCCTGGACCCCGTCGCCCCGTGGCACACCGTGCGCACACCGATCCTCGCGCTGGGCTCGGCGCTCGGAACGGTGAGCGCAGCCACCGGCACCTTCGCCGCCGACGTGCTCACCGCTTCGCGCCCGGAAATCGGCGAACTCTCCGAACCGATCGAGGCCGGCAAGGGCGGCTCCTCCGCCATGCCGCAGAAACGCAACCCCGTGCATTCGGTGCTGCTGCGCAATGCGGCGTTGGCCGCCCCCGGGCACCTTGCCACCCTGTACACCGCCGCGGGGAGCGCTGTCGACGAGCGTCCCGACGGCGGCTGGCACGCCGAATGGTCGGCGTTGCGCGAACTGATCCGCCTGGCCGGCGCCTCCGCACACCACGGGCGGATCCTGGCCGAGGGCCTGAACGTGTTCCCCGAGGCCATGGCCCGGAACCTCGCACTCTCCGGGGACCTGCTGGTCTCCGAGCGCATCGCCACGGTCGCCTCCCCGTTGGTGGCCGGCGGCAAGGCCAAGGTCGATGAGCTCGTGGCCGAATCCTTGCGCACCGGCACCCCGTTGCGCTCCCTGCTGCAGGGGGCCCTGCCCTCGGACATGGACAACCAGCTCTTCCTCGATGACCTGCTGGACCCCGCCGGCTACCTGGGCTCGGCCACCGACTTCATCGCCCGTATCCGCAAAGACTTCAACGATTGGAAGGACGCATGAGCATTCCCGCCTTGACCCCGTCCCTGTTGCATCCCGCAACCGGCAAACCCACCCTGGTCCTGGGCCCCTCGTTGGGCACCGGCTCGCTGGCCCTGTGGGGACCGGCGGTTCCATACCTCCAGGACCACTTCCAGCTCATCGCCTGGGATCTGCCCGGCCACGGCGAATCCGCGCCCTCCACCACGGAATTCACCATGGAGGAGCTCGCCGCAGGGGTCATCACGATGATCGAGGCCCTGCGCGCCGACGGCATCCTCGAGGGCGGAAGCCGGCTCTTCTACGCCGGGGTCTCCATCGGCGGGGCCATCGCCCTGCAACTGGCCAACGACTTCCCCGGTACCTTCGCGGGGCTTTCGGTTATCTGTTCGGCCGCAAAGATCGGCACCCCCGAGGGCTGGACCGAGCGTGCCGGGCTGGTGGCCAAGGCCGGCACCCCGGTGGTGCTCACCGGTTCGGCCGAACGCTGGTTCGCCCCGGGCTTCATCGAGGCCAACCCCGTAGTTTCCACCGACCTGCTGCACAACCTGCAGGATGCCGACAGGTTCTCCTACGCCCACGCATGCGGCGCGCTGGCCGGCTTCGACCTGCGCGCGGCACTTCGCGCCATGAAAGACCCGATGCTGGCCATCGCCGGCGCCCACGACGTGGTGTGCCCGCCGGATGACGCCGCATTCATTGCGCAGCACGCGCCAAATGCCCGGGTTGCCCTCATTGAAACCGTCGCGCACCTGGCCCCGGCCGAGGACCCGCAAGCCACCGCGGCACTGCTGGTGGACTTCTTCGAATCGATCCCCACAGGAGCAAACCGCATGAGCGACTCACCACGACTGCCCGGGGACACCTACGATGCGGGGCTCGAGGTCCGCAACCAGGTCCTGGGCACCGAACACGTCGCACGGGCCACCGCGAACTCCACGGAGTTCACCGACGAGTTCCAGGAAATGATCACCCGTTACGCCTGGGGCACCATCTGGACCCGCGACGGGCTACCGCGCATCACGCGCAGCGCCATCACGCTGACCGCGTTGATCGCCGGCGGCTACTGGGAAGAGTTGGAAATGCACGTGCATGCGGCCCTGCGCAACGGCATGACCAGCAACGAGATCAAGGAAGTGTTCCTGCAGTCGGCGATCTACTGCTCGGTGCCCGCGGCCAATACCGCGTTCAAGATCGGCAAGGACGTGCTGGCCGAATACGCCGCGCGCGAGGCAACCCCCGATGGCCCAACGGGGACTGCATAGTCGCATGACTCGGGCACGCGGGGGCGGCGACCGGAGCCCAGCCCCGTGGGGATCGGCACCGGTCACCGCACTCACAGCCCATCCCTCGTTGGGCATCGGGGCTTTCGGGCTAGATCGTCCGCGGAGCCTTGGCCAGGTTCACTTCCAGTTCTGTCGCGTTTTGCCGCACCACGTAGCCCGGACGGTCACGTTCCACCCGCCAGCTCTCTGACAGCGGGCCGATGTTCACGGTGTCGAAACCACACTCGTCATAGAACTTGGTGACCAGCGCCGCGGCATCCGCGTGGTCGCTCGCGGTGGCCAGGGCGCGGCGGTTTTCGGTTCCGGCAGCCATTCCCGTGGTGGTGATGTCCTGGGCGGGAATGTGGTTGAAGCCCTTGGCCACCTTCGATTCGGCCAGGTGCTCCTGCACCATGCCCGAGGTGGTGGCTTCGCCCTTCTCCAGCGCGTCGATGCGGCCGTCGCGCTCCCAGTAGTAGTTGATGGTGTCGATCACGATCTTCCCGGCCAGCGCCTCGGCGGGAAGTTCTTGGTAGTTCCTCAGCGGGATGGTCACCACCGCAAAATCACCCGCCGCCCCGGCCTCGGCTGACGTCGCGGCACGCGCGCGTGGCCCCAGCTCGGCCACCAGCTCCGTGAGGGTTTCGGGCCCTCGCGAATTGCCGATGACCACGTCGTACCCCAACGCCACGGCCTTGCGGGCGATCTGTGATCCTATGTGTCCTGCCCCGATGATTCCGATGGTAGTCATGCTGTATCCAACCTTCTTGCCCGTGGCGGCATTCCTTCAAGACGCCATGTGACGCGGGTTCCGGGCTTAAAACGCCGGGAACCGGGAACCCCTGGCCGGTGGTGCGCCGTTTGGCGTACCACCGGCCAGGGGCGCAACCAGGGCGCTGCGGGCGAGAACGGGGAGTCCGCGATTTCCGGTCGCATGGTCAGCCACTGGATATCGGTGAACGACTCGA
>JAUNVO010000116.1 GCA_030540695.1 Micrococcaceae bacterium | reverse complement strand
CCCAAGCCCATCCGGGTGGCCTCGAAGTCATTGCGCATCCGGGGTGCCGTGCAGCGCGCACTGAACCACCCGGGATATTCGGGCGTGCTGGCCTACAGCCTCCCCGAGGCCATCTGGCTGGCCGAATCCGGGATCATCGACGTTGTCGTGGGCTACCCGTGCACCGATCCGGTCGCGTTGAGGGCCCTGGCAGCCAGCGAAACCGCGCTGGAACAAGTCACCTTGATGGTTGATGACACCGCTCAGCTCGACGCGATCGATGCCGCAGCGCCAAACCACCCACCCATCCAGGTCGCCGTGGAACTCGACGCGGCCTACCGCCCCGTCCGCAAGGTGGCCCTCGGGGCGGCCCGATCCCCGCTGCGCACCGCCGCCGAGGTTGCATCCCTCGGTTCGGCCATCCTCAGGCGGCCGAACCTGCGGTTGACCGGGATGATGGCCTACGAAGGCCAGATCGCCGGGGTGCCCAACGCCTCGCGGGGGCCACGCGGAATGCTGGTGCGGGCAATCCAGCGAGCCTCCGCGCGGGACATCCGCGAACGACGCGCTCAGAGCGTCGCCGCACTGGGGGCCCTGGCGGATCTGCGGTTCGTCAATGGCGGAGGAACGGGGTCCCTGGAGTCCACTGCTGCGGAACCCGCCGTCACGGAGGTTGCCGCTGGCTCCGGGCTCATGGGACCCGGGCTTTTTGACGGATACCGGGGATTCCGCCCACACCCGGCACTGCATTTCGGACTCCAGGTGGTGCGCAGGCCCGGGCCGGACACCGTCACGGTGCATGGAGGGGGATGGATAGCTTCCGGTCCGGCAGGAAGCGACCGGCTGCCCGCTATTTCCTGGCCCACCGGACTGAGATTCCGTGGTGCCGAAGGACCCGGCGAAGTGCAGACACCGTTGATCGGAGCGGCGGCGGCCGGGCTGGGGCTTGGAGACACCGTGTACTTCCGCCATGCCAAGGCCGGAGAACCCGCCGAGCACCTCAACGAGATTGCCGTGTATTCATCCGGGCGCATCATCGACTCTTGGGCGACCTACCGCGGGGAAGGCAAGGCCTTCCTGTGAGCCGGTTCCCGGGCCTGGACCGGGGCGGGGTGTGGCGCAACTGGGCGGCCACCGCGATCTCGCAACCGGCGGCCACCGCCAGGCCGCGCAGCGAGGACGAGATCGCCTCCCTGTTGGTGGCCGCATCGGCCGCCAACAGCGCATTGAAGGTCGTTGGCGGCGGGCACTCCTTCACCCCGATTGCCGCGACCAACGGGATGTTGGTCAATCTTGATCTGTACGCCGGAATCATCCACGTGGAGCGGCATTCGGGCCAGGTGCGCTTTCGTGCCGGCACGCGCCTGCGCGACGTGGCCGGTTTGCTCAAACCCTTCGGCTTGGCCCTGGCCAACATGGGGGACATCGACCACCAGTCCCTGGCCGGGGCCATCAACACATCCACGCACGGCACGGGACTGGGATTCACCGGGTTTTCCGGCTCGGTCACGGCCTTGCGGCTGCTGCTTCCCGACGGCACGGCCCTTGACTGCTCGGCCGATTCGAATCCCGACCTGTTCCAGGCCGCCCGCGTGGGCCTGGGTGCACTGGGAGTGCTCACCGAGGTCACCATCCAGTGCGTCCCACGGTTCAAGCTGCGCGCGCTCGAGGCCCCCGAACCACTGGCGGGCATGCTGGAGTCCTTCGTGGAACGCTGCACGGTCACCGACCACCTCGAGTTTTACTGGTTCCCGCACACGGATATCGCCCTGGCAAAGACCAACACGCGCATCCCCGATACCGAGCAGGCGCATCCGGTGCCTTGGCGCGGGCGGATCATCGATGACGAGCTGTTGGGCAATGCCGGCTTCGCGCTGATGTGCCGGTTCGCGGCCAAGCGCCCCTCCGCGGTGCCGCAGCTGAACCGGTTTGCCGCCAGAACGCTGGCAGTGCGCGAATACATCGACCAATCCGAGAAGGTCTTCGTGACAGCACGCAGGGTGCGCTTTCGCGAGATGGAGTATGCGGTACCGCTCGAGGACCTTCCCTCGGTCTTCAATGAGGTCAGAAAGGTGGTGGAGGCCTACCCGCAAAAGATTTCCTTCCCGTTGGAGGTCCGCGCCGCTGCCGCCGATAACACGTGGCTGGGAACCGCGGCGGGGCGGCCGAGCGCATACATCGCCGTGCATCGTTATGCAGGCGAAGCCTCCGGGGATTTCCTGGGAACCGTGGAAAAGGTCTTCACCGGCATCGCCGCGCGGCCGCACTGGGGCAAGCTTCACACCCGGGATGCCGCGTTCTTCGCCTCCGCCTACCCGAGATTTGCAGACTTCCTGGCCCAACGCGATGCGGTGGACCCCCAGGGAATCATGCTCAACGCGCACCTGGGCCACGTCCTGGGCCGCCAGCCGGCTCCGTCCCTCGGCACCGGTGCGGCCGATTCGCGCCACGGGTGAATGGCGTCGCATACTTGGGCGCATGAGAATCGATTCGTTGGATGTGTCGCTGATCGAGCTGTTCACCGATTTCCCCGGCATCGGTGTCATGGAATGCTCCAAGCGCCTCGGCGTGGCCCGCGGAACCGTGCAAAACCGGCTAAACCGGCTCCATGACTCCGGGGTGATCATCCGCATCGCCCCGCACATCGATGCGAAGGCCATGGGGTACCCGGTCACTGCGTTCTGCTCGCTGCAGATCCAGCAGAACCTCGGCCAGGACGGCATGGCCGATAAACTTGCGCAGATTCCCGAGATCCTTGAGCTGCATACGGTCTCCGGCTCCAGCGACTTCCTCGTGAAGATCGTGGCCCGCTCCACGGCCGATCTGCAACGGGTGCTCGACTCCATCTCCGCCACCGAAGGCATGGGCAGGTCCTCCTCGACGGTGGTCCTTGCCTCCCATTTCGAGAACCGGACCCTCCCGTTGGCGCGGGAGGCCGCACGGCGAAATCCGGAGGCGCCAGGTGATTCCGCGGCAGGTTCGCGAAGCACCTCGATCCGCAATGGCGGCGGAGCAACACCACAGCGGACCAACCCCGGACAGAATGTACAGTGATTAGTGCCCCACTCTGAACTTTATGTACATCTTGTGGGGTGTTTCGTGGTGCGGTTGACCCATCCGGACCCGATTCAATAGCTTATGTGAGTCGCGTCACCGGAGACGCGCGAGCATTATTTTTTTGGAAGGCCCCCACCATGAGCATTGTCCAGCGCAGTTCCCTGAACGCCATCCCCGCCTACAAGCAGGGCGCCACGCCGGGTGAGGGAGAGCAGGCGTTCAAGCTCTCCTCAAACGAAAACCCCTACCAGCCGCTGGCCTCGGTCACCGCCGCACTGGCCCTCGAACTGGGAACCATCAACCAGTACCCCAACGCCGCCGCCCCCGAGCTTCTGGGCATACTGGCCCAGCGACTTGGCGTGGAACCATCGAACATCGCCCTGGGCGCGGGCTCCGTCGAGGTCGCCGGGCAGCTGATCCACGCGACCACCAATCCAGGCGACGAGGTCCTCTTCGCCTGGCGTTCCTTCGAGGCCTACCCCATCCTCACCCACGTGGCCGGTGCCACCCCGGTGATGGTGCCGCTGGATGGGAACGGAGCCCACGACCTTGTCGCAATGGCCGAGGCCATTACCGAACGCACTTCCTTGGTGTTCATCTGCAACCCCAACAACCCCACCGGCACCGTGGTCGACGTCGCGGCAGTCGACGCGTTCATGGCCAAGGTCCCATCCCACGTGCTGGTGGTCATCGACGAGGCATACGTCCACTTCAACACCTCCTCCGACTCGGCAATCGGCATGGATTTCTTCCGCCGCTACCCCAATGTCGCGGTGCTGCATACCTTCTCCAAGGCCTACGGGCTGGCCGGACTGCGCATCGGCTACGCGGTGGCCCCGGCCGCAGTTACCGCAAACCTGCGCAAGACCGCCATCCCCTTCGGTGTCACCTCGCTGGCCCAGCGCGCAGCGGTGCTCAGCCTGGAACACGAGGGTGAGCTGCAGGAACGCATTGACGAGCTCATCACCGCCCGCGGGGACCTGCTGGGCCAACTGCGCGAGGCGGGAGTCAAGGTCACCGATTCCCAGGCCAACTTCATTTGGCTCTCCACCGGGGAGGCGACGATGCAGGTGGATGCCTCGCTGCGCGCCGCGGGCATCTGGGCACGTGCCTTCGCCGGCGACGGGATCAGGATCTCCATCGGGTCCCCGGAGGCCAATGCGGCGCTTGCCGGCGCCATCATTTCCGCCCTGCAGGATGCACCCGCGCATGTCTAAGGCCGCAGGAGCGCCGAAGTCCGCGAGCCTGAATTCCCGCCAGATCACCATGATGGGCATTGGCGGTGCCATTGGCGCCGGCTTGTTCATCGGTTCGGGGCAAGCCGTGGCGATGGCCGGCCCCGCCGTCATCCTCGCCTTCGCGCTGGCCGGGCTCCTGGTCATCCTGGTGATGAACATGCTTGGTGAAATGGCAGCGGCCAACCCCTCTTCCGGCTCGTTCTCCGTCTACGCCACCAAGGCGCTGGGCCCCAATGCCGGGGCGACCATCGGCTGGCTCTACTGGGTCCAAGGCATCATCGTCATTGCGGCCGAGGCCACCGGTGCGGCGGCCATTGTGGGGGGCTGGTTCCCCGGGGTCTCCCAAGGCACCTGGTCACTGATCTTCGTTGCGGCACTGACCGCCGTGAACCTGGCCAACGTCGCGCGTTTCGGCCAGTTTGAATACTGGTTCTCGTTCCTCAAGGTCGCCGCCATCATTGCCTTCCTGGGCATCGGCGTCGCCCTGGTCTTCGGGCTCCTTCCCGGGGTCGAAGCCACCGGACTCTCCAACATGGTCGCCCATGGCGGTTTCCTGCCCAACGGGGTCGTCGGGCTGTGCGCCGGACTGCTGATGGTGGTCTTCGCCTTTGGCGGCATCGAGATCGTGGCGATCGCCGCTGCCGAGAGCGATGACCCGCGCACGTCCATCCGCAAGGCGGTGCGCGGGGTGCTTTTCCGCGTGCTCGTCTTCTACGTCGGTTCGGCACTGGTGATGGTTTCGGTACTGCCCTGGTACTCGCCGGAGCTTGCCGCCTCCCCGTTCGTCGCGGTGCTCACCCTGGCGAACATCCCGTGGATCGACACGATCATGGCGCTGGTGGTGGTCATCGCCCTGCTCTCTGCCATGAACGCCAACATCTACGCCGCCTCGCGGATGCTGCTTTCGCTCTCCGAGCGCAGGATCGCACCCCAGGTCGTCCAGGTGCGCAACCGGAGCAACACCCCCTACGTGGCGGTGATCGCCTCGGTGATCCTGTGCTCGGTTGCCGTGGTGATGAACTACGTGGCACCGGACCTGGTCATGCCGATGCTGCTCAACGCCGTGGGTTCGACCCTGTTGGTCACCTGGGGATTCATTGCGCTCTCGCAGCTGATCCTGCGCGTGCGGGCGGACAGGGATCCGGCCATCCACCTGCCGGTGCGGATGCCGGGCTTCCCCTATCTCTCGATCCTGGCGCTGGCAATGCTCGCGGGAATCGTTGTCCTCGCACTCTTTGATCCGGCCAGCCGCACCCAGCTTGCGGCCACGCTGGGGCTCACTGTTGCCATCGGGGTGCTCAACGCCCTGGCGCAGCGTCGCACCAGGGCCCGGGATGCGCTGGTTGGCGCCTCAGCGAACACGCAGAAGGCGCGGGAGCACTCGCGGTCCGGGGACAAGGTCCGCTAGCTCCACGGGCCCAGCCCAGCAACGAACGGCCGCTCCCCTTCTCCAGGGGGGGCGGCCGTTCGTCGTTGATGGGAGCTAGCCCTGAAGGTCCAGCTCGATCCAGACCAGCCGGTGGTCGCTGCTGGCCGGCGGCCTGCCGGAGACCAGCCCGGCCCCGGGGCTCCCGGCGCGCGGCCAGTAGACCCCGGAGCCGCGCACACCCAGCGTGGCTGCCGGCAATACGTAGTCCACGCGCAGCACCCCTGCGCCTCCCCGGCCGAAATCCGCGGTTCCCAGCACGCTGCCGCTGACCCCCGCCAGGCCCCGGGCCGAAGTCCCGCTCTCCCTCTGCGTGGTGGGCAACGGATCTACCAGCAGCGGATTGGCCAGCAGCGCGCGGATGGCCGCCGGGTCCGAATCCCCCGCGGACGGATCCGAATTCAGGTCCCCCAGCACCACGAAGTCGCTCCCGGGGGCCAGCGGCCCGCGATTTCCGGCGTCGTCGTAGATGTACCCGCCCGACCCTCCCTGAGCCCCCAGGTAGTCGTTGATGAGACGGATTTCATCGTGGTTGCGTGTCCGGTTGCGCTTTTCGGGTCCGTCGAACACCGGCGGGGTGGGGTGGGCGGCAATGACATGGATCGTCTTCTCCCCGACGTTGATCGGCACGTCCCACATCGACTTGCTGGTCAGGGGCAGGATCGAGCGGACCAGTTCGGGATAGTGACCGGTGGGCAGCTGCGAGTGCGGCATGTCCCGCCACAAAAAGTTCTGGAAGGTTCGGATGTTGGCGGTGTCCATGGGGTACTTGGAGAAGAGCACCATGCCGTATTGGCCCTCGAAGTCGCCGTAGCCCAGGGCGTCGGAGGGTCCGCCGACGATGCCGTTGCCATCGAGGTCCGCGCCGCTGGGTATCCCCGTGTTTGACGGCGCCAGATACATATGGGGGTAGTCGATGGGTGGTTGCCCGTCCTGGGACCGGGCCAGGTAGTTGTCCTTGAATGCCGCGGCCGCGGCGCCCTCGGCGTCGTAGTCGAACTCGTTGAGCAGGAGCACATCCGGTGCGGTGCGCTGCACGATCTGTGCCACCGCGCGGGCCTGGGCATCCCGGGGCGTCGCGAGGTCGCTGACCAGCTGCCCGGGCCGCGGGCGGTTCAGCGAAGCATTGAAGGTCGCCACGCGGAGGCCCGGGGTGACGCCCCGGGGCTCCGCGTGGGGGATGGCGGCGCCGTGGTCCATTTCCATGGCAATGGGCCTCGCTTCAGTCATGGCGTGGGCTTGCGCGGGGGCGAGCGCCCCCAAGCCCAGCACAGCCAGTGTTGCGGCGGCCGCCGCCGAACGGATCAGATATCGCACCTTTTCAACATTAGGGGCCTTACCTACTTTCCGGTAGGTCAGTATTTTATCAACTCGCCGGTTTTTCTTCCGGCGACCCCCCGCCACAGGCCGCGCCGGATCCGGCAGCAAAGAACCTAGCCGCGTGCGCGGGCCGCGGCCCGGCGGTTGGCCTCCAGAACTTCCTCCATGTAGGGGGCGCGCACCTGCGGGGAAATCCGGCAGTCGACAAGGAAGATCCCGTTCGAGCCTCCGGCGACCCAGTCCCGCAGCCCGGAGAGGTCCTCGAGCGAACGGACCTTGCTCGCCTGGGCACCAAGCCCCCGGGCCACGGCGGCGAAGTCGACTTCGGGGATCAGCATCGGCCCCTCATGCAGCCCGATCGAGCCGTACTGGTGGATTTCCGCCCCGTAGGCGGCATCGTTGTAGATCACGATGATGCCGCTGCGCACGGAACGGATGACGGATTCCAGGTCGGCCAGGCCCATGAGGAACCCGCCGTCGCCACTGGCCAGCACGATCGTGGAGTCCGGCGCCGCGGCACCGGCGCCCACGGCCGAGGCAAGGCCGAGGCCGATGCTTTGGTAGGCGGTGCCGACCAGGCTCAGGGCGTGCGGTCCCGGGACGGTCCAGTACATCGGGCCCCATCCGATGAAGTGCCCGCCGTCCTGGACGATGACGCGGTCTTCGGGAATGATTCCCTCCAGCTCCTGTGCCACGGAGCGTGGATCGAGCAAACCGTCCGGGGCCGTCGCATCACCCGGCGCATGTTCGCGGGTCCTGGCCAGGCGCTCGGGCACCTCATCCACCCACCGGCGGCCGGCATCGCGTTGGTTGATCCTCCCAAGGAGGACATCGACGAGCGCGGTGGCGTCGGCGCGGATGAACGCGTCAACCCGCGGATTGGTTTCCGATTCGGCGACATCGACCTGGATGATCTGGGCACCCTCGTTGAAAAGGTCCCCGAACCGGGTGGTGAATTGGTTCAGGCTGGCCCCGAGGACCAGAACAACGTCGGACTCGTGGATCAGGGCGGCGGTCGCCTCCGAGGAGAACCCTCCGGTGATCCCCAGGTCCCCGTGGCGCCCGGCCAGGAGGTTGGGCGCAAGGACGGTGCTTGAGCTCAGTGCGCCGAGGCGGTCGGCGAGCGCGGTGATCGACTGCGCGGCACCGGCAAGGCGGGCCCCGCGACCGTAGAGCACCAGGGGGCGCTTGGCTTCATTCAAGGCGGTGGCCGCCTGGGTGAGCATCCGCTCCCCGACCGTCGGGTAGGCGGGGTCGAGTTCGAAGTCTTCCAGCGAGGTCACCGGCTCCTCGGCCGCGGTCTCCGCGGCGAGGTCGTAGGGGATCGAAAGGACCACCGCGGTGCGCTCACGCACCGCGTGCGCGACGGCCTCGAATGCGATGGCCATGGGGCGTTGGCTGTTGACGATGAAGGTCGTGGCGCCCACGGCATCGTTGATCGCCGACTGGTCGATGTCCCAGGGGCGGGCTCCGGCGGAGGGTTGGTCCCCGGTCACCAGAAGCATCGGGATCCGGGCCTTGGCGGCTTCGGCCAGCGGGGTGATCGCATTGCTGTAGCCGGCGCCGTAGGTGGTCGTGGCGATGGCCGGCTTCCCGGTGATGCGGAAGTACGCGTCTGCGGCGGTGACCGCGGCCGATTCATGGCGGACGGCGGTGAAGCGGAATCCGGTGCGCACCGCGGCGTCAAGGAAATGGGCGTTGCCGTTTCCCATGACACCGAAGATCTCGGAGGTGCAGGTTAAAAGGGCACGGGAAACGGCAGCTGAAACTGTAGGCATTTTTGTGACTTTCGAATGTAGCAAAAAATATTCAAGGCCATATTCGTCTTCGGGCAACGAACCCGGGTTTCGCCCATTTTTAGAGCGACGGCGGAATTTCCAGAAACGCTCCGCCTGACCTGGCTAGGATATCCGGGCCACGGCGCACGGTGCAACACCCGTGGGCGCTCGATGCGGGCATCCCGGGCCCGGGATGCCGCGGCCTTGGGTCATTGACACGCACACTAGTTAGACATACTGTCTAGTCATGATTTCCGTCCAAGACCCCGGTCCGGCAGGTGCCGACTGGCCCAGCGACTGGCTCCGCGCAGCTTTGGGGCTGTGCACGCTCCAAGCGCTTGAAGCCGGTCCCACCTACGGATACGCGATCATCTCCGCGCTCTCCGCGGCCGGTCTCGGCAAGGTGAAAGGTGGCACCCTTTACCCGCTGCTGACCCGTTTCGAAACAGCCGGCCTCCTTGAGGTCGACTGGCGCCCGGGGGACGGCGGCCCGGGCCGCAAATACTTCTCCCTCACGGGCCCCGGGGAGCAGGAGCTGGCTCGCCAGCGCACATTATGGCGCGAATTCACGCGCGTCACCACAACTTTCCTCGCAGGGAACCCAACACCACCAGAAACCAGGGAGCGCCCATGAAAACCACCCAGGAACAGAAATGGCTCGACGCCCTCACCATCGAACTGCGGCTTCGCGATGTCTCGGGGCCCGGGATCGGAGACACCCTGGCCACCGTGAAGGAATTCCTGGCTGATTCCGGAGAAAGCGCGCAGGAAGCGTTCGGCTCACCCGCCGAATACGCGGCAAGCCTGGATTTGTCCACCGGCACGGAACCCACCTCCGTCAGGGGGACGGTGCTCCGTTCCGTCGTCAGCCTGCTGGCGTTCCTGGTGTTTTCCCAAGCCATCGCACCGTGGGTTGCCCGCGTGCCATTGGACCTTGGTGGCGCCCAACTGGCCTGGCTCGCAGTCCCCGCCGTCGCGGCCGCAACCATCCCGCTCTACCTCGAGAAGTTGATAAGGCACCTCTGGGTGGCCTGTGTGCTCATCGCGGTTTGCGGGGCCACGGGCATCGCCTCGGTCCTCAGCGCACCGAAGGACCATTCCGACGCCTGGGTCTCCGTCAATCCGGGCCTGGTCCTGATGGCAACCGCCGCCATCATGGTTGTCGTCTCGATCCTCAGCACCGTCTCCTTC
>JAUNVO010000115.1 GCA_030540695.1 Micrococcaceae bacterium | reverse complement strand
ACTCACCGTGGCACCGTTCCGGGCTTGAACCTGACGCTACGACAGGAACTATCCTGTCGTTATGAGCCAAACAACGCCGGGCCCCGAGAACCCGGATACTTGGAAGATCGGCAAACTCGCGCGCGCAGCAGGCGTGACCGTTCGCACTCTGCACCACTATGACGAAGTCGGCCTTCTCAAGGCATCGGCGAGAAGTGAGGGCGGCCACCGTCAATATTCAGCAAACGACGTCAATCGGCTTTACCGCATCCAGTTCCTGCGTCGCATGGATTTTTCGATCGCAGAAATCACGCGGGCATTGGATGAACCCGATTGGCAGATGGGACGGGCAATCGAGACGCACATCAAGGACACCAACCGGAGACTTGCCGCAGCATCCCGACTGAGAACGGCCCTGGAGACCATCGCAGCAGCACTTGCCCACGACCGGATCCCATCAACCCCGGATTTGCTATCTGCCATGGAGGAAATGACCATGCTTGACTCGATCATCCGCAACACGATCTCAATCCTTGTCTACGATGACGTGGAAGCCGCCCAGGAGTACATCACACGGGTTTTCGGGCTCGTTGGAGGAGCCCAAGACAAAGATGGTTCCGGGGCGGTCAAGCACGGGGAAGTGCGGGCCGGTGATCACGTGATCTGGCTGCACCCGGCTGGGGAAGGGTTCCGATCTCCCCGCACTGCTGGTGGTGTCACCGGAATGACGGTGATCATGGTGGATGACGTGGACGAGCACCATAGGTGCGCTGTTGCCGCGGGTGCACAGATCATCGAGGAGCCCATTGACCAACCCTATGGGGCGCGGGAATACGGCGCACGCGACCTTGAAGGACAGCTCTGGTTCTTCCATGCCCCCATCAATAACTAGGTACACCGGAAAACCAGTCGGCCCTTCGACAGCAGTCCACGTTGGCGTACAAGAAAATCCGCTCGCGACGTCGGCACCCTTGCCTAAAGTCCGGAGTTCACTGGTGTCGTTTCAGCACCGGGTCGCTGGAGCCTTTCCAGCGCGTACATATGGCCGGTAGTGTGTGCTCGAACATGCATAGTTGACAGGAGCACCGGTATGCGAGCGACAAGTATCATGGCAAATATTCATGTGTCCGACGTCGAGGCCGCGAAGGATTTTTACACGGGTTATCTTGGACTGAGCACCGAGGAGTTCAATTTGGGCTGGGTAGCCCGCTACGTCTCACCCGAGACCGGCGCGAACCTCCAGCTCGTCTCGGCCGATGCGACCGCACCGGAAGAAGCGGTCATTTCCGTGCTGACCGATGACATCGAGGCCGCCTACTCCCAAGCCCGGCAGCTGGGATACGAGATCGTTCATCCGCTCACGACCGAGCCTTGGGGCCACCGGCGCTTCTTGGTCCGTGCTCCGGACGGGAACCTCATCAACATTGGTTACCACGCGGACTGAATCGCCACTTCGGGACAATCGCCAGTTAGCGTACTTACTGCACGCCTACCAAGGAATCGCCGCCGGTTGCAGTGAATGGTGTGACGCCCGAAATGAGGTATTCCCTCGGTTGAACCCCGGTGTCGTGCCCCGAGCATAGCCGGTAGCCTGCACACCGGCTTCAGCGTGTCCCAGGATCGTTGGTGATCCATGGCTCCCGGCCTCCGTGGGATGTCACGGGTCCCTCCGGTTCCCTGCTGAATCAACCCTTAGTGCCAGGCTCTCGACCGGCGCAGTCGCCATGGGGAAATTGCCGGCCCCGTCGATCCCGGCTGCCTCCACCTCACGCTGGAAACCTTGACCACCCGGCCAGAGGAGCTGTTCTCCACACGGGACCGTGAACGTGCTAGCGCGGACCGGGAAGGTATTGGGCACTTGGAACAATCACCTTTCCGAGCGGCATGAGCGAAATGGGGATCATCTTCAGGTTCGCGATACCCAACGGAATACCGATGATGCTCACGAACATCGGGATCGCCGTCAGTACGTGACCGATCGCAATCCAGATTCCTGCGACCAATATCCATATGACATTTCCAATGGTCGACAAAGCGCCTACTCTTCCACGGTCAACTACCGTGCGGCCGAATGGCCACAATGCATAGACCGCAATGCGGAAGGACGCTATGCCAAAGGGAATGGTGACAATCAGGATGCAGCAAATGATGCCGGCCAAGAAGTATCCGGCCGCCAGCCAGATTCCGCCAAAGAGAAGCCAAATAACGTTCATGAGCACGGAGAGAGTATTTCGCATGGTTCAAGCTTCGCCCACGGGCGCTCTCGGCACCATGGGGTATCCCCCTGAGCGGACCCCCAATTCGCTACCTTCGTTTCTAACGATTCGGACCAATTCTGTCTGGAGGGCACCAAAGATTCGATTCGGCTCCCACAAACGGGCAAGATTATTGGATGCCGCACGCGCTTCGACGAAAACCCATGCTCTTTGTCCCCGGACTCCTTTTCATTGGACTCTTGGCAGGCTGCGCACCGGTACCCGGAGCAGCAATGGTTCCCTTGGCCACAGCTAACGACAACATGAACGTCCCGTATGACAGTGCAGGCCAAAGCACCGGCTCGTTGCCGTTGTTCCTCGTGCCGGATTTGGAAGCCGTCATTCTGACCGATGAGCATAGCCGGATCTTCACACGCCATTTCGAGGTGCCCTCGATCCCGGCGATTACCCGGGCCCAGAAGGAACTCGTCCACGAACAAGTCGAAGCATTCAGAGCAGCCAACGTCACCGATGTCGGCCCGGGGAAAATTCAGTTCACCGAGTTGAACATGCGCAGCGAGCTCACCGCGGCATCAACCGGTGCCATCGGCATCAGGGTCGCCACCTATGAATCCACTGATTTCGGCAGGAGCACACGGAGCCTCACCCAATGGTACGACCACAACGGATCCGACGTCCGTGGAACCAGGGATCTGTTCGGAAGCCACGAGGACTGGGCCCAGTTCAAGGAATTTGTCGCCCAGGCGGCCACAACGGATCCACGGATTTTCGTGGGGGAACTGCTGGACCTGGATGATTCTTGGCTCGACTCGGTGAACTTTGATTTGCAGGGAAACGCACTGGTCGAATTCGACGACGGCCAAATCGACGCCACCGCCGAGGAGCCCATCATCTTCAAGGTATCTGCACGGAACCTTGCGGGCCTGCTTTCGGACTTTGGCACCCTGGCCCGTGCTGCCTCCACGTCACCAAGCCCGCGCATCCAGCTTGGCATGCTGCAGGACGCAGGCAGCAGGCTTCCTCCGGTCAGCACGAACACGGAGCCGACTTTGCCCACAGCCGCCGGCTCCGGGGTAAAACTGGGCCCGGCCCCTGACGAAGCTTCACCGCGAAACCCCGTTGACTGCACGGTGGCCAAATGCGTTGCCCTGACCTTCGACGACGGACCGGGACCGAAAACCGACAAGCTTCTGGACACCTTGAAGGACGGCAACGCGCCATCCACGTTTTTCGTCACCGGTCCCAATGCACAGCTTCGGCCCGAGCTCTTGGTACGTATGGCAGCCGAAGGCCACGAGGTCGGAAACCACACCTGGAACCACCGGTCGCTGGCTTCGATGTCTTCGGCGCAGATCCGACGTGAGATTGAGCGCACCAACGCAGCCATCACGGCGGCCATCGAACAGCCCGCGACCTTGCTGCGCCCACCCTACGGATCACATGATTCCACGAGCGACCGACTCGCCAGCACCCCGGTGATCCTGTGGGATGTCGACACCCTTGATTGGAAATACCGGGACACCGAAAAGGTCATCAACACCGCTGTTTCCCAGACATCACCCGGCTCAATAGTGCTCATGCATGACATCCAATCCTCGACGGTGGCCGCCGTACCCCGGATATTGTCGGGCCTTCGCGCCAAGGGCTACACGTTCGTCACCGTCAGCGAGCTGTTGGCGCAGTCCGGACTCGAAGCCGGGGCAAGCTACTCCCACGGTCCACGCCCGCCGAAGCCATCGCCAGCCCCACGCGGTGAAGTTCGCTACCCTTAAGCCCATGAGCTTTCCCCCAGAACACAAGATGCCCGCCAGCGGACGCGCCGTTGACGACCTCAGCTTTTACCGAACCGAACCCGTGTCCTTCGTCCGTCGCGGCAACCGCCTACAGGGGCGTCGCGCGGATGCCTGGGAACGCACAGCCCACAAGTACATCATCGAGCCCCCTCGGGAGCATGCCGACACTTCCGTGGGCGAGGGATACGAGTTCGACCAGGAAGGCATCTACGGCCGCAAGGCACCGCTGATCGTTGAGATCGGTTCGGGTTTGGGCGAAGCGATGGCGTTTGCCGCAAGCGAGCACCGTGACACCGATTTCCTGGCCGTCGAGGTCTACCTCCCGGGGCTTGCGGCCCTGATGGTCAGGGTGGAAAACAACGAGCTGAGCAACGTCCGCGCCGTCCAGGCAAATGCACCCGAGGCGCTGGATTCCATGCTTCCCGCCGCTTCGGCCGAGGAGATCTGGATCTTCTTTTCAGACCCGTGGCACAAGATCCGCCACCACAAGCGCCGCCTGATCAAGGATTCGTTCGTCGAGAAGCTTGAACGCGTCTTGGTCCCCGGCGGCATAGTGCGCTTGGCAACGGACTGGTCCAACTATGCCGAGCAAATGCGTGATGTCTTTGATGCTGCAGCCGGTTTCACCAATTTGCATGCCGGGGAGCTCTCCGGAGAGGACAGCAACCTCACCAAGGTCCGCCGTTTCGGTCTGGAGAAGGATGAGAAGGATCCCGGGTTCATCGACGAGCGCGGTGGCTGGGCACCTCGCTTTGAGGGGCGCACGCTGACCGGTTTCGAAGGCAAGGCGCTCAAGGCAGGCAGATTGATCTTCGACCTGGCCTACCGCAAGGTCAGCTAGGAACCTATCGCTCGCGGGTGTTTGCGGTCTTCGTCCGGCGCCACCGCCGGATCTTAGGCCAGGGGTTCCTGCCCGGTCGTGATCAATGCGAGGTTTCGCAGGCACAGGGTTCCTGGGTCCCGATAGCCGCGAGCACCCGAGGAATCATCGGCGCGCAACTGCGAGGTGTTGTGTCCGGTGACCGCCGCCAATCCGAGCTCCGGCCTGGCACCTACCTCGAATTTCCGGCCCGCAAAAGGCTTGCGGCCCGAGAGCACCCGTCCGACCACCGCCAGGCGGTCCCCCGGGGCCACTGCCCCATAGACGTTCCCGACGGGCACGCCCAACCGTTCCGGTGCCTCGGAAAGATCCCGGGGAATCCCGGCGGAACCTATCGTGGCCACCGCCTGTACCCGGATCGCGTATCCGGATCCGGCATCGAGAACCCGGGCGGCAAGGGTTGCTGAGTAGGAGTGCGCCTCCAAGGCCAGATGCGGTCGGTCGGGGCGGTGTCGGAGAAAGTCCCCCAGGTCCTCACCGAGCCTCCGCAGCCCCTTGCGGGCGGCGGCACCGAGCAAGGCACCGGCAAGGTGGGGTGCGGGATAGCCGAGCCAAGCCACCACGGCCGGCGCGGGGATCCCCACCTTTTGCTGTTCGAGGTAGAGCTGGCCGGCTTCACGCACGCTGCCCCACAGGGCATTGCGGGCCCGGATTCCGGTTCCCGATAGCTGGAAGGTCACATGGGTGGCGGTGTCCAGGTCGCCCACGGCAATGGCCGCCAACGGTTCGCGGCCCGATAGCTCGAGATAGAGGAGGTGGCGAGCCGGGATGGCCGGGTCCATGGATCCGCGGCGCAAGGCATGAGCCGTTCCGTCCAATGCCTGTCGATGGGTGGCCCGCAGCCTGCCGCGGATCGCGCACAGCGCCTCGAATCGGCGTTGCGCTGATTCAGAGCGTTGGGCATAGTCCTTGGCCAGCGCCACGCGGTTCTCCTTGGACGGTGTTTTTGATGGTTACTTGTTACGTGGTTTCCACACGACGACCGCTTGGCTGCGACCGCGCGGACGCTTGCCACGCGCCATCGAGACCACGTCGCCGGTGCTACCGGCGGCAAAGATCCTGCCCAGGCCGGCGGCCTGGTGTGCGCTGCGCAGGGCGAAGACTTCGTGGCTGAGCTCTCCGACCCGCGAACGCAGCGCGGCCACCTGGTTTTCCAATGCCATGATGCGACGGATACCCTCCAGCGAAACCCCGTCCTTGGACAGCGCCTGGATCTCGCGCAGCAGGTCCACGTCGTGTTCCGAGTACCGGCGTTGTTTGCCACCCTGCCTCGAGGGTGAGACCAGACCCAATCGGTCATATTGGCGCAGTGTCTGCGGGTGCATGTCGGCTAATTCGGCTGCGATTGAAATGACGAAGATCGGCCTTTGTCGGTCGTTGCCCATGATCCCTGCCTTTCCTGCGTTCGTTCCACCGTAGCTAAAAAATCGATCTCGCCAAGCACCCCTTGGAGCGTGGGGCTATAGCTTTGCTCGCGCGATCAAGGTCTCGCGCGGATTATCGGACTTCGTTGCCTCCGCAAAAGCCTCGATGGCGGACTTTGCCTCCTTGGAAAGGTTCTGCGGAACAACCACGTCCAGGGTTACCAGCAGGTCACCGGTGGCCTTCGAGGTCTTGACCCCACGGCCCTTGAGCCGCAGTGTCCGCCCGTTCGCGGATCCCGCGGGAACCTTCATCTTCACCGTTTCCCCGGTGAGCGTCGGCACCTGGATTTCACCGCCAAGTGTTGCCTCGGCAAAGGTCACCGGGACGTGGATCCGGATGTTGTTGTCTTCACGCACGAAGACGGGGTGCGGCTTGACGGCAACCTTGACAATCAGGTCCCCGGCGCCTGCGCCCCCGGGCGAACCCTTGCCGCGGACCCGAACGGAC
Organism: Micrococcaceae bacterium; assembly: GCA_030540695.1. Lineage (GTDB taxonomy): Bacteria > Actinomycetota > Actinomycetes > Actinomycetales > Micrococcaceae > Paeniglutamicibacter. The sequence continues at coordinate 3,256 of JAUNVO010000115.1, read as the reverse complement.
TGCCCGTCCTTGATCCCGGCGGGAATTCTGACGTCGATGACTTCGCCGTTGGCCTCGCGCAGGCCGATGGTGGTTCCCTTCATGGAACCGCCAAATGAGATCGTGGTGCTTGCGGTGCGGTCCGCGCCCTTGCGCGGTGCCTGTTGGCCGAAGCCGCCGAAGCCCCCTCCGCCTCCACCGAAGAGATCGGCGAATTCCGGTGGGACCTGGCCGCCGCCGTGCCTGGATCCACCCCCGCCCCCACCAAAGAGGTTGGAGAAGACGTCCTCGAAACCTCCGCCGCCGCCCTGCGGGCCACCCTGGCCACCGGCGCTGAAGCGTGCGCCTCCGCCCATCGCCCGAATGGCGTCGTATTGCTGGCGGTCCTCGGGATCCGAGAGCACGGAATTGGCCTCGGTGATGTCCTTGAACTTGCTTTCGGCCTTGGCATCACCGGCGTTGGTGTCCGGGTGGTACTTTCTTGCCAGCTTCCGGTATGCCTTCTTGATCTCCGCGTCGCTGGCATCCTTGGAGACGCCAAGCGTGGCGTAGAAATCCTTTTCAACCCAGTCCTGACTTGCCATCAGGCGCCTCCTTCTTGTTGTGAAAATCGTTGTGCCTCACCGGCCGGAGCTTCGCGGCGGGGAGAAATCCGTGGGGTGTTCCACCAAGTGTGCGGCGGTTCGGCTCGGCTCCCTCAAGGAACCGGCGACCCGCCGCACACTGGTGGTGCAATACATGCATTTCTGCAGTTCTTGCCGTTGGTGCCTATTCCCCGAGGGAAACAATCACCTGGGCGGCGCGAAGGATGCGATCACCCTTCTTGAATCCGGTGCGCAGCACCTGTGCCACATGGTCCGCCGGGATCTCGGCGTGTGGCTGCTGCAGCAGCGCTTCGTGGACGTTCGGATCGAACTCCACACCGGCATCGGCGATGCGCTCCAGGCCGAGGCCTTCGAGCACGTTGTCGAGCTTGTTGGCGATCGAGGCGAAGGGGCCGTCGGTCAAGTCCCCGTGAGCCCGTGCCGCGTCGATGTCATCGAGCACCGGCAACAGGTTGTTGAAAACCGACTGCACTGCGACTTCTCGGGCAACATCGCGGTCGCGCTCAACGCGCCTGCGGTAGTTGACGTACTCGGCCTGCAGTCGCAACAGGTCGTTGCGCAGCTCGGTTTCCTTCTCGTTTGCCGGGGCTTCTTCGTCGACCTCGGTGCCAACCTCATTGAGGATGGCCTCGGCCTGGCTCAACGCGTCGCCCGAGTCATGTGCTTCATCCACGGGGGTTACCTCTTCGTTGGAGGAACCCTCCTCGGGTGTTTGCTCTGACATGGTTGATGCGCCTCCCTACTTCTTTTCGTCTTCGTCAATGACCTCTGCGTCGACGATGTCCTCTTCGGCTTCCGGTGCCGGCTCACCCTCTGCGCCTTCGCCCTCGGACTGCGCCTGTGCGTAAATGGCTTCGCCGAGCTTGGTCTGCGAAGTCTGCAGCTTCTCAAACGCGGCCTTGACCTCGTCGTCGTTGTCCTGCTGCTCAAGCGCGGCCTTCAGTGCATCAACGTCGGCCTGGACCTCGGTCTTGACCTCTTCGGGCAGCTTGTCCTCGTTGTCCTTGATGAGCTTGTCGACCGAGTAGGCGGACTGTTCGGCGGCGTTGCGGGTCTCGGCTGCCTCGCGGCGGGCCTTGTCCTCCTCGGCGTGCTCTTCAGCTTCCTGGACCATGCGGTCGATGTCTTCCTTGGACAGCGAGGAGCCACCGGTGATGGTCATCGACTGCTCGACGCCCGTGCCCTTGTCCTTGGCCGAGACGTGCACGATGCCGTTGGCATCGATGTCGAAGGTGACCTCGACCTGCGGGATGCCGCGAGGCGCCGGGGCGATGCCGGTCAGCTCGAAGGTGCCCAAGTTCTTGTTGTCCCGGGTGAACTCGCGCTCGCCCTGGAAAACCTGGATGGAGACCGAAGGCTGGTTGTCATCGGCCGTGGTGAAGGTCTCCGAGCGCTTGGTCGGGATCGCGGTGTTGCGCTCGATCAGCTTGGTCATCACTCCACCCTTGGTCTCGATGCCCAGGGACAGCGGGGTGACGTCGATGAGCAGGACGTCCTTGCGCTCGCCCTTGAGCACGCCGGCCTGCAGTGCGGCGCCAACGGCGACGACCTCGTCCGGGTTCACGCCCTTGTTGGCTTCCTTGCCAGCCAATTCCTTGACCAGTTCGGCAACGGCCGGCATACGGGTGGAGCCGCCAACGAGGATCACGTGTGCGATCTCCGAGACGTTCACTCCGGCTTCCTTGATGACGTCCTTGAACGGCTTGCGGGTGCGCTCGAGCAAATCAGCGGTCAGTTCCTGGAACTTGGCACGCGAGAGGTGCTCGTCCAAGTGGACCGGGCCATCCGCGGTGACCGAGAGGTACTGCAGGGAAATGTTGGTGGAGGTGGCGCTGGAGAGCTCCTTCTTGGCCTGCTCGGCGGCTTCCTTCAGGCGCTGCAGTGCGATCTTGTCCTTGGACAAATCTGCACCCTTCTGCTTGGCCTGGGCCAGCAGCCAGTCAACGACGCGCTGGTCCCAGTCGTCGCCGCCGAGGCGGTTGTCGCCCGAGGTGGAGCGCACCTGGATGGTGGAGAAGTCGTCTTCGTCCTTGCCGACTTCGAGCAGGGAGACGTCAAAGGTGCCGCCGCCGAGGTCGAAGACCAAGATGAGCTCGTCTTCCTTGCCCTTGTCCAGTCCGTAGGCCAAGGCTGCAGCGGTCGGCTCGTTGACGATACGCAGGACCTTCAGCCCGGCGATCTCGCCGGCTTCCTTGGTGGCCTGGCGCTCGGCATCATTGAAGTAGGCCGGGACGGTGATCACGGCGTCGGTGACCTTTTCGCCCAAGTAGGACTCGGCGTCGGTCTTGAGCTTCATCAGCGTACGGGCGGAGATTTCCTGCGCCGTGTAGTTCTTGTCGTCGATGGCGACCGACCAGTCGGTGCCCATGTGGCGCTTGACCGACGCGATGGTGCGATCGATGTTGTTCACTGCCTGGCGCTTGGCGATGTCGCCAACCAGGACCTCGCCGCTCTTGGCGAAGGCTACGACCGACGGGGTGGTGCGGTTGCCTTCGGCGTTGGCGATGACGGTGGGCTCGCCACCTTCGAGGACGGATACTACGGAGTTGGTGGTTCCGAGGTCGATACCTACGGCACGTGACATGGGGATGCTCCTTCTTACCTTGGGAAAATAAACCAACGCCAATCCGATTCCAATCGGTTGAGCGTTCTGGACTCAAGTTTACCAACAG
>JAUNVO010000114.1:7685-10146 GCA_030540695.1 Micrococcaceae bacterium | reverse complement strand
GGACAGGTTGCCGCTGTAGTCCCCCGAGCTGCCGGAGGGGGGCAAAAAGCGTGCCCGGCCGGCGCCGAACGGAAAGCCGGTTGCCGTCTACTTCCCTGCCTGCGTGAACACCATGTTCGGTCCCGCGGAGCCCTCGCAGGCGGGAATCCAGGAAAGCTTCAGCGCCTTGGCCCGACGCACGGGTGTGGAACTACTGGTTCCCGAGGGGATCGATTCGCTGTGCTGCGGGACCCCGTTCTCTTCCAAGGGCATGGAGAAGGGACATGCGGCCATGGCGGAGCGGGTCGTGGCCGTATTGCGTTCGGCCAGCAACAACGGCGAGCTTCCGATCCTCTGTGACGCGTCCTCCTGCACGGAGGGCCTGCGCCACAGCGTTGACGGGGAGACGGTCCCCGAGGGGGCGACGCCGCTGAAGATCGTTGACGTAGTCGAATACACAGCCGAACACATCCTGCCGCTGCTTCCCGAAGGGCAAAAGATCGCCAGCCTGGCGCTGCATCCGACGTGTTCCTCCACCCGGATGGGCCTTGACGGAGCGCTGCAGGGCGTTGCCGGGGCAGTGGCCCGGATGGTCCAGATCCCCGAGAGCTGGGGGTGCTGCGGTTTCGCCGGGGACCGGGGCATGCTGCACCCGGAGCTCACCGCCTCGGCGACCGCGGAGCAGGCCGCCGAGGCCACGGGCTTCGGCGCGGTCGCGCACGCCTCGTGCAACCGGACCTGCGAACTGGGCATGACCCGCGCGACGGGGGAGACCTATGAGCACGTGCTGGAAATCCTGGAGCGCATCACCCGGCCCTGAGCGGGCCGTGGTATCGAAACACCGCGGCCACCACGTGGCTGAGCGGCCGGCAGGGTAATGGTGCGCCGGGGCTTAGGCCAGGGCCAGACCCATCGCGATGCCCACGGTGAAAAGTGCGGCGTAGGCCAGGTTGATGATCCCGGTTTGCTTCAGCACCGGGATCAGGGCGCCGGGCTCGTGGTTGCGCAACACGGTCCAGCAGGGGGCCAGACACAAAAGCGCGGTCAGCAGGATGAGCCACATCCAGGGATGGGTTGCCACCAGCAGCAGCGGCAGCACCAAGGCAACGGCCAGCATCATCACGTAGCTGATGCGGGCCGCCGGATCGCCCAGACGCACCGCCAATGTCATCTTTCCGACTTCGCTGTCGGTGGGGATGTCACGGATGTTGTTGGCCATCAATAACGCGGTGGCGATGAGCCCGGTGCCCACGGCACCAAGATAGGCCGGAAGCGTCAGCAGGTGGGCCTGGGTGTAGGTGGTACCCAAGGTTGCCACCAAGCCGAAGAAGATAAAAACGAAAACCTCGCCGAGCCCGCGATATCCATAGGGGTTCTTGCCCCCGGTGTAGCCCCAGGCGGCAAATATCGCAGCGACACCGACCAGCAGAAGCGGCCAGGCGGAGGTGTAGATGACCAGGAACGCCCCGACGAGGCCAGCGAGCCCGAAGCAGGCAAAGGCGGCGTTGCGCACCGTGGCAGGTTCGGCCAGGCCCGATGCGGTCAGCCGCAGGGGTCCGACGCGAACGTCGTCGGTGCCGCGGATTCCGTCCGAGTAGTCGTTGGAGTAGTTGACGCCGATCTGGAGCAGGAGACCCACAACCAAGGCCAGGAGGGCCTCGAACCAGGCCAGCTTCCCGGTGATGTCCACCGCAGCCGCGGTTCCAATGATCACGGGGGCAATCACAATGGGAAGGGTGCGTAACCGTGCGCCGGCAACCCATTGGGAAATCGTAGCCACCATCGGTCCTCTCGCTGCTTTGGAAAAACGTGCAGCCCTTATTCTCCCTTGCCCGCGGGCAAGGGAGAAATTGCGCGGGCTTCGGTCAATGGCGCTAGAGCGAAACGATCAACAGGGTCGCGGCCAACACGATGCCGGAGGCGATGAGCACCACGGTGGTGTACCCCAGGATGTCGCGCATCTTCAGCCCGGCAATGGCCAGCAACGGCAAGGCCCAGAACGGCTGGATCATGTTGGTCCACTGGTCGCCGTAGGCAACGGCCATGATCGCGATGGACGGGTCCACGTTCAGTTCGGCGGCCGCGGTGAGCATGATGGGTGCCTGGACCGCGAACTGACCGCCACCGGAGGGAACAAAGAAGTTCACCAGCCCGGCGGAGAGGAAGGCCAGCACGCCAAAGGTCTGCGGAGTGGAAATCGAGACGATGGCATCGGAGAAGATGGCGATCAACCCGGTGCCGCTCATGATGCCCAGGATGCCCGCATAGAGGGGGAACTGCAGCAGGATCTCGCCCACGTTGGAGGCCGCGTGCTTGGTCAGGGCGACGAGCTCAAAGGGGCTACGGACCAGCAACAGGATCAGCGCCAGGAAGGACCAGTTGACGATGTCCAGGGTCAGTGTGCCGCCGGTGGAGAAGTGGATCACCAGGTAGGCCACCAGCATCAGGCCGAGCAGCAAGGTCGGCAACCGGCTGGCATCGA
>JAUNVO010000114.1:0-7585 GCA_030540695.1 Micrococcaceae bacterium | reverse complement strand
GTGATCAAGGATGCCACGGCCGCCACGAGGAACACGAACACGTAGCCCTGGAGCGGGGTCTTGGGGATGCGTCCCAAGAAGCTCAGGAGCTTGCGCACCGGGCGGGTGTTGGCAAGGATGAACCCCAGCATCAGCACCAGCGCCATCTGAGTGATGAAGGCCAGCAGCCCGGCCAGTCCATCGCCCCAGCTTTGCACGATCAGCAACGGGCCGGCATCGGTGATGACCAGCGCCAGGATGGCAACGATGAAAGTCAGCGCAATGGCGAAGACCAGCGCCGAGGGGATGAACCTCTCGACCAGGTGGTTGATCGGCCGCATGGCCCGGGAAATGGCTGTTCCACCGTGCGGCGGGGTGGTCTTGTTCATGGCTTGGCACCTCTTTGTGCGGGACTGACGAGGAAGAACAGCCATTGGGACAGGCCATTCAGTGACGCAGCCCACGTTACTTCAGTCATGCCGTCAGCCAAGGCGGAACGGTGGAGGTGCCTGCCCCGTGTCGGACCGGTGCCTGGAAAAGGACCCTAGTCCGCACCCTCGGTGAGCCATGCGGCAACCAGCATTCGATCGATCTTCCCGTTGGGCAGCTGCGGCAGGGCGTCAACGCAGAGCATGCGCCGGGGCACCGCTGAGGACCCGAGCGAGAGACGCACGGCTGCGGCCAAGGACGCGGGATCGGCTGTTCCCACGAAGGCGGCAGCGATCCGCTGCCCCCATTGGGCGTCGGGCACCGGCACCACTGCGACGGCCGATACCCCGTCCAGCGCCTCCAGGACATGTTGGACTTCGGAGGCGGAGACCTTCACCCCGCCGGTGATGATCACGTCATCGACGCGTCCGGCCACACAGAGCAGACCATCGGCGTAGCTGCCCGTATCGTCAGTGGCGTACCAGCGGACCCCTGCTTCATCGATGCTGAAATGCGCGGACGTCAGGTCCTTGTCACCGAGGTAGCCCGAGGCAATGATCGGTCCGCCCAGCATGATGCGTCCGTCAAGGACCTTGATCTGGACCCCGGGCAGGGCGCGGGCGTCATAGACGCAGCCGCCGCTGGTCTCGGAGGAACCGTACGTGAGATGGATGTTCAGCGAGTGCTTGGCCGCTTCGTCCAGGACGGCACGTGGCGCCCGCGCCCCGCCGAGCAGGATTGCGTCAAAGCGCCGCAGCGTTGCCAGTGTTTGGCCGCTGGGATCGGTGAGCAGGCGCTGTAGTTGCGTGGGGACCAGGGAGACCAGGCGCTTGGCCTCCGTCAGGGCCGCGGCAGCCTCGTTGAACCCGGCCGCGCCAAAGCTTGGTCCCATGTCCATGGCCCAGGGCCGGGTGCCGGCGTAGAGGCTGCGCGTGAGCACCGCCAATCCGGCAACGTAGTGCAGCGGCAGGGCCAGCAGCCACTGGCCTTCGAATCCCAGGTGTTCGGCCGTGGCCATGGACGAGGACGCCAACGCCTCGATCGACAGGGCGGTGCGTTTGGGGGTCCCGGTGGAACCTGAGGTCCGCACCACCGCGGCGATCTCCGCCAGGCCATCGAGCTCATGGCGCGGCACGGTGTTCAGCAGGTAGTCGTTGCCCGTGGTGCCCGGCAGGATTTCCACGGCCGGTCCTTCCTCGTTCAATGAGGCGGACAGCGCGGCGAGGGCGGTCTCTGGGTTCATGGTGTAGCGGTGTCTCCCTGGCCGATGCTAGAAGTAGTACGGGTGGGACGACCAGTCCGGATCGCGCTTTTCCAAGAAGGCGTCCCTGCCTTCGACCGCCTCGTCGGTCATGTAGGCCATGCGGGTCGCCTCGCCGGCAAAGACCTGCTGGCCTGCCAAACCGTCGTCGGCCAGGTTGAACGCGAACTTGAGCATGCGAATGGCCTGCGGGGACTGTTTGGCGATGTCGGCGGCGTACTCCAACGCGACCTCTTCCAGCCGGGCGTGGTCGACCGCCTCGTTGACGGCCCCCATGTCGACCATGTCCTTGGCGGAGTATTCGCGGGCCAGGAAGAAGATCTCGCGTGCGGTCTTCTGCCCGACCTGCCGGGCCAGCAGCGCCGAACCGTAGCCGGCGTCAAAGGATCCGACGGTGGCGTCGGTCTGCTTGAACCGGCCATGTTCGCGTGAAGCGATGGACAGGTCCGAGACAACGTGCAGCGAGTGCCCGCCGCCGGCGGCCCATCCGTTGACCACGGCAATGACGACCTTGGGCATGGTGCGCATCATCCGTTGCACCTCCAGGATGTGCAGGCGTCCGGCGCGTGCCGGATCGATCGAGTCCGCGTTCTCGCCGTCCGCATAGCGGTAGCCGTCGCGGCCGCGGATCCGCTGGTCCCCGCCGGAGCAGAAGGAGTGCCCGCCGTCCTTGGCCGAGGGCCCGTTCCCGGTGAGCAGGACGGTCGCCACGTCCGAGCTCATGCGGGCGTGGTCCTGGGGACGGGAGTGCTCGTCCACCGTGCCCGGGCGGCACGCGTTGCGCACCTCGGGGCGGTTGAAGGCGATGCGGACGGTGGGAAGGTCGCGGATGACCGCGCCGTCCGCGTCGCGTTCCACCTGGCGGTGGTAGGTCATGTCTTCAAGGTCGAAGCCCTCGACCACGCGCCAACGCGTGGGATCGAAGATGTCGGAAACCTTGGCTGGCAACTGGGGGGTGGAATCAACGGTGCTCACAAGAATGAATGGTATCCGTTCGGCGGTGCCCGGGGCGAAAGCCGCTTGCGGTGCCGGCCGGGCGTGGGGACATTGCCGGGCAGTGCTTCCCGTGGGTCAAGCGTTGCTCCGGTCCGTCACCGCCGGAGCGGGCCGAAAACTGTTCAACAATTAATGCGTGTCTTTTGCGCGCTGCGTGAAACCGGAAAATCCGATGCCGACCAGCATTCTTGTGTTTGTCACCATGAATTCTTCCGGATGCTTTTAGGTGTTTTCCTCCACAAATGAACTTCATGTCGGGTCCAAAAGTGCTGTAGGTTTACCGACTGCACCCCCTGCTATTCTCGCCGTCGGCACCTCCCCCGAAGCGATCCCGGCCGGATGCCGTCCCCGTTTTGTCGGTACGGGGAGATCGAGCCACCGAAGGAGCACCACGTTGGAACCACGCGACGTCAAGGAACAACGCCATGGTCCCTCCACCCGGGAAGCCGGGCTGAGCGCGGAAGGATACAAGAAGACGCTCACCCGGCGTCACGTGCAAATGATCGCGATGGGCGGGGCCATCGGTGTTGGCTTGTTCATGGGTGCCGGAGGCAGGCTGGCCTCCACCGGACCGGCATTGATCTTCTCCTACGCCCTTGCCGGGGTCATTGCGTATTTCCTGATGCGAGCGCTGGGCGAACTGATCATGTACCGGCAGTCATCGGGTTCCTTCGTCTCCTATGCCGGCGAGCTTTTTGGCTCCAAGGGGGCCTTCCTGACCGGCTGGATGTACGTGTTGAACTGGACGATGACCGGGATCGCCGAGCTCATCGCCATCGGCTTGTACTTCACCTACTTCTTTCCCGGTGTCTCCGTGGAGGCCTCGGCACTTTGCGCACTGGGCCTGCTGGTGGCCGTGAACCTCTTCAGCGCCAAGGCGTTTGCCGAGTTCGAGTTCTGGGCTTCCTTCCTCAAGGTCGCCGCGATTGTGCTATTCCTGCTGATCGGTTCCTACCTGGTGATCACCAATGCGGCCATCGGCGACGGGCACGCCTCGGTGAGCAATCTCTGGGCGGGCGGGGGCGGGATGTTCCCGCGCGGCTTCCTGATCTCGATCTTGGTGCTCAACGCGGTGATCTTCGCCTACAACGCGATCGAGCTGGTGGGAATCACCGCGGGGGAGATGGAGAACCCCCAGAAGGAAGTCCCCGCGGCGATCCGTGCAGTGGTCGTGCGCATCGTGGTCTTCTATGTCGGTTCGGTGACCCTGCTGGCGATGATCCTGCCGTGGAACCACTACAAAGCGGGCGAAAGCCCGTTCGTCACCGTCTTTGACCAGATCGGCTGGGGCTGGATCGGCAGCGTCATGAACTTCGTGGTGATCGTCGCGGCGCTGAGCTCGTGCAACTCGGGTTTGTATTCGGTGGGCCGCGTCTTCCGCGCGATGGCCAACAACGGCCACGCACCGCAGTGGCTGACCAGGATGAGCAAGCGTTACGTGCCGTACGCCGCCATCTGGACAATCGCCGGGGTCTACGCCATCGGTGTGATCCTCAACCTTTGGCTCGGCGGGTCCTACGCCTTCGACCTGGCGCTGAACACCGCATCGATCGGTGTGCTGTTCACCTGGGCCGCGATCTTCGCCTGCCAATTGATGCTGCGCAAAAAACGCGGCAAGGTGTCCTCGCTGCCGATGCCGGGGTCCCCCTATACCAGCTGGGCAGGGCTCCTGGCCCTGGGGGGCATCACGGTGCTGATCGGCCTCGACACGCTGGTCGGACCGGACGGCGAGATCTTCCACCTGGGCCTCTACACCATAGGGTGCATCCCCCTGATCGCGGCGGCACTCTGGCTGGGATGGCGCAAGGTCCGCCGCCACAAGCCGAAGAACGATCTCTACGCCTAGGCCCGGATGCCGGCACGGTGGCAGCCGGCCCCGTGAAAGCGGCCCGCTGCCACCGGGGGGTGCAACGGTGGCAGCGGGCAACAGCCAGGCATCGCCAAGTGGATTATGGCTGCGGAACGAGATCTCGTTCCCCGGCCTTGGGGCCATCGGCCAGGATCCCGGTGTCATGGGCGTCCGGAATCGCCGTGCCGCGCAGCGAGGCACCGGCGGTTTCGGGCATGTAGCGGGTGGCAATGAAGCCGATGACGCAGGCGGCCATCATGTAGGCCGCGGGGAAGAGCAGGAAATCGGTCTTCTCGATCACCGCTTGGTTGACCATGGCGGCGGTACCGCCAAAGATCGCGGTTGCCACGTTGTAGGTCACCGCAAAGCCGGCGAAACGCACGTGCGAGGGGAACATCGCCGGGAAGGTGGCGGTGATCGTTGCCAGCTGCGGAATGTAGAGCAAGCCCAGCACGGCGAACGCCAGGATGGCCAGCGGAAAGCTCTGGCCCATGAGCCAGAACATCGGAAGCGCCAGCACGAAGAGCCCGATGAGGGACGCGAACCACATGGGTTTTCGTCCGACCCGGTCAGAGAGGGCGCCGGCGAAGGGGATGACGGCCATCATGGCCATTTCGCCGATGAGGATCACGGCGAGCGAGGCCTTGGGATCAAGCCCGAGCTGCGTCTCGAGATACGTGGGCATGTAGCTCAACAGCGTGTAGTTCACCACGTTCAGCGCGACGACAAGGCCGCCCATGACCAGCATCGGGCGCCAGTAGGTGCCGATGAGCTCACGCAGGGAGTTGTTGGACTGCACCTCGCCGCGTTCCTCGAGCTCCTGGAACACCGGGGTGTCCTCGAGCTTGTGGCGCAGGTACAGCCCGATGACGCCCATGGGGAGGGCGAGCATGAACGGCACGCGCCAGCCCCAGGCCATCATGGCTTCCTCGCTCAGGGCGAGCTGGAAACCGAGCATGACGGCGGTGCCCAGCGCAAAGCCGCCAAGGGTCCCGAATTCAAGGAAGGAGCCAAAGAACCCGCGGCGCTTATCCGGGGCGTATTCGGCCATGAACGTTGCTGCCCCGCCGTATTCGCCGCCGGAAGAGAACCCCTGGACCATGCGCAGCAGCACCAGCAACACCGGGGCCAGCACCCCGACCTGTTCAAAGGTCGGCAGCACCCCGATCAGGAAGGTGGCTCCGGACATCATGATGATGGTCAGGGCAAGGATGTGCTTGCGGCCCATTTTGTCGCCCAGTGGTCCCCAGACCAATCCGCCCAGGGGTCGTACCAAGAAGGAGAGCGCAAAGGTGGCGAGCGCCATGATGGTGCCTTCTTCGGTGGGGAAGAAGTGGAAGGTGATGTAGGTCAGGGCCACCGCGTAGACGCCGTAGTCAAACCATTCGGTCATGTTGCCCATGGCGGACGCCGCGGTCGCGTTCCGGATTTCCCGGCGACCGGCACCGGTTTCCAGGTCGGGGCCGATTCCTGTGTCGAGGTCGATGCCCTCGCGGGCGTTTTCGGCGGTGTCCGTAGTGGTCTTGGGTTCCTTGGGACTGCTGTTTTCCGGTTGCATCAATGCTCCGTGGGGTTTCAGCTTTCCGTCGACCGGATGCCCACTACGCGCTGTGACGGCCGCGAATGGTGACGGTCCACGATCCGGGGCGGACCCCGGAGTCGGTCAAGTCGAAGACGATACGCCCATGGTTTTATGGCGTCAACCGCGGCTCTGTGACTTGCGGAGGCTTGACCCCCGACATGGCATGATGGGATTCTATTAGTGAACGAATGGTCGGTAAATGCGTTTGGTGCGATTCCAGACTTGGTTGCCGGGGCAAAAATGCGGTTCCTTCCATGGACTTTCCCGTATGAACGCGCGCGGCTAGGGCACGGCAGGAACCCAACGACAAAGGAGTTGTGATGACCGAGGCTTTCTTGGTGGGCGGAGCCCGCACCCCGGTAGGACGTTACGGTGGATCGCTGAGCAGTGTCCGCCCCGATGACCTGGCGGCACTGACGATTCGTGCGGCAGTCGAACGCGCGGGCATCGATCCCGCGGACGTGGACGAGGTCATATTCGGCAACGCGAACGGTGCCGGGGAGGAAAACCGCAACGTGGCGCGCATGGCCTGGCTGCTGGCCGGGTTCGACGACACCGTTCCGGGGATCACCGTGAACCGGCTGTGCGCCTCGGGGATGAGCGCCATCACCATGGCCAGCCACATGATCAAGGCCGGTGCCGCAGATATCGTGGTGGCCGGCGGCGTCGAATCGATGTCGCGCGCCCCCTGGGTCATGGAAAAGCCCGACAAGGCGTTTTCCAAGCCGGGGGCCAGCTATGACACCTCCATCGGCTGGCGTTTCCCCAACCCCGAGTTCCTCTCCGGTGAGCTCTCCCGCGAGGGCAAGGCCACCTTCTCGATGCCTGAAACGGCCGAGGAGGTCGCCCGTGTCTACGGCACCTCCCGCGAGGATTGCGACGCGTTTGCCGTGCAGTCCCACGAGCGGGCGATCGCTGCGATCGAGGCCGGCCACTTCAAGGACGAGATCGTCCCGGTGACCGTCAAGACCCGCAAGGGTGAAACGATTGTTGACACCGACGAAGGCCCGCGCCCGGGAACCACGATGGAGGTCCTGGCCAAGTTGCGCCCCGTGGTCAAGGGCGGTTCGGTGGTCACCGCCGGCAACGCCTCGACGCTGAACGACGGTGCCTCGGCGATCATCGTCGCCTCGGAAGCGGCGATCAAGAAATACGGGCTGGTCCCGCGGGCACGCATCATCGACGGAGCCTCGGCCGGGCTGGCCCAGGAGATCATGGGCATGGGCCCGGTCCCCTCGAGCCGCAAGGTCCTGGATCGTTCCGGATACACCGTCGAGGACCTGGCTGCCGTGGAACTGAACGAGGCATTCTCCTCGCAATCGCTGGCCTCCATGCGCGAACTGGGGTTGGACCCCCGGATCGTGAACAGGGACGGTGGCGCCATCGCCTTGGGCCACCCGCTGGGTTCCTCGGGATCCCGCCTGGTGATCACCTTGCTGGGCCGCCTGGAGCGCGAAGCCAAGACGGGCTCCAAACTTGGCCTGGCGAC
>JAUNVO010000113.1 GCA_030540695.1 Micrococcaceae bacterium | reverse complement strand
CCGTTGGAACACCTGGAAGACAAGTTCGTGCTGGGCCGCAAGGCAAAGAACCGGGCCTGATCCGCCGGTCTCCGATCCTTGACGTGCTCCGCGGGCCGAGCGGGCGCCGGGTGCGCGATCTTTGGGCGATGTGGGGTGTCCGGTCGCCCGCTTCATCTGCCGCCATGCCCATGCGACACCGGTGGTGGATGGGTCAGGGCCCGATCCCGATCTGCCGGAAACTCTACGCCGCAGGGCGGTGTAGTTGGTTCGCCGGGAGCTCCGTGGCTTGGCGGGGCGGATCCGCTAGCCCTTGAGGTACTCAGTGCAGACCGGGTCCACCGGGATGTCGCGGTGCAGTACCAGGATCCCCTCATCGATCGGGGCGACCGCCTGGAAGCCCAATGCGTGGGCGCGGCGCAGTGCCTGCGGTGGGTTCAACGGATCCCACCCACCGAGTTCTTGCTCGTTGAAGTCGATCACCATCCAGCTGGAAAGATCCGTGCCGATGTCTCCCATCATCCCCACATAGGTGCGGGTGGATAGGTGCGGAACCAAGGTGTCGGCGGCCTCGACGCACACACCATCGGGGATCATCTCCACGGCGCGTTCCTTGGCCCCCACCAGGGTGCCCGGTGTCCAATTATTTCCGGTGAGCGTGCGCCCCAGCGGGAACACCGAGTGGAAGAACAGCGTGCCCACCAAGGAGAAGGCCAGCAGCCAAGCCGGTGCGATGATCTTGGCCTTCTCCCAGCCGAACCGGGTGATCAGCTTGCCCAGCACGTGCACGGCGGAGAGAATCAGGATCGGTGCCATGATCGCGTCGTATTGGTAGACCGGTGCCCAGGTGTTCAGCCGATCGTTGAACAACCGGCTGAGCAGCAGCGGGGCACCGAGGATGACATAGGGCGAGGCCAGTGGCAGCAGTGCCAGCGGCAGGAAGCTCAGTAGCCACAGCGCCACCTTGAGCTGGTGGTTGAACAGGATCGCGATGGCTGAAAACGGGTGGGTGAGCATGAAGACGATGGCCGCCCCGGCACTGGCTCCCAGTGCGGTGTATTGCCAGTAGGTGAATTCCCCGGCGGGGGAGAAGAGCGGGATCAGGTAGCTGGTGACCAGCACGTAGCCGCCAAGCCCCAGTACCGCAAGCAACCCGGCCTTGGCCCATTGCTTGTGGAAGAGCATCACGATGCCGACCGCCAGGATGGTGATCCCCATGTCCTCGCGCACCAACAGCAGCGAGGCCGAAAGCCCGACCACCAGCCAATAGCGGCCGCGGTCAAACCCCCAGATGATCCAGGCCATGATCGGCACACCGAAGGCGACCTCGTGGAACTCCCAGTTCACGATCGCCTGGAACGGCCACCACAACAGCATCGCCGCTGCGGTCAGCAGCGCACCGAGGTGCCCGAAGCGCGGGCGGGTGAACAGGTAAACGGGGATCGCGGTGGACACCAGCAGCAGGGCCAGTGCGATGCCCAGCATCCTGGGGTCGTTCCAGATCCAGTACAGCGGCGCCAGCAATGCCAGGATCGGGTGGAAGTGGTCGCCGAGCAGGTTGAAGTCGACGCCCTTGATCGGCACGATCGGCGCCTTGAACATCGAGTACTGGCGCACCGCCTGGTCAAAGATCCCCAGGTCGTAGCCGCGGGATTCAAAGTTGGAGAAGCGCAGCAACGAGTGCGCCACGTACAACACCCCCGCAATGGCCATGGCCGCCCCCAGTTGGAGTTTCTGGGCGAGGCTTACGGCTGCGGGGGTGTCGTTGGGCATGGGTATGAGTTTATCCACGTGTTGCGGCGCGAGGAATTCGCGGTGCTACTTCAGGGTGTTCAGGCCGGTGCGCGCCATCGCGTCGGAGTAGGCGGCGTAGATTTCCTCCAGGTGTGCCTGCTGGCGTTCCGGGGAGCCGGCGAAGGCGCGCCCGTCAAGGGACTTGACCTTGTAGGTCTTGAAGCCCCGGCGCCAGAGCAGCGGGTTCTGGGTTTTGACCAGCTGTTCGGAGAGGCGGTGTGCCTCGGTGCCGTGGGCGATGAGCACCGAGGCGCGCGGCACCACCTTGAGCAGGCGCAGCAGCGGCTTGAGGCCCGAGGTGATCTGCGGAGGGGTGAACTTGCCGTTGGCCTCGCCCGGGGTGTGCCACGGGTGCACGTTCCACGGAAGGATGAACTCCGGTCGCAGTCCCAGCTGCCACTGCATCCCCAGCATGCGGGTGGCGGCCTCCTGGGATCCGGCGTCGACAAACCCGGATTCGTTGGCCGTCCCGATGTTGGAGAACAACGAGATGATGCGCACCTCTTCGATGTTGTGCACCGGGTCGACATAGGAAACCGAGGTTTCGGGGCGCAGGGCCCGCGTCTCGTCCACCAGACGGTTGACGGGTTCGATCTGCTCCTCGTAGCGGCGTTCCAAAAGGGAGTTTTCGACGTGATCCGGGGCAATTGCTGTCATGAAGGTGAGCTTCTCCTGCTGGTGGTACGGGGACACGGCGGCACACATCAAGCACGTCGTCCAAAGCGACGACGCACGATATGTACCGTGTCTGTGCTGCTAGAGCCGGGGGAGTGGGAGCTTCGGGTCTCGGGGGGTGTCATGCCCATGGGAGAACGCGCGTTTGATCCACCTTCTAACAGTAGCCGCTTATTGCGGCTTTGGGCATGTGCGCGGCCTCCCCGGCCATAGTGATCATTGGCACAGGTGACCTTGCCGGGGGTGCCCAGGGGTGCGGGCCCACCCAAGTTCCCGGGGCCCCTTCCGGATTCCTGCCGCGTGGCGGGTACCTCGCGGCATCGGGCAGCACGTCCGGGATGGCACCGCCGATGGTCCGGGTCCGGTGGGCCAGGGCCTAGACTTGTCGATGGTTTGCCAAGGGGACAGCTCTGCCCGAGGCGGAGTCCGGCCGACCGTTTGCACCGCAAGAACAGACCCACCAATGATTGAGGCACCCAGCCAGATGAATGAAAAGATCCCGAACGAACCGCATAAGGCGGTTTTGCGCACGGCCGTTGCCGCCACCGTCCTGATCGCCATCGGCGCGTTCGTCCTATCCTTCTCCGCGTTGACCGACCTGGCCCAGCGCTCGGGCATCGAGACGAACCTCGCCTGGATCTGGCCGATCATCGTCGATGGCATGATCGTGGCCTCGACGGTCGCGATCGTGGCACTGAACGGGCACAGCCGCCGGGCCATGGTCTACCCGTGGACGCTGCTGTTCTTTGGCGCCTTTGTCTCCACCGCGGCGAACTCCGTGCATGCCATCCTCACTGTTGGTGCGATGAACTCCGATATCCCCCCGGTCGTTTCGGCGCTGGTCGCCGCGATGCCGCCGGTTGTTTTGTTGGCCATCACCCACCTGACGGTCCACATGTACCAAAAGAAGGCCGAAGCCGCCGAAAAGCGCGCAGCTGCCGCCTACGACGAGGAAGCCATCGAGAACGAGAAGTACGGGCTGGCCTACGACGACGGTTTCCAGGCCGCGATGACCGATGCGCAGAACGCCGAGTCCGAACGTGTGGCAACCGGCCAGGAGCAGTTGGCCGAAGCCACCGCGCGCGCCCGCGCCGAGGGCCGCGCCGAAGCGAACCGGGCACTGGCCCAGATGAAGGCCGAGAACTCCTCGGGCGCCACCGGACCACAGTCCACCAAGTCCCCGGCCAACGCCTCCTTAAACGGTGCCAAGGCCGCATCCGCGGGCAAGGTCGGTGCCATGTCCGGTTCCGGAGCGGCACCGCTCTATGACGAAATCGCGCAGTCACAGGATTCGCGAAACTAGCCACGGCGTTGCACCGGGAACTGTCCCGGGGTGGGCCCACGGTCTCCGACGCGGCACGGCTCCGCCGGTGCTTCACCCCGCCGGCCCATGAAGCCGGGAAAAATCCCCCACCGATTCGCCGGCGATTTTTGCGTCGGCGAATCGTCGAATGCCGCCGTTTGGGGTTTCCGGCACCCCTCGTCCCGCGCCGGAGCCCGGGCATCAGTTGATAGGCTGACCGAGGATCACCACCCAACCAGCCGATTGTTTCTAGGAGGCACGAGTGGGCACACCTTGGGAAACCCTGGATGAATCACTGCGCGAGGATGTCAACGCCAGCGTCAAGCTCTACGCCCAGGCGCGTCCGATGCTTGAACACGTGGCCGACTCCATGCGCGCCCGGATCGAGACGCTCTTTGATGACACGGAGAACAATCCGCTCTTCATCGTGGGGCGGGTCAAAACCGTCGAGTCCTTCCGCGACAAGGCCTCGCGCATGCTGGTGGGGGAGGAAAGCGAGCCCCCGGCGCTGGAGTTCCCCAACCCCCTGCGCGAGATCCACGACCTGGTGGGCGTGCGCGTCATCGTGAAGTTGCCCCATGAGATCCGTGAGGCAGCGAACCTGATCAAGCGCCGGCGCTCCGACTTCGATTGCCGCTCGGACCGCGAGAAGGACATCGGCTCCGTGGAATCGGGGACCTACGGATATTCATCGCGCCACCTGATCCTGAAGACCCGCGGCGAAGAAGTGGTCCGCGATTTCCAGGCGAAGTTGGGCGGGGATGTGCGCATCACCGGCAACTTCGTTTTCGAGGTGCAGATCCGCACGATCCTGTCCCATGCCTGGAGCGAGATCGAACACGACATCCGCTTCAAGAATGCCGAACCACGCGCCTGGAGCCCCCACATCGACAGGCAGTTCACTGCGACGGCCGCCATGCTTGAAGCCGTCGAGGACCAGTTCTCCGAGCTGCACGAACGGTTCCAGACGGTGACGGGGTTCTGGGATGCCGAGGGCGAGGGCGCCGTGGAGCTTGGCGCCGAGCGCATCCAATTCATCTGGCAGACGCTGCTGCCCCACGTGGACCGCAAGTCCGACGACGATTGGGGCTGGGCGGCGGAGCTGTTGGCCGCCCACGGGCTCTCGCGCACCCGGGAGTTCGCCGAGCTGCTGCAGCCCAGCGTCATCACCTCGGTGCGCGCCGCCCTGGACCACCGCTATTCCCCGGGTCCCGACCGCCTGCTCGACGACGTGCTTTTGTGGCACTTTGGCACCACCCACATCCGGGCCACCAGTGGCGGGGACGCCCATCGTGCCGATTCCCTGCGCCGCCGCCTGGTGCAGATGGATGCGTACCGGACCAAGCACGCCGAGGCGAACCTCTCCGTCGTGAGGTCCGCGGGCGCCCTGGCCCCGGCAGTGTTGCCCGCCTCGCCGGAGCCCAGGCAAGCACCTAGGCAGGAAGCCAAGGACACCCCCAAGCCCCAGTCAAAGGGTTCAACCACGAAGCCCTGAGGCCCCGGCGAGGAGGTCGCGGCGTGAGATGCAACGCATCATCATGCCAAACGGTCTCCGACCCACGTAGACTGGGTAGGTTGCCCATCAGGGCGGCTGCATAACTTTACCGAAAGGGTCACCGTGATTTCCGTTGCCGATTTGGAGCTGCGCGCCGGCGCACGCCTTCTTATGGAGGGCGTCTCGTTCCGCATCGACAAGGGCGACAAGATCGGCCTGGTCGGACGGAACGGTGCCGGCAAGACAACCATGACGCGCGTGCTGGCTGGAGAAGCCGCACCCGCCGGTGGCTCCGTCACCTCCACAGGGGCCATCGGCTACCTGCCGCAGGATCCCCGCACCCCCGACATGGCGCAACTCGCCCGCGACCGCATCCTCTCGGCCCGCGGACTGGACATCATCGTCGGCAACCTCAAGAAGTGCCAGGACGACATGGCCTCGGAGGATCCCAAGGTCGCCGCGAAGGCGATGCGCCAGTATGACCGCATCGAGGCCGAGTTCATCGCCGGCGGCGGCTATGCCGCCGAATCCGAGGCCGCCGCGATCTCCAACAACCTCTCGCTTCCCGAGCGCCTGCTCAACCAGCCCCTCTCCACCCTCTCCGGCGGCCAGCGCCGGCGTGTCGAGCTGGCGCGGATCCTCTATGCCGACGCCGAGACGCTGCTGCTCGATGAGCCCACCAACCACCTCGATGCCGACTCGATCACCTGGCTTCGCGGGTTCCTGGCCAACCACCAGGGCGGCCTGCTGGTCATCTCGCACGACACCTCGCTGCTGGAAGCCACCGTGAACAAGGTGATCCACCTCGACGCCAACCGCGCGACCATGGATGTCTACAACCTTGGCTGGAAGCGCTACCTCCAGCAACGTGAAACCGACGAGCGCGCGCGCAAGCGCGAGCGTGCCAACACCGAGAAGAAGGCAAGCACCTTGTTGGCCCAGGCCAACAAGATGAAGGCACGTGCCTCGGGGGCTTCCGCGGCCCAGTCGATGCTCAAGCGCGTGGACCGGCTGATGGGCGGGCTCGACGAGGTCCGCGTGGCAGACCGCGTCGCGGCCCTGCGTTTCCCGGATCCGGCCCCGTGCGGCAAGACCCCGCTGATGGCCGAGGGGCTCTCGAAGTCCTACGGCTCGCTGGAGATCTTCACCGATGTCTCGCTGGCCATCGACCGCGGCGCCAAGGTTGTCATCCTGGGCCTCAATGGCGCCGGCAAGACCACCTTGCTGCGCATGCTGGCCGGGGTCTCCAACCCGGACACCGGGGATCTGATCTCCGGCCACGGCTTGAAGATCGGCTACTTCGCCCAGGAACACGACACCCTGGATGTTGATCGTTCGGTGCTGGAAAACATGCGTTCGGCGGCCCCCAGCCACATGGGCGACGCCGAGGTCCGCGGGATCCTGGGTTCGTTCATGTTCTCCGGCGACGACGTGTCAAAGCCGGCCGGCGTGCTTTCCGGTGGCGAGAAGACCCGTCTGGCACTGGCCACCATCGTGGCCTCCAGTGCGAACGTGCTGCTGCTCGATGAGCCCACCAACAACCTGGACCCGGCCTCGCGCGCCGAGATCCTGTCGGCGCTCTCGAACTTCACCGGTGCCGTGGTGATGGTCTCGCACGACGAGGGTGCGGTGGCCGCGTTGAACCCGGACCGGGTGGTCCTGCTCCCCGACGGCGACGAGGACCTCTGGAATGATTCGTACCTGGATTTGGTCACCCTGGCCTAACCCCTTCCCTTGGACCGGCACGCTGGCTGCCGGTGAACCAACGCACGAGCCCCGTGGCGCCCACCCAGGCGATGCCACGGGGCTCGTTTCGTTCCGGCCCCGAAGTGATTCGCTCACCGGGATCGACATGGCCGCCCCGGTTCGCCTCCCCTCCCGGACCATCGGCGACCCCCGGAACCCCGGGGGATCATCGCGGTGCGGGCTCCGGCGGCTAGGGGGCGTCGGAGTGCGGGGCCCGGCCGGTTGGACCCGCTGCGTGCGCAGCGTCCCCGGCCCGGCGTTCGAGCTCGTCCAGGTACGCGTCTTCGGTGGCCTCGTCGGTGGGACTGCCGTCACGGCGCACCATCTTCTTGGGCTTCTTGCGCATCCGGTGGGCCTGGTGCAGCACCGGTTCCTCTCCGCGCAGCAGGGCCGCGGCCCGCTCCTCACGGTCCTCGCGGTTGATCCGCGACTGTTGCTTGGCCGCATAGCCGAAGCCGACGAAAACCAGCACGCCGAAGGCGAACCACTGGAAGGAGTAGGACAGGTGCGGGCCTTCGTCCTCTTCGGGGCGCTGCAAGGCCAGGGGCGCATCTGCCGCGGCCGGGTCCTCCAGGTACATCAACCCGTAGCTGCCGGTGGAAACCGGATAGCCCAGCTGCTTTTCGAAGGTGCCCAGATCGATGGAGGCCAGCTGGCCTTCGGGTGCGCCGCGGTCAAGCGTCGGTTCCCCTGCCTTGAGCCGGACATCAACCTCGACGGTGCCTTCAGGCGGTTCCGGAACGGCATCCGGGCGTCCGGCATTGTCGTTTCCGATCGGCAGGAACCCGCGGTCCACGATCACCACCGGACCCTCGACGGTGCGGAAGGGAACCAGCACCTCATAGCCGGGGCGGGAGCCGGAGATGCGGTTGCGCACCACCACCTGGTCTTCGGCCAGGTAGCTGCCGCGCAGCGACACCGGGGTCCATTTGCTCTCCGGGGGCATCTGGGCGAAGAGTTCTTGCGCCTTGGCGAAGGGGATCGGCTCGGCATCGTAGTTGCGCTGGACGTGGGAGATCTCTGTCAGGGCGGTCTCGCGACGGTCCATCTGCCATTTGCCCAGAAAGGCGAAGGTGGTGGCAAAAAGGCACACCAAAAGCAACCAGCCGATCCAGCGGGTGCTGGCCAGGAATCGATACACGCTAGCGGGTTCTCCTTAGGGGGTGGTGCCGGGGGCCGGATCCTCAAGGGGCAGGCGCTCCTTGAAGAGCAACCGCTCGGAGAGGTAGTTTTCAAGCCAATCGGCATGCGCGTCGCAGGCCAACCAGGTCTTTCGTCGTTCCGGGGTATGGATTTTCGGGTTGTTCCAGAGCAGCCGGACGGTGGCATCGTCCCTGCAGCCCCTGCGTGAACAGCGCGGTGGACCGGTGGGACCCTGCGGTGATGCGCCGTGGCCCAGGGAATCGAAGATGCTCATCGTTGATCATCTCCGTGGCCGTCTGTGCGCGCGGCTTGCTTGGGGTCCTCCACGAAGGAGCCCTCAATTGTCGTGGGTGCCTCGGCAGGAAACCCTCCGGCGTCCTTTCCGTTCGACTCAGGCGTGCCTGGCCACGGCGCGGAGGCGTGGGGGCCAGCTTCGGTGGCCGGACCGCCGGCGGTATCGCGTTCGAACATGCTCTCCCCTTCCTCGTGAACGATCGGTGGATCCCCGGCCTGCGACTCGGATGCCCCCGGCTCCGTCCCGGCGGCCGGGGCGGTAAAGCCCGAGGTGAGCCGGTGTGGATCCCCGGCCTCGTAGAATTCCGCCGGAGGCTGCCGCTTGGACAGATCCGCACCGCCGTTGGCGATGACCACCGCAATGTAGGGAAGCACGATGGCCCCGGAGAGGAACACCCATTGGAGCCACCCATGCACGAAGAAGGCAGCAATGAAGCAGGCGAGGCGCACCGACATGGAGATGGTGTACTTCAGCACCCGTGAGTGCTGCTCCACGCTGTGGGACTCCTGCGCCTCGGTGATCCGATGCACCTGTGGGCCCGGGTCACGGTGATGGTTGTTGCTATGTGGCTCGCTCATGGTTCTTCCGTGGATCCGATACCGTTCATTGTCTCACCGACCTGCGCCGGTGTACGAATCGAATCGGTGCGCGTGCGGCGAACGGCCGACGGTGCGCCCGATCGCCCACACCGTTCTCCGGCAATCCGCGGGAGTTGGGCCTTGCTGGACGTGCATCAGCAGAAGGGGAGAAAGCCGACCCCGGATGCACGCGGGCCATGCCGTGGCGCAGGAAGAGGCGTGATGCACACCGGCTAGAATGGGATTCGCAGCCCACCACCGAAAACAGACAATTCTTTATGGAGGATCCATGTCCGAAACCCCCACCGGCCGCAGCGTGCTGGTTACCGGAGGCAACCGCGGAATCGGTCTGGCCATCGCCCGGGCCTTCGAGGCGAACGGCGACCGGGTCGCCATCACCTACCGCAGCGGCGAGATCCCCGAGGGGCTGTTCGGGGTGAAGGCGGACGTGACCGATTCCGCCTCCGTCGACGCGGCCTTCACCGAGGTCGAGGCCGCCCACGGGACCGTGGAGGTGCTGGTGGCCAACGCCGGGGTGACCCGCGACATGCTGTTGCTTCGGATGAACGAGGATGACTTCTCCTCGGTCATCGACACCAATCTCACCGGCGCTTTCCGGGTGATCAAGCGCGCTTCCAAGGGCATGATCAAGAAGCGCAAGGGGCGCGTGGTGCTGATTTCCTCCGTCGTAGGGCTCTACGGCTCTCCGGGCCAGATCAATTACGCCGCTTCGAAGGCCGGACTGGTGGGCATCGCCCGCTCCCTGACCCGTGAATTGGGTTCCCGGGGGATCACCGCAAACGTGGTGGCACCGGGCTTCATCAACACCGACATGACCGCGGCCCTGCCCGAGGCCACGCAGAAGGACTACCTCTCCTCGATCCCGGCGAACAGGTTCGCCGAGCCCGCGGAAGTGGCCAACGTGGTCCGCTGGATCGCCAGCGACGAGGCGGCCTACATCTCCGGCGCCGTCATCCCGGTGGACGGCGGACTGGGCATGGGCCACTAGCGGCACACCCATCGCAGCGGGGATGCGTAAACGGACCGGATGCCCGGAGCGCCATGCGAAGAGCCGTCGGCCACCCCACCTTTTCTACACCAGCCAAGAGAGAATAGAGCATGGATAACCTGAAAACGCGTTTGCGCGAGGACATGAAGACGCACCTGAAGGCCGGGAACCGTGTGGAGTTGATGACGGTGCGTAACTTGCTGGGC
>JAUNVO010000112.1:8369-10275 GCA_030540695.1 Micrococcaceae bacterium | reverse complement strand
GGGCACGTTCAACGATTTCCACGCCCATGTCGATGTATCCGTACGACAGGAAATCTTCGGCAGCCGTGTAAAGGGACTGAAAGTGCGCTTCGTCCCTGCCCAGGAAGCTTCCGTGAAATGCCGAGAGCGACCAGGCCGTGGTCTTGGCTCGCAGTTCAGTGTGCCGGTTCCTGCGTTTGGCGGGAGATGCGTGCCAGTAGAGCACCGAACGCACGAGCTTGGAGGGGATCTGCACGTAGGGCCCATGACGCTCAATCCAACCATTGGACAACAGATCGTCCAACGCGTCGATGTCATCCCCCTCGGAGGAGACGATGGACAGCGGCTCGGCCAACGATGCCATCGCGCAGAGCTCCATGACTCTAAGTTGGGCTTCGGTGAGGACTGCGAGCTCTTGGTCGATGCGTGCCTTGGTCGAGTTCCCGGGCACCAGGGGCAGAACCAAGGGGGAGATGCCCTTGAGCTGCCGGGTCGAGAGCTTGGCAACAAACTCTGCGATGGTCTGCGGGAGGCCATCGGAATATTGGACGACGGTGTCAACGACCAAAGGATGGGCCCCCGGACCCGCCAGTTCCGCGACGAAGGACACCGCCTCCGATTCGTCCAGGGGGGTGACTTCGAGCTCCCTGAACGAAGACCAAACGCTGTCGGCGTGGACTGCGGCCACGGAAGCGATGAAACTGATTCCCGTCCCCGCCAACTTGGTGGCCAAGGAGCTGATGACCACTTGGCTGTCTGCATCCAGCAAATCCGCGTCGTCGAGAATGATGACGCTTCCCGGGGAGAGCGTGCCAAGAAACTTTTCCCGGATTTCACGTGCCAACCCGTAATGGTTGACCGGCTCTCCGGGCTCGGCGGGAATGTATTTGGTGATCTCCACGTCTACCGTCAGCGTTGTCGCTGTGAACATCGAGGAGAGGCCGGACAGATGCCAGCTTGACTCGACGGGATTCGCCCTGAATATCCGGTTTGGGCGCTCGCCGAGCCCCTTGGCCACGCGTTCAAGGATCGTGGATTTCCCCGCACCGTCGGGTCCGCTGATCACGATGGCTGGTTCCTTGGCGTCAGTGGTGACCGACAGCAGGTGCGCCACGATTTTTGACCGGCTATCCATGATGCGCGGTGTCCCTGCCGGCCTGGCCGGGACAAAGTGCAAGTGCATAATTCGCTTGGCCGTCGCGGATCGCGATAAAAGTCATTTCAAGCTCCTCCCCATCATGAGCTGTCGTGATTCCTGGTCTGCCCGGTGTCGGAAACCGGTCGGATCCCCCCAAGGGATCCATTTGGCTTAGGGCAAACTATTTACAACCATACTGATGTGGCCGTGGTTTGTGAATGGAACTTGATCATGTGACCAGATTGCCCGGGCGGGTATGGAACGCTGTCCGGCCCCGGGATGGTCAGGGCAGAGAGCCAGCATTCGCGCGGGCGCGCACTTGCCCCCTGGATGATCACGCCTCCGAAGGGGAGCCGACCCGCCCCCCGCCTCGGGGATTTGGCTTGCGCCGGTGCGGTGGGTGGATCGTCGGCACTGAAACCGTCCGCCGGCGCAATCGGCATAGTCCTTTTCTTGGACACGTGCAGGGCACGGTGACGATGCGCGAATTCGCGGCACATGGAGTTTGATGGCGCGTCCTTGGACGCCCGGAGAGCACAAAGGCACTGCTCTGGTCTGTCTTACCGCACGGACGAACCGCACAACCGGGCAAATCCATGGGGCCGCGGTGCCTGGGCACACCCATGGCCCCGCCGGCTTGGCCCAAGATGCCTGGTTGCCCAGCTTTCCGTCCGTCGGGACCCTGGCGTGGCTACGGGACCAAGATGACCTTTCCGGTGGTGGCCCTGGTTTCGAGGGCGGTGTGGGCGGCGCCTGCGTCGGCCAGCGCGAACTGCGCCCCGATCCGGA
>JAUNVO010000112.1:0-8269 GCA_030540695.1 Micrococcaceae bacterium | reverse complement strand
AGGGCGGTGTGGGCGGCGCCTGCGTCGGCCAGCGCGAACTGCGCCCCGATCCGGACATCGAGCCTGCCGGCGGCAACGAGGTCGAACATCTCGCTCGAGCGCCAGCGTCGTTCCTCGGCATCGAGCAGGAAGTCGCCCAGCTTGGGACGGGTCACGGTGAGGGAGCCATGGGCATTGAGCCGTTGCAGGTCAAAGGGCGGGACCTGTCCCGATGCCCCGCCAAAGAGCACCAGTGTGCCGCGGATCTTCAAAGCCTTGAGGGACCCCTCGAAAGTGTCCTTGCCGATCCCGTCATAAACCACGTCCACACCGCGGCCCTCGGTGAGCTCCATGACGCGTGCCGGGACCTGGTCGTAGTCCAGGACATGGTCGGCTCCGGCGGTGCGTGCCAGCTCGGCCTTCTCCGGGGTCGAGGTGGTGGTGATGACGGTGGCCCCGCGCAGCTTCAGCAGCTGGATTAGCAACAGCCCAACTCCTCCGGCCCCTGCATAAGAGAGCACCGTGTCCCCGGGCTGCACGGTGTAGCTGGAATTGATCAAGTAGTGGGCGGTCAGGCCCTGCAGGGGCAGGGCCCCGGCGATTTCCAGTGGAACGCCTTCCGGCACCGGAAGCGCCTTATCTGCATCGAGCAGCGTGTAGCTGGCGTAGGTCTTTGATCCTTCGGCCGTTGCCACCCGGTCGCCCACGGCGAAGTCGGTGACGCCGTCCCCGACTGCCTCGACTATGCCGGCGCATTCGCTGCCCGGAACAAGGGGATATTGCACCGGGTAGACACCCGAGCGCTGATAGGTCTCGATGAAGTTCACGCCGATGGCCGCGACCTTTACCAAGAGCTGTCCGGCCCCGGGGGAAGGGACCTCTGAGGACACATAGTCGAAAACTTCGGGACCGCCGGCCTGACGGGCGATAATTGCATGGTGGCTCACGTGTGGGACTCCTTGGTCGGCTGTTGGTTTTGGCTCAACCCTAGCGGTGGAACCCGAAATGGGCGGATCAGTTGCGCGGGATGTCGCGGGATCCGGGAACGGTCAATGAATACTTATTAGTTATCATGTATAAATTCGTAGTAAGGTCGGTTTATGACGATTTCAGTAGCTGTTTCCGGAGCCAGTGGATATGCCGGCGGCGAGGTCCTGCGCCTGCTCTCCAGCCACCCAAACGTGAGCATCGGCGCGATCACCGCCCACTCGAATGCCGGACAGCGACTGGGCGAACTCGCACCGCACCTGCATTCGCTCTCCGAACGCGTCCTGGTTGAAACCACGGTGGAGCAGCTGCGAGGACACGACGTGGTCTTCCTGGCCTTGCCCCACGGTGCCAGTGCGGACATCGCCGCCAAGCTGCCGGCCGATACCCTGGTCATTGACGCCGGGGCGGACCACCGCCTCGAATCCGCAGAGGCCTGGGAAAAGTTCTACGGCAGCCCGCACGCCGGCAGCTGGCCTTACGGACTGCCCGAACTCCCCGGTGCCCGCGCCAAGCTCATGGGAGCCAAGCGGATCGCGGTGCCGGGGTGCTATCCGACATCCGTCCAACTGGCGCTGGTCCCCGGATTCGCCGCCGGCCTGCTGGAAGCCGATGACGTGGTGGTGGTTGCCGCCTCGGGAACCTCCGGTGCCGGCAAGAGCGCCAAGGTCAACCTCATCGGGTCCGAGGTCATGGGGTCGATGAATCCCTACGGCGTGGGCGGCTCGCACCGTCACACCCCGGAAATGGAGCAGGGGCTCTCCAACGCCGCCGGCGTCCCGGTGACAATTTCCTTCACCCCGACCCTTGCCCCGATGCCGCGCGGCATCCTCACCACCGCCACCGCCAAGGTCAAGCCCGGAGTGGACGAGGCAACCCTGCGCGCGGCCTGGACCGCGGCGTACAAGGACGAGCCGTTCGTCCATGTGCTCCCCGAGGGCCAGTGGCCGGCCACCTCTTCGGTCATGGGATCGAACCATGCCCAGGTCCAGTTGGCCTTCGATGCACATGCCAACCGAGTCATCGTTTCCACGGTCATCGACAACCTCACCAAGGGCACCGCCGGTGGCGCCGTCCAATCCATGAACATCGCCCTGGGGCTGAGCGAGACCGCCGGCCTGGCATTTGAAGGAGTCGCACCATGAGCAACGCATCCACCGGAATCACCTTCCCCGCGGGCTTCAGCGCCTCGGGGATCACCGCCGGACTGAAGGCATCGGGCAAGCCCGACCTGGCGCTGGTGCGCAACAACGGACCGCGCTTCGACGCCGCGGCGGTGTTCACCTCCAACCGCGTGGCAGCCGCCCCCGTGCACTGGTCACGCCAGGTACTCACCGATGGCCGCGCCGACGCCGTGGTGCTGAACTCCGGCGGGGCCAACGCCTGCACCGGGGCCGAAGGCTTCGCCAACACCCACGCCACCGCCGAACACGTGGCCAAGGTCCTGGGCGTTTCCAGCGGAGACGTGCTGGTGTGTTCCACCGGCCTGATCGGCGAGCAACTGCCCATGGACAAAATCCTTCCCGGTGTCGAGGCAGCGGCGTCGGCACTGGATGACGGGAGCGAATTCGACGGGGGAGCGGCGGCTGCCACGGCCATCATGACCACCGACACGGTGAACAAGCAGGCAGCCTTCTCGGGGGCCGGGTACGGCATCGGCGCCATGGCCAAGGGCGCCGGCATGCTGGCCCCAGGCCTGGCCACGATGCTCGTGGTCATCACCACCGACGCCGTGCTGGACCCCGCCCAGCTCGATGCCGCACTGCGCCAAGCCACCAACGTCAGCTTCGACAGGGCGGACTCGGACGGCTGCATGTCGACCAACGACACGGTGATCCTCATGTCCTCGGGCGCCAGCGATGTCAGCCCCGACCTCGCTGAGTTCTCCGCCGGGCTCGCCGAGGTCTGCATCGACCTGGCCCAGGCACTGATTTCCGATGCTGAGGGCGCCGCCCATGAGATCACGATCCGCACCTTCAACGCCGCCACCGAGGACGAGGCCGTGGAGGTCTCGCGCGCCGTGGCACGCTCCAACCTCTTCAAGACCGCGATCTTCGGCCAGGACCCCAACTGGGGACGGGTGCTCTCCGCGGTGGGGACCACCCAGGCCGTATTCGAAGCCGAGGAACTGAACGTCACCATCAACGGCATCCGGGTATGCCGCAACGGCGGGGTGGGCGAAGACCGGAACTTGGTGGACCTCACCGGGCGCAACGTCCTGGTGGAAATCGATCTCAACGCCGGAAACCAGGAAGCCAGCCTGTGGACCAATGACCTGACGCACGATTACGTCCACGAGAATTCGGCCTACAGCAGCTAACCCACGGCAACGGCCCCGGGCATCGGGATCCGAACCCGCCACCCTGCCTTGCCTGTGAACCCAGTGAGGAACAACCCCGCGCATGACTGAGAAGCAAACCACCCCCATGGGTGTGGCACAACGCAAGGCCGAGGCCCTGATCGAGGCGCTGCCCTGGATCCAGCGCTTTGCCGGCACCACCATGGTCATCAAATACGGTGGCAACGCCATGATCAACGATGACCTGCGTCGCGCATTCGCCGAGGACATCGTATTTTTGCGCCACGCCGGCATCAACCCCGTCGTGGTGCACGGCGGGGGCCCGCAAATCAACTCGATGCTCAGCCGCCTGGGCATCGAATCCGAGTTCAAGGGAGGGTTGCGGGTCACGACCCCCGAAACGATGGACGTGGTCCGCATGGTGCTCACCGGCCAGGTGCAACGCGAACTGATCGGCTTGATCAACTCGCACGGCCCCTACGCCGTGGGACTCTCCGGGGAAGACGGCGCATTGCTGCGCGCCGTGCGCACCGGGGCCTATGTGGCGGGCCAACACGTGGACCTGGGACTGGTCGGCGAGGTCACCGGGGTGAAACCCGACCAGATCCTTGACCTGCTGGCCGCGGGCAAGATCCCCGTGGTTTCCACCGTGGCGCCCGAGGTCGACGAGCATGACAACCCCACCGGCCAGGTGCTCAACGTCAACGCCGATACCGCCGCAGCCGCGCTGGCCAGCGCACTGGGGGCCTCGAAGATGGTGATCCTCACCGATGTCGAAGGGCTCTACGCCGCATGGCCGGACAAATCCTCGCTGATCTCCTCGCTGGATACCGAACAGCTGCGCGCCCTGATGCCCTCGCTGGAATCGGGGATGATCCCCAAGATGGCCGCCTGTCTCAAGGCAGTGGATGAAGGAGTGGGCCAGGCCCACATCGTCGATGGCCGCCAACCCCACTCGATGCTGTTGGAGGTCTTCACCTCCGCCGGTGTCGGTACCCAAGTCATTCCCAAGGACGAATCATGAACGAGATCATTGAACACGAGATGGGTGCCCTGAGCGCCTTGCAGGGCAGCGAACTGCTCTCCCGGTACAACGATTCCCTGCTGGGGGTCTTCGGCACCCCGCAACAGGTGCTGGTGCGCGGGGCAGGCTGCCACGTCTGGGACGCAGACGGCAAGGAATATCTTGACCTGTTGGCCGGGATCGCGGTCAATGCCCTGGGCCATGCCCACCCGCTGGTGAACTCCGTGGTTTCCTCACAGTTGGCGACGCTGGGACACATCTCCAACTTCTTCACCAGCCCGACCCAGATCGCACTGGCCGAAAAACTCCTGGAGATCAGCGAGGCACCGAGCGGATCCAAGGTGTTCTTCACCAACTCCGGCACCGAAGCCAACGAGGCGGCCTTCAAGCTCGCCCGGCGCAATGCCGGCACCGACGACGCGCCGCGAACCAAGATCATTGCGTTGGAGCACGCCTTCCACGGCCGCACCATGGGTGCACTGGCCCTGACCTGGAAGCCCGCCTACCGCGAGCCCTTCGAGCCGTTGCCCGGCGGGGTTCAATGGGTAGCTGCCGGGGACGTCGACGCGCTGCGTGAAGCGGTGGATGAAAACACCGCAGCGGTGTTCATCGAACCCATCCAGGGCGAGGCCGGGGTCATTGAATTAGCTCCCGAATACCTCCAGGCAGCACGCGAAATCACCGCCGCTGCCGGCGCATTGCTGATCTTCGACGAAGTGCAGACCGGCATCGGCCGCACCGGGGCCTGGTTCGCCTCCGCCGGGGTGCTCCCCGACGCGATGACCTTGGCCAAGGGGCTCGGCGGCGGTTTTCCCATCGGTGCCATGATCGTTTTCGGCTCCGAGACCACCGGACTTCTCACCCCGGGACAGCACGGAACCACCTTTGGCGGGAACCCCGTGGCCACGGCGGCGGCCTTGGCGACCTTGCATGTCATCGAGTCGCAGGAGCTGCTGGAGCACGTGGCGTGCGTGGGTAGGGACGTGCGCGGAAAGCTCGCCGCGTTGGACTTCGTCACCGAGGTGCGGGGACGTGGACTGCTCATCGGCTTCGACCTGGCATCCGCCGTTGCCCCGGCGGTGGTCAAGGCTGCCCTGGAGGCGGGATTCATCATCAACGCACCGGGCCCGAAAACGCTGCGCCTTGCACCGCCACTGATCATCACCACCGAACAACTTGACACCTTCGTTGCAGCACTGCCGGCGCTCTACGCCGCGGTCGTTGCCGGCACCCAGGAATAGGACCCAACGACCATGACAAACACAGTTCGCCACTTCCTGAGCGACCTTGATCTGACCCAGGCCGAGCAGACCGAGGTCCTTGACCTGGCCTTGGCCATGAAAAAGGACAAGTACGGGTACAAGCCCTACGCCGGGCCCCGGACCGTGGCGGTGTTCTTCGACAAGACCTCCACCCGCACCCGGGTCTCCTTCGCCGCTGGCATCGCCGAACTCGGCGGTTCACCCTTGATCATCAACTCGGCCGAGTCGCAGCTTGGACACAAGGAATCGATCTCCGACTCGGCCAAGGTGCTCGAGCGGATGGTCTCCACCATCGTGTGGCGCACCTATGCGCAGGCCGGGCTCGAGGAGATGGCGGAAAACTCCGGAGTTCCGGTCATCAATGCACTCTCCGATGATTACCACCCATGCCAGCTGCTCGCCGACCTGCTCACGGTACGCGAGCACAAGGGCACACTGGCCGGACTGTCGATGGCCTACTTGGGGGACTCGGCCAACAACATGGCCAACTCCTACCTGCTTGCCGGGGTCACCGCCGGGATGCACGTGCGGATCTCTGGCCCCGAAGGTTACCTGCCTGGCGCGGAGATCATCGCCGCGGCCCAGGAGCGTGCGGCAGAAACCGGCGGCTCGGTGCTGGTGACCCAGGATGCCTCGAAGGCGCTCGCGGGGGCCGACGTGGTTGCCACAGACACCTGGGTTTCCATGGGCCAGGAAGACGAAAAGGCCGAACGCATGGAGCTTTTCCGTGCGTACGCGGTTGATGGGGCAGCCATGGCGCATGCGTCCCCGGACGCCATCGTGCTGCATTGCCTGCCGGCCTACCGTGGGTACGAAATCGCCGCAGAGGTCATTGACGGCCCGCAATCGGTGGTCTTTGACGAAGCGGAAAACCGAGTCCACGCCCAGAAGGCGATCATGGCCTGGCTGCTGGCCAAGTCGGGGCTGGCGGAAGTTGCCGGCGTGGGTATGGACCGATGAGCACATCCCCGTCGCTCCAGCCAACGACGAAGATCGCCCGCCAGGCCCGGGTGGGTTCCATCCTCTCGACCCGGACCGTGCGTTCCCAGGCGGAGCTGGCGGCACTGTTGGCCGACGAGGGACTGGCGGTCACCCAGGCCACTCTTTCCCGGGACCTCGTCGAGCTGGGTGCGGTGCGCGTGCGCGCGGCCGATGGCGGACTTGTCTACGCCGTGCGCCAGGAAGGCGGAGACCGTAGTCCCCGGGCAGGGGTCAGCCCGGAAATCCATGATGCCAAGCTTGCCAAGCAATGCGCGGAACTGCTGATCACCGCCGAGGCCTCGGGGAACATGGTGGTGTTGAGGACCCCGCCAGGGGCCGCGAATTTCCTGGCGTTGTCCATCGACCATTCCACGATGCCGCAGATCCTTGGCTGCATTGCCGGGGATGACACCGTCATGCTGGTGACCCGTGAGGTCGATGGTGGTGCCGAGGTTGCGGCGCGCTTCCTGGCCTTGGCCGATCCGCAGCAGCAATGAGCCGGAAGCCGCCTGCCCCGCGAGCGCCGAAGGAACGAATGGATCCCTCCAAGAAGGCCGCGATCCTCGGAGCGATCCTGGGGATCGTGATCTTGGTGGGGATCGTGGCCGGGATCATCATCGGGACAACCGGCATACTCAGGTAGGCCGGAGAGCTTCCGGGCTGATGATGGGCCTGCCGGTTCTTCAAACCCCGACGTGCATCGATGTGTGAACCCTTGTGTCACCCCGGGCCGTGTGCAACCATTTTGTTGCACTAGGGGTTCGCACTTTGGGGGAAACGCATGGGCACCGTACGTCAAGACGTCATCGAGGCAACAGTCGATATATTCGCGACCGTCGAAGCCGTTTGGGAACTGGTCAGCGAGCCTGGATGGTTCATCAATGGAGGAGCCATCGCGCCTCACAAAATCGAAACCGATGGCGCAATCGCCACCGTCCACGACGCCATCTATGGCAAATTCGTTTTCGAAACCGTCACGCTGGATGCTCCCCACTACGCTGCCTTTCGGTCATTGGGCGGCGATGACTGGGACGACCCGGTGCCCAACACGATGGTCGAGTTCTGGGTCGAAGCCACCAATGCCGGGGCGACCCGCCTCCGCGTGATGGAAAGCGGCTTGGCTGCTTTTGTCGACGAGGAGCATGCCCGGGTCATCAGCACGAAGACCCAGGGATGGACTGCGGAGATGCTCGCGGCACAACGGCACCTGAGTCGAAGTTGACCGGATCACGGCCCTCGGGTGCCACACAACTCGTCTTTGCAGCCTTATCGGATGAAAGTCGTAGACGGGTGCTCAAGCAACTAGCTGAAAGTGCTTCTAGTGCTTCCTGTTTGAGTGGTCCACTCGGGATCAGCCGGCAGGCAGTGGCAAGGCACCTGAGGATCCTGGTGGAGGCGGGTCTGGCAAAACGCCACAAGAGCGGGCGGGAGATCCTCTTCGAGCTGGTTCTGCATGGCCTGGAACCCGCGACAGGATACATCGAAGCGCTGGTCGTGGCACCGGGCGGCCCCGTCGCGCCCGCAAGCGGGAGACCTGTGGCCGCTTCACCCGAGGCCCCAATCGCGATATGAGGAAGCCAGCCGCTTCAGTGGTGCCGGGGAGGCCCTTTGGCATCTTCCCACCATCAGTTGCCTGGGCGGTAAGGGCCCAGGCAACGGATGGGGCCTAAGGCCCGTGGACGAGTTCGCTCTCGCTGTGCGGAGAGTCGAAGACCTTGCGGAAGGCCGTTTCGACCT
>JAUNVO010000412.1 GCA_030540695.1 Micrococcaceae bacterium | reverse complement strand
TCCACCGGACGCACGACGGGCAAGACGGGCAAAAGGACACGGATTGGCGATGCGATGGTACTGACGAAGGGTTGAGCCACGGCCAAACCCAGAACACCAGCTAGCGGTCACCACTCCGTTGACACCACGACATGCGCCGCCGCCCCACCGGCCCGATGCGGATCATCGAAGGTAAGTGCCACCCGGCTGCCCCGGGAGCCCTGGGCCATCTCCAGGGCGAGGATCGTAACGGACTCGAACGCGCGCTGAGGAGCCCACGGTGATCCCACGCACATCAGACAGGACACCCGTGCCTGTTTGAGGAAATTCGCAGGTTGACGCGGAATCATGGTCACCATGGTTAATCGCTCGATGCTTCTTCGCCTGCTCGGCACGCTGGCGCTTCCGTTGGTCTTGGCCGGTTGTGGTGTACCGTTGAATACGAGCTGGCATGGATACCGCACGGGCCCCGCAACCGAACAGAGCTCCCCCACGCAGGCCTCGGGTTCCCCCGGGGAGGCCCCCAAGCCGGCCGGCCCCGATTGCAGGAAGGTCAAATGCGTGGCGTTGACCTTTGACGACGGGCCCGGAACCTACACCGAGTCGCTGCTGGATCTCTTGGATGAACACCACGCGAAGGCCACCTTCTTCCTGATCGGAAAAAACGTGGCCAAGCACCCCGGCATCGTCCGCGATGAACTGGCCCGGGGGCACGAACTGGGTAACCACACCTTCTCCCACCGGGACCTCACCAAGATGTCGCTGGCCGCGGGACAACGCGAGTTACGCAAGACCGACGCGGCAATCAAAAAGGCCACCGGTACGGAACCGACCTTGGTCCGGCCACCCTTCGGCGCGATCCCCTCGAACCTGAAAAACTCATTGGACGTGCCGGTGGCACTGTGGAGCGTCGACACCCTGGATTGGCAGACCCGAGACACGAAAAAGACCATCAAGGCAGCCGAGAAGGTGGCGCCCGGATCGATCGTGCTGATGCACGACATCCACGAATCCACCATCAAGGCCATGCCGAAAATCTTGGTCGACCTCCAAGCCCAGGGCTACCACTTCGTGACCGTCAGCGAGCTCATCGCCAAGCCCAAGCCCGGCATCGGCTACGGAACCGGCCAACACCCGGCAACCCAGAAGTAATCGTCCGCCACTCATGGGGAAAGAACCCCGGAACGGCAGGCAAGCACCAAGGATCCCCCAAGACACTTGACGAACGGCCGGCTAAGTGGCCAGGATCTTCGTCTTTTCGCCTTGGAATTCGTCTTCGGTGAGCACACCGGCGGCTCGCAGTTCACCAAGTTGCTTCAGCTGGGCAAGTTTGTGATCGGTGAGGTCCATCGCCACGGTTGCCGCCGGTACGGGGGCGGCGGCAACCGTTTCAACCGGCTGCGCTGCCACTTTGGCGGCATCTTCCGCGGCAAATCGTTGTTGTTGGTTACGCTGTACGCGACCAACAACGGACCCGGCCACCGCGGCTCGCCCGGCTGTCCTGAATAGCCCCATGATCCT
>JAUNVO010000111.1:8580-10319 GCA_030540695.1 Micrococcaceae bacterium | reverse complement strand
GACTCTGCGTCCTTCAAATGTGAGGTGAAGTTCGCCATGACCAGGGCCCCGGAGTCGGCGCTGGTGACGTAAAACAGCAGTCCCGTAAAGGTGGCTATTCCTGCGACCAGCGGCACGGCGGGATACTGCTCCAGCAACGAATAGAAGCCACGCTCGGGGGTGTTCATCGCGATCTCGCCGAACTGGGAATTGCCGCCCATCACCAGGCTCAAGGCGCTGTTGCCGAAGATGGAGATCCACAGCAGGATGAAGGCGAAGGGCACGACCAACACCCCAGTGACGAACTGGCGGATGGTCCGGCCACGTGAAATCCGAGCCAGGAAGAGGCCCACGAACGGCGCCCAGGCAATCCACCAAGCCCAGAAGAACAAGGTCCAGCCGTTGAGCCATTCATCGGGGCGATCATAGGCGAACGTGTTCAGGGCCATGCCCGGGAACAATGAGATCGTGTCACCGATGTTTTGCACAATCCCGTCAAGCAGGAACCGGGTTTTGCCGGCGAACAGGATGAA
Source organism: Micrococcaceae bacterium (assembly GCA_030540695.1). Lineage (GTDB taxonomy): Bacteria > Actinomycetota > Actinomycetes > Actinomycetales > Micrococcaceae > Paeniglutamicibacter. Next base: position 9,807 of record JAUNVO010000111.1, on the reverse strand, counting down.
GAGCATCAATCCAATGCAGAGGATGATGTTTAGCTCTGACAGCCTGCGGATACCCTTCTCCACGCCGGTCAGCACGGAGATGGTCGCCATGATCACGGAAAGTGCAATCAAGGCGATCTGGATGCCGGTGGATTCCTCGACGCCGAACATGAATGAGAGGCCAAAGTTCAGTTGGGCAACACCGATACCCAATGAGGTTGCGATGCCGAAGATGGCCCCGAGTACGGCGGCGATGTCCACACCGTGGCCCAGCGGCCCATGGATACGCTTACCCAAAATAGGGTAAAGCGCCGAACGGATCGACAACGGGAGGTTATGGCGGTAGGCAAAGTAAGCCAAGGCCAGTCCGATCAGGGCATACAGGCCCCAGCCCAGGAGCCCGTAGTGGAAGAGCGTCCACGTGACTGCCATTCGAGCCGCTTCGACGCTGCTTCCCTCACCGACGGGTGGGGAAAGATACTGGGTAACCGGCTCAGCGACCGAGAAGAACATCAAGTCGATGCCGATGCCGGCGGCGAAAAGCATCGCAGCCCACGTGAAGAGGTTGAAGTTTGGTCGCGAGTGGTCGGGGCCCAGACGGGTCTTGCCGACCTTGGAGATGGCGACGCCAACGACGAAAAGCAGGACCACAACGACGATCAGCGAATACCACCAGCCGAAGGTGGCGCCGACCCATCCGACTGCAGCTCCAATCACTGCATCGGCGCCCTCCTGGTCGATCATGGCCCACAGGATTATGCCGACGACGCCAGCGGCGGCGCCAAAGAATACGACCTTGTTTATGCGCGTTGGTCCCCGCTCCGGAGGTACTGTGCCGTTTTGCTCGGGCAAAGAGGAAGCAGCGGACGACTTCGGGGATTTAGCCTGGCTCATGATGGGAACGCTAACAGAGCAAACGACAAAAATGTGAGATTGGTCATATATTTCTCATATTTCACCCTAGTCAGTGTTTGGTTCAGCGTTGTCTCGCGGTTGCGTACCGCTCGCGGTCCAGCCCCTGTCCCTGGGCTGGGCCCGGTTGCAGGGTCGAACAGAAACGTCCATTGCGCGTGATCGTTATATCCATGAACGGTTTTCAAAACACACTTCCCGCCTGTAGTTGAGTGCCCGAATTGAAGGCAAGGCTGCTTCCGCATCGGACCGGCTGGCCTCTTGGAGCACTTGCCCTCGGAAATATTGGCACGACGAATAGCGCTCCCAAGGACCACCGCTGAGACAACGGCATCA
>JAUNVO010000111.1:6511-8480 GCA_030540695.1 Micrococcaceae bacterium | reverse complement strand
TTCGGTTTCCCGTGCGGGACAACGATCCTCCGTGTCACAGGACTCAGTGCAGTCGTGCCTGGTCACCAGTTTGAACGGCACCCCGTTGTGCTCATCGACCGCAGTGCGGATGGCTCTCTCGACCACGGAATCAGCCAGCCTCTTGCGTAGCGCCAGCGGATCACGGCGCAGGTCCTTGACGAGCGCAATCGACAAGACAAACATGACAACCGCGAACGGCAGTGCCGAGACGATGGTGATGTTCTTCAGCCCGTTCAAGGCCTGCCCCGGGTCATCTCCCCCGGCCAGAAGCATGATCGCGGCCACCGCGCCGGTGAGCACACCCCAGAACACCACCACGCGCTTGGAGGGATGCATATCCCCATTGGTGCTCAATGAGCCCATGACGATCGAGGCGGAATCGGCTCCCGTTACGAAGAATACGCCCACCAGTACCATCGCCAGGATGGCTATGGCCAAGGTAATTCCTGGTGACGCACCCAAGTGCTGGATCAAATCGAACATCGCTCCCTCGAAGTTGACCGACGGTTCGCCGTCAACAATGTCCACCATCGAGTCGATGGCGCCGTTGGAGGCTTTCGCGTCGAGTTCCACGCCGAAAGCGGCGCCACCGAAGATCGAGAACCAAATGACGGAAACAATGCTGGGAACAAGCAGTACGCCGGTAACAAACTGGCGAATGGTGCGGCCGCGGCTGATCCGGGCTATGAACATGCCCACGAACGGCGCCCAGGAAACCCACCAAGCCCAGTAGAAAATTGTCCATCCCGACATCCACTCCCGTACGGATTGATCACCGGCTGTCTCGGTACGAGACGCCATCGTCGGCAGGTCGCGGACGAAGTCGCCGATGGCCGAGGGAATCAAGTTGAGGATCAATAGTGTCGGACCCAGGACAAAGACAACGACAGCAAGAATCAGCGCCAGAACCATATTGATATTGGAGAGCCACTGGATGCCCCTGGAGATGCCCGAGACAGCTGAGAGCACAAAGCAGATGGTGAGCACCGCGATGACAACGACCAGCACCGGGGAAGCCACTTTTCCGACCCAGCCGTTGAATTCGATACCACTGGCAATCTGCATCGCACCAAGGCCAAGGGATGCAGCAGTGCCAAAGAGTGTCGCGAAGATGGCGAGGATGTTCACGACCTTGCCGGCAAGCCCGTCCACGCGCGGCCCGAACAACGAGGTGAACGCCGAAGATATCAGCTGACGCCGCCCCAGACGGAAGGTCGAGTAGGCCATGGCGATGCCAACCACCGCGAACATGGCCCAGGGATGAATGCTCCAGTGAAAGATCGATGTAGCCATTGCCGTCTGGATGGCAGCGGGGGTGCTCCCATCCACCGTTCCCGGCGGCGGCGAAACGTAGTGATAGAGAGGCTCCGCCACTCCATAGAAGACCAGCCCGATTCCCATTCCGGCGCTGAACATCATCGAGATCCACGAAACGGTCTTGAATTCGGGTTTCTCCCCGTCATGCCCCAACGGAATGTTCCCGAACCGTCCAAGGGCCAGCCAGAGAACAAAAATCACAAAAAAGGAGGCCAGCGAAACAAAGAACCAACCCGTGTTCTCGGTAACCCATGAAAGTGCCGCACTTGAGGCGGATGATAGCGAAGCCGTATTTGTCAGCCCCCAAGCGACAAACGCGATCGCAAAGGCGCCGGCAATACCAAAGGTGAGTTTATCCAGCCCTGCGGGAAGCCGGACAATGCTCCGCAGGGCTCTCCGCTCGTTTTCACTGTCCTTCAATTCCTGCAGGATCGCGGTGTCGTCCGGGGCCGGCAATTCCACGCTCGGGCTGTCACCCGGGCCTTTCGGCTCCTCGGGGAGTACTTCTTGAGTATTCAGCGCCATTGAACATTCCTTTGCGTGAGGGGATGTGATCAGCCTGTGGAAGCCGGAGGTTCCGTGCTCCAAAGGATTTCGTGCTCGATGCCCACAATCGCTGGAAGCCTTGTGG
>JAUNVO010000111.1:0-6411 GCA_030540695.1 Micrococcaceae bacterium | reverse complement strand
GATCAACAGCAAGCGTTCCGAGCAACAATTGTGGCGCGCCTCACAAGATAAAGTCAAGGGCTCCGAGCTGCGATGAATCCCAAAATTGTTTTGTCGACTCACGCCCAAGTGCGAAAGAGAGGGCACGCCCTCCTTTCTGTGGCTAAGCGCGTCGGCGTGGACACCTTGGAGCCAGGTTTTTCGAATCTCGCGCAAGTGGCGGCAAATCTCGAATCGACTCCAAGGCTCTAGCCATCAGTCCCGCGGTGCAGCCCAGCACCGGGCATCCGCCCATCCCCCGGTGTCGGCGTGCCGCTGGACAAACGGCATCGCCGGCGACCCAAGCCGTCTGCTTGGTTGCCAACTTCACGTTCGGTCGGAGCTACTGGTCTTGTTCCAATCGCTCCGTGAGGATGCGCTCCGAGCGGGCGTGCAAGATGTCCAGTGAACGCTTGATCAGCGGGGACTTCAGGCTCCCTTTGCGGACGGCAGCGAGGATCCGGCGTGAGGGTTTCCCGCGACCCGAGATGGGCAGTCGGACCACGTTTTCCCCTCCGCGCAGAGGCGCCAACCTGGGCAAGAGGCCGACACCCAGCCCCGCGCCGACGAACGCGATTTGAGTCTCCCACTCGACAGCCTCGTGGGCAATCCTTGGGGTCATGCCAACTGCCGTGAACGCCGCGGCGAACAGCGAATGATAGGCGGATCCCGGGGCATCCGTTATCCACGGTTCCGTCGCCAACTCCTCGAGCGTAACGGTTTCTCGCCCTGCCAACCGGTGGTCGGAAGGGAGGATCACATCAAGGGGATCGGTGAGCAGCGTTGTTTGTTCAAAGCGCAAATCCTCGTCAATCTGTGTCCGCGATTGCATGGCCACGATCACGGCAAGATCGATTCGCTCGGCGACCAACAGGTCTAGGCATCTCGAAGGATTTGCTTCAAGGACCTGGACGTCCAGCTTCGGGTGCGCCAGACGAAGCGTGGAGGCAAGCGGGGCGAGCAATTGCGCGGCAGCACTTGAAAAGCCCCCGAGTCCAAAGTGGGACTGCATCTGGCCTCCGGCCTCCAACGCCTCCGCACGCAGTTGTTCCCATTCGGCAATCAGCACGTCGGATCCGGTGACAAGATAGCGACCAGTAGCGGTCAATCGAACGCCTCGTCCATCCTTTGCCAGGAGTTCCATTCCCAGCACGCGCTGCAGTTCCCGCAGCTGAGCCGAGACAGCGGACGGGGAGTAGCCCGTAAGCTCCGCAGTGGCTCCGACGGTTCCACATCTGGCGAACACCCTGAGCGTAGTAAGGCGTGGATCAATCATGCACCAATTGTGCACTATTACCGGCAAAATGTTGCGCTTTTATCGCGGATAGAAGATGTCTACTCTCATGACTACAGCGAGTTCCACCACGCCTCATGCACCGGCCAGCACATGGTCTCCACCAGACGCAAAACCGTCCAGTCCAACCACACAAGGAGTAAATCTATGTCAGCTTCAGTGAACGTGCCGATCAATTCACGCGGCAAGCTCGCTATGTCGTTGCCTGCTGAGCAGCTGGCCGAGATCACCGACCTTTTCGAGAACCGGCGTGAGGGCTTTTCCCTCGACTCCCCGTTCTACACCGATCCGGATATCTTCAAGATCGACATGGAAGCCATCTTCGGCCAGCATTGGATCTTCGCAGCAAGTGTGGCGGAGCTCCCTGAGCCCGGTGACTATGTCACCGTCGACTACGGTCCATACTCCCTGATCGTGTTGCGCAACGATGAGGGCGGTGTGAACGTTTTGCACAACGTTTGCCGGCACCGAGGGGCGAGGGTCCTCACGAAATCAACCGGAACAACCGGAAACCTGGTGTGCGGCTACCACTCCTGGACATACGCAGCCAACGGCGACCTCATCCACGCCTCAGCGCCCGGGGAAACGAAGTTTGATAAGAGCTGTTTCGGGCTCAAGCGTGCCCACGGCCGCGAGTACGCCGGACTGATCTTCGTCTGCATCGCGGAAGAAGCCCCAACGGACTTCGATGAAACCGCGAAAATCTTCGAACCCTACCTCCTGCCCCACGACCTGCCGAAAACGAAGGTCGCCTATCAGCAGAACATCATCGAAGAAGCCAACTGGAAGCTCGTCATGGAGAACAACCGTGAGTGCTACCACTGCGACGGACACCCTGAGCTCGCTTGTTCGCTCTTCCCGACCTGGGGCCTGACGGAGGGCCTTATCCCGCCGCATCTGGAAGAAGTGTGGGATCGAAACACGGACGCGCAGGCTGCACTGGAGAAACGTTGCGAGCGCTATGGCATCCCCTACAAAGTTGTTGAGGAACTCGACACCCGTGTCGCGGGGATCCGCATCTCCCGCGAGTCGCTGGATGGGGACGGTGAATCATTCTCTCCGGACGGTCACCGCCTCTCCAAGAAACTGCTGGGAGACCTGCGCGATTTCCGCCTTGGACGGTGCTCGATGCATCTGCAGCCCAACAGCTGGTTCCATTTCCTCGGCGACCACGTGATCACCTTTGCGGTCTTCCCGGTCAACGAGCATCAGACATTGGTTAGAACCACCTGGTTGGTGGCCGATGACGCGGTTGAAGGCGTGGATTACGATCTCACGAAACTCACGCACACCTGGAAGCAAACCAATCTGCAGGACAAGGCGTTCGTGGAGCTGTGCCAGAAGGGTGCGAGCAGTCCTGCCTACGAACCTGGCCCGTATATGAAGAGCGAATACCAGGTCGAGGCATTCATCAACTGGTACGTCCAGCGCGTTCAGGAGCACTTGGCATGATCGAGAGCAGGACCGTCACCGAATTTCTGGAGCCGGAGCGTATTCGCGGCCTGGAAATGCCGTGGAACAGGGTGTTGGGCAGCACTGATGGTCCTGCCGGAGCCGCGCGTGCGCTCGGGCCTTGGCATCCACAGGAGTTCATGGCCGAGTGCGTCGAGACGGTGCCCGAGGTGGGTGGGATGAGAACTTTCATCTTCCGCCGTCTGGACGGCGCACCACTGGCATTCCGACCCGGCCAGTATCTGAATATTTCCTTCCCCATCAACGGGACGGATCAGGAACCGGTGGACCGCAGCTACTCGCTGTCCAGTTCCCCGACCGAACCTTGGACGTTCAACATCACGGTCAAGCGCGATCCCAAGGGCCTGGTCTCTCCATGGGTACATGACAATGTGCGACCAGGCACGGTCCTTGAAATGCTCGGGCCCGTCGGGGCCTTCCACCTGCCCGATGCCGACCGGCGTGCGCGTTACCTGATGTTGGCGGCGGGTGCCGGCATCACCCCCATCATGTCAATGGTTCGAACCATCCATTCGCTGCCCGGTCAGGCGGATGTCACGGTGCTTTACCACGGGGCAGCGCCGGGGGGCTTTGCCTACTTTATGGAGCTGGCCTACATTGCGTCCGTGGACTCACGCATCAAAGTCTTCTATTCCTTGGGCGACCGGGGAGAACCTGAAGGATGGGAAGGCCTAAGTGGACGGTTGAGCACATCCATGCTCGAAGAAGTGGCACCGGACGCCAATGGCCGCAAGGTCTTTGCTTGTGGTCCTGAGGGCTACCTCAACAACGCAGTCGAGCTCTTGACTGCCGTTGGCGTCGACGACACCTCCATCCACATGGAGTTCTTCTCCGGGGATCGCCAAACCCGGATGGAATACCGTGCCGAGGTCGCACTGGCTGGGGAAATCGCCGAGGAGATCGCGGAAGAAATCTCCGATTCAGCGGAGGAATTCTATGAAAGCCAGCCGGCGGCCTTGGGAATGTACGAGCCCGTCCACGACTCCGACGGACTCCTGGAAGCCACCGGACTGCCGCTCGAGGCAGCCGACCCCGACTTTTCCGAACCCGTTCTCCCGGAAGACCTGCAGGAGGAAGCCGCGGATTCTGGCGCGCCCGACGCTTCGACGTTCACCACCGTTGGATCGGGAAGCCTCACCATGTCCTTTGTGCGCACCGGCATCAATGTCCGTATCAATCCGGAGGAAAAGATCCTTGGTATCGCCAAGCAGGCAGGGGTACGGATCGGTGCCAACTGCCAAGAAGGAATGTGCGGCTCATGCAAGGTCGTCAAGCTTTCCGGGGATGTTGACATGCAGCACCAGGGAGGTATCCGCGCCCGGGAAATCGATGCCGGCAAATTCCTGCCGTGCTGTTCGACGGCCCAAACGGATCTGGTGATCGACGCATAGCAACGGTCGGTTCGTCCCATCGCCCCACGGTCACCCACCGCAGAGCCACGGGACGACCCATGACGGACCACAAGGACGCCAGGTAGCCTGATTTCAGGTGCTGGCGTCCTGTCGCTATTGGGGGCACTTCAGAAAGCATCATTTCGCTTCGCTGCGCATCACGTGGCACCTGGTTTCGTTCCCGGCGCGAGGCAAATGGTTGGGCCCGTCGAAGTATCGTGGGCTATCCAGGTGCTGGGCGAAACCGCGAGCCCGATCTGGGGAGGAAACACGACAGGGGCCATGCGCAAGACTGCGTGCCCGATCCCCACCGCGCCCCTTCCGGGATTGATTCCTTACGGATCCTGCCAGCGAGTGGAATGCCACCCATGTCCAGACTCCCGGCGCGCATCCGGAGAAAAGCTTACGCCATGTACCCACACGACCTGCCAAGAACCCCCCGGAGTCCTCGGCGAGGGGTCCCTGGTCCCGCACCCGTCACGCGGGGACCCCGTGCGCGGCTTGGCAGCTGGCAACGACGGTTTCCCCACGGCCGGGACACCAAACCGATCTGGGTGGCGCATCAAAGCTCCGTGCCCACCTGCGGAACCGCACATCTGCGGCGCGAACCACGAAGTCAATCACCCGTTATCCAGCAGTTCCTGATGGACTCTGCGGTCTTTTCAGATAACTCGCACGAAAGATGCCCGGCCGGAAAATTCGGGCCGGGCATCTTTCGCAGGGCCGTCCCCGGGGAGCCCATAGTGCGGCTCCTCGGTGCGCGGTCCTTACCGTGATCTGCTAATTGTCAAGGTAGCCATTGGGGTTGAGCACGTACTTGGTCGCCGCACCCGCATCGAATTCCGCGTAGCCCCTGGGCGCATCCGCCAATGAGATTGATTTGGCGTTGACCGCCTTGGCAATCTGGATCTTGTCGTGAAGGATGGCCATCATGAGCTGGCGGTTGTACTTCATGACGGGGCACTGACCGGTCGTGAATGAGAGGGACTTCGCCCACCCGGTTCCCAAGCTCAATGACAGGCTTCCCTTCTTGGCGGCCTCGTCCACGGCGCCCGGGTCCCCCGTGACATAGAGTCCCGGAATTCCCAGGGAACCGCCGGCCGCGGTGATGTCCATCAATGAATTGAGCACCGTCGCGGGAGCTTCCTTGGCAGTGGCCCCGTCGCCGTGGCCACGCGCTTCGAAGCCGACGGCGTCAATCGCGGCATCGACTTCCCGCACACCGAGGATCTGCTCTATTTGGTCGGCCGGATCCCCGTTGGCAACGTTGATTGTTTCGCACCCGAATGAACGAGCCTGCGCCAGACGGTCCTCGTTGAGGTCGCCCACGATCACCACGGCGGCGCCCAGCAGGAGGGCGCTGGCGGCGGCGGCAAGGCCAACCGGTCCGGCTCCGGCCACGTACACGGTGGAGCCAACCCCGACACCGGCAGTGACTGCCCCGTGGAAACCTGTTGGAAGGATGTCAGAGAGCATGGTCAGATCCATGATCTTCTCCAGCGCCTGGTCGCGGTCGGGGAACCTCAGCAGGTTCCAGTCTGCATAGGGAACCAGAACGAACTCGGCTTGTCCGCCTACCCAACCACCCATGTCGACATAGCCATAGGCGCTTCCCGGGCGATCCGGGTTCACGTTCAGGCAGATCCCCGTCTTGCCTTCCTTGCAATTGCGGCACCTGCCGCAGGAGATGTTGAAGGGAACCGACACGATGTCCCCAACTTTGATGAATTCCACATCGGGGCCGGTTTCGATGACTTCGCCAGTGATTTCATGACCCAGAACCAGTCCAGTGGGAGCGGTTGTTCTGCCGCGGACCATGTGCTGGTCCGAGCCGCAAATGTTCGTGGCGACGGTGCGCAAGATGACGCCATGCGGAACCTTGCGTCCAACGTTTTCAGGATTGACTCCGGGACCGTCCTGCAGCTCAAAGGTGGGGAACGGTGTGTCGATGATTTCAACGATGCCCGCACCCTTGTAAGCGACTGCTCTGTTACTTGCCATTGGTTAGCTCCCGGTAGCTGATTGTTGATGACCAGCAGCTCTTGGTGACGCTGGTCACGCAAGACTATCGGTCAGGTTTACCCTTGTCAGCTATTATGAGAAAAGTTACGCCATATGCAACTGAACGCACATTGCGCAACTGAGTACTGGTGGGTTTCCATACATAATTTGGCAAACGACTACTCCCGCATCCACATTCTTCGGCGCTCCTGCTGGGCCGCAGGCACGCAATCA
>JAUNVO010000110.1 GCA_030540695.1 Micrococcaceae bacterium | reverse complement strand
ATGGTGTCGCCCTGGCCGTGGACGGCGGAATGCAGGGGTTGCGCCTTCGGCCCGCGGGTTCCTGAACCGCGGGACGGTGACAGCGCCCCGGTTGCCTTGCCACGCATCTGCCGGCGGCAAGGCGACCGGGGTCGAAGGGTTTCCCGGCAAACGGGCGGATGCCGGTTTGCCCCCGGACCAGGGCCCAGGCCCCACCCGCTGCCCTACAGGTGAGCGGCGAAGAGTCGCTCCAGTTTGGTGAACGAGGATTCCCAACCGGCCCGCGAGGGCTCGAGGACCTCGGCCGGCAGCGGGCCCTGGGTGATCCGAAGCGCCGTCCCCTTCGGGCAGTCCCCGAGCTCGACGCGCATTTCAATGACCAGGTTCAGGGTCATTTCATGCGGCCCGTCCTCGCTGACCAGGAGTTCGTGCTCCCGGACCTCGGTGAACGTCGCATGCACCGGCGAGGTTTGCGTGGCGTCATCGAGCAGGTGCATCACGAACTTCTGGACCCCTCCCACGCGAGGCTCGATGTCCACGGTGTCCACGTGCACCCCCCACCCCTGGGGGCCAAACCATTCGGCAAGGATCTCCGGTTCGGTGAAGGCAGCCCATACGGCGCTGCGCGGTGCCGAGAATTCGTGTTCAATAACCAGTTCGCCCATATCCATGCGCCCGAGGATACCGCGTTCCCGGTCATGAACGGAAAAACCAGGCGATTTCTGCGCGGTACGCACGCGCCCGCCGGGTGCGAGAGGATTGCGCCATGACGTTGGTGAAATCGATCCTGCTCTTTGGCGTGGCCGCACTGCTGGAAATCGGCGGTGCCTGGATGGTGTGGCAGGGCATCCGTGAACATCGCGGATGGCTTTGGGTCGGCGGCGGGGCCATTGCCCTGGGCCTGTATGGACTCGTGGCCACACTCCAGCCGGACGCGAACTTCGGCCGCATCCTGGCTGCCTATGGCGGGGTGTTCATCGCCGGATCATTGCTGTGGGCAGTGTTGCTGGACGGCTTCCGCCCTGATCGCTGGGATCTCACCGGTGCCCTCGTTGCACTGGTCGGGGTGGGGCTGATCATGTACGGGCCGCGAGGCGCCTAGGACCCGAAAATCCCCCGCCCGGTTTCGATCTCGATGGGCAACGAGGAATGCTCATGGGCGATCAACCAGTGCGACGCGCTTTTTGAAAGACCCATCGTGAACCTGTTGGTCAGCGAACGCAGCTTCACCCCGGAGCCGGAGTATGCGGTGAATGTTGCCGCGGCGGAGAGGAAGGCCACCTCCGGGCCGCCACACACCCGGATGTCGGCGAAGTCGACACGAACCGTTTCGGTGCCCAACGATCCAAACCACCCCTCCACCATCGCCTGCCAGGCAGCGGAACCCTCATACTCGAAACATCCCCACGCATCGTAGATATGGACATCGCGCGCGTAGAGCCCCATGAACCCGCCGACGTCCTTGTTCTTCACCGCCGCTGCGTAGGCGCTGAGGATTCGGTGGCCGTGGTCCTCGCTGAATTGGCTTTCCATGAAGCGGACTCTAGCGTGCCGATGCACCGCACGGATAGCCTCTTGGTTGCCATGGCCCTGCCTTCATCCGTTTCGGTGCAGACCCACGGGAAGGCTGCCGGCTTGGCCAACGGCCGGCAGGCGAAGCGTTGGCCACCATGGAACCGCCTCAGCCGTGGGTCCATTCGATGAAATGCGGACGCGAGGCATCCCGTGGCGCGGCTTTCTCCCCCAGCCACGGCAGCGGGGTCCTTTCCTGCCTCCATGCGGCCAGAATAAGTGCCGGCGCAATCACCCGGACCAGCCCGCCGCCTGCAAACACCATGTCCGCAAAGATGACGGCGAGCAGACCAACCACGACGACGACCGCAGTGCGTCCCGCCTTAATGGATAGCGCGTGCCACGCCAATCCCAGCAGCAGCAGTGCGGGAACAGCCCCGGTGAAGATATAGCCCCAGGCATTCAACGAATCAGCCAACGCTGTTTCACCGTTCAGCGGCGTGGAGAAGTTTTCCACGTAGTCGACCATGAACAGCCATGATCCAATGGTTCCGGCCCCGAGGCCCAACCCGCAGAGGACGTTGACGGCAGGCCGTAGCCAAACACCCAGCCATCCGCTCCGGTACAGAAACCCCGTCAGTGCCAACATCGTCAGGAAATAGGGCACGGCAAACGAGACGAAGGACCGGGCGGCGTCCAGGGACGCAAGGGCGAGACCCGAAAGATTCGTCGATTCCAGGATCGACCCCTGGATGAGGCCGGGGAACGCACCGAGCACCAGCCCCGCGAGCCAAAAGCCCGTCGCGGCCAGCGCCAAGATGCGAACCCTTTTGAAGGTGTAATGCTCCGCCATTGCCTGGAACCTGAGACTCGCTCGCTGGGCCACGGGCACCTTGTCAAGGTCCTTCGCCTCGGCGTCGTCCAGGAGCATGCCCAGAACGATGTCAGAGTGCTCTTCCCGCCATGTTTTCGGGAACCTCGCCAGTGACCGACGGTAGGTTCGTTCCATTTTGCTGCTCACGCGATCACCGCTCCCGGACTGGAAATATCGGGTTCCGCCATGCGCGAAGCGACTTTCCTGGCTGCCTTCAACCTGTTCTCCATGGCCTGGATCTCCGCCGACAACGCCCGGCTGCCCTGGTCGCTGATCCTGAAGTAGCGTCGGGCACGGCCCTCCACGATTTCCTCACCATCCACGATGATTTCCCCGCTGCGCGTCAGGCGTTCAAGTGCGGCATAGAGCGTGGTCACTTTCGGGGTAAATGCCCCGCCGCTTGAAGTGGCGATCTGCTGCATGATGGCGTATCCATGCCGGCGCCCGCCGGCCAGTGCCGTGAGGATCCAGAAAGACGATTCGTTCAACGTTCCACTCATGCACCAAGCATATTCCCGTGGTTGCAGTATTACCAGAGTGAAAGGTGAGGTGTTCCACCGTACCGGCTGTTCCCGGTCGTGGGGGATGATCAAGGGGTGGAACTTTCAATGGCCTCGATCCCCGCCGGAACCATCCAGCTGCGCGACGCACGCTCGGAGCGGATCAGGGAAGTGCACCTGCGCCCGTTTCAGATCGCACTCACCCAAGTCACCAACGCCCAATGGTCGCAGGTTCCATCCATGGAGTCGGAAATCCTTGCGGATTCAGGCCTTCCGGTTCACCCGGTGACATGGCTTGAGGCAGTGGCCTGGTGCAATGCCGCTTCCCTCGCCGCCGGGTTGGAGCCCGCATACGTCTCCGGCGAGCGCGGAATCACCTGGAACGTTGGTTCCGGGGGCTACCGGCTTCCGACCGAAGCGGAATGGGAGTTCGCTTGCCGCGCAGGGACCACGGAGCCTACCCATGGTCCGCTGGGCGACATCGCCTGGACCGCCGGGGACCGCCTCGATGGTCCTCAGCCCGTTGGGCTCAGGCAGGCCAACGCCTTCGGCGTTTTCGACATGCTCGGAAATGTCTGGGAATGGTGCTGGGATTACGCCGATACCGCTCGGTATGGGGATTACCGGAGTCTGCGCGGGGGTGGATGGGATGACAGGGCCTTCAGTTGCCGGGCCTCGGTGCGGCGCGGCAGCGCACCGGATGCCGTTCTTGAGGATCTGGGTTTCCGCGTGGCTCGCGGCGCCGTCGGCGAGCCCGGCGGGAGCACCGCCCAGGGCTGGTCGGCCGAAGATGATCACCGGCGGGCCGCCATCCGCGGTCCGCTCCCCCTCGGGTGGACGCCGCTGCGGAACCTGCCAAGGGGGTGAATCCGACGATCGATGCTCCGTCACTTCTTTCACCGTGCCGGGCGATTGGGAAGCTTCCCAGCGCGGCCGCAGCCCGGTCTTTTGCGCGATCTTGATCGGGGCAGGGTTGGAGGAGAGCACCCGGGCGAGAACCGGGAACCTTCCCCCGGACGGGTGCTTGCCAGGCGCCTGGTGTTTGGCGCGATCGCACCACATGCACAGCCCCGCTTTTTCCCATGGCGTGGAGCGGCTTGCTGGTCGCGCGAATTGCGAGGGGTTTTTCCCGCGGCCCAACACTTGTATCCGGCCCCGGGTGATGTTGCACTGTTTCCCATGGACACCGAACCTCGAACCATCCTGGCCATCGGAACCAAAAAGGGCCTTTGGCTGGCTGAAAGCACCGACCGCGAAACGTGGACGCTCAACGGACCGCACTTCCTGAACCTCGAAGTGCCCTCCGTTGCCATTGACACCCGCCTAGGCAAAACCCGCATCCTGGCCGGGATCAACGACTGGCATTGGGGACCGACCGTCGTATACAGCGACGATCTCGGCGCCACCTGGTCCGAACCCGAGGCCGGTGCCGTCAAGTTCCCCGCCGACACCGATACCGCGCTGGCACGGATCTGGCATCTGCGCCCGGATACCGCGGAGCGCCCGGGCGTGGTGTGGGCGGGATGCGAACCGATCTCCGTCTTCAAGTCCACCGACTCAGGGGAGCACTTCGACCTGAACCGCGGGCTCTGGGACCACCCGCACCGCAGCCAGTGGGGTGGCGGGTTTGGCGGGGCCGCGGTGCACAGCATCGTTCCCCATGCCCGCGACGCGAACACCATCCACGCGGCCATGAGCACCGGCGGCGTGTATCGAAGCACCGACGGCGGCACGACGTGGGAACCGCGAAACAGCGGCATCTCCGCCTACTTCATGCCCGACCCGCTGCCGGAGTTCGGCCAGTGCGTCCACCACATCACCGCCGACGCCGCCGATCCGGAGAGGCTCTACGCACAGAACCACCATGGGGTCTACCGCAGCGATGACGCCGGGGACCACTGGGTGAGCATTGCCGAGGGCCTGCCCTCGGACTTCGGGTTCGTGTTCCTGGCCCACCCGCGCACCGGCGGCACCATCTGGACCATCCCGCTGAAGGCCGACTCGGAACGCATCCCGGTCGACGGCCGCCTCTCGGTGTTCCGCTCCACGGATGCCGGTCAGTCCTGGAGCGAACAACACCACGGCCTGCCCGATGTGGACTACAACGCCGTGTTGCGCGACGCCGCCGCGGTCGATGACCACCCCGGGAGCGTCGGCGTGTACTTCGGCACCCGCGGCGGGGAGGTCTTTGCCAGCCGGGACGAGGGCGCACGCTTTGGAACGGTCGCCGAACGACTGCCCGACGTGCTCAGCGTGCGGGCCGCGCGGCTGGTCGGCGCACGGACATGAGCACGATCGTGATCGAGGTGCCGTCGGTGCTGGCCACCACCCTGAAGGGCCAACGCCGGCTCGAGGTACCGATGCCCCGGGACCCCACCGTGCGCGGTTTGCTCCACGAGCTCGATGCCCGGTACCCGCTCTTTGCCCGTCGGGTGCGCGATGAGCGCGGGGACGTGCGCCGCTACGTGAACATCTTCATCGGACAGGACAACATCCGGGATCTGGACGGCCTGGAATCCATTATCCGCGAAGGCCAGGGGGTATTGATCATGCAGTCCGTGGCCGGGGGTTAACGACCCATCACGGCCACCCGGGCTAATCTGGCCTGAAGACCATCGTGAAGGAGCCACCGTGCCATCAGTGAACCGAGAATCCGTCGCCACAACCTCCAACGGGGCCCTGCGGCGGCTGGACGGGGTGATCCAGGCTTTTCCGCCCGCCGCCTTCTCGTTCGTGATGGCCACCGGAATCCTCTCCACCGGGCTGTGGCTGGTGGGCCATCGGGCATCGTCCGTGGTGTTGATGTGGATAGCCGTGGCGTCCGGGGTGCTGCTGTCGATCGCCTTGGTCTGGCGCGCGATTTCCCACCGGTCAAAGCTGATGGCGGACGCCAACAACCCGGCCAAGGCTTTCGGGTTCTTCACCATCGTGGCCGGTGCGGATGTGATGGGGCTGCGCCTGGAGATCGCCGGCATGCCCGCAGCCCTGCTGGTGCTGGCCGGCATCGCCGCGGTGGTGTGGGTCGCGCTGACCTATGGGGTTCCGGCTTCCATGCTGCTGCGCGACCGCTCCACCCCGATCCTGCACGACGCCAACGGCAGCTGGTTCCTCTGGGTCGTGGGCACCCAGTCAATCGCCAACGCCCTGGCCGTGATCGCCCGAAATTCGCACCACGATCTCGCGGCGGTCGGGGCCACGGCCGCCTGGGGCATCGGATTGGTGCTCTACCTGCTGGTCAGCACGCTGGTGACGCTGCGCATGCTGACACTGCCCAATCGCCCGGAGACCCTGAGCCCGACCTACTGGATCTTCATGGGCGCCACCGCGATCACCGTGCTGGCCGGGGCGAACGTGCTCTCGATGCCCGACGACCTGGCGATCGCGATCAGCACACACACCTTCGTCGCCGGAGCCAGCTTCGTGCTCTGGGCCCTGGGCATGTGGTGGATCCCGTTGTTGGTGCTCTTCGGCATCTGGCGTCACGTGGTGTGCCATTACCCGATGAGCTACGAGACCGGGCTCTGGGCCATCGTCTTCCCGCTGGGCATGATGTCCGCGGCCAGCATCTCCTTTGGCCGCGGCGAATCCATCGCGGTCATGGTCGGCATCGGCGAGGTGGGGGTCTGGATCGCGGCCGCCGCATGGATCGCCACCGTCGCCTTGATGCTGGCGTGCTTCATACGCTGGCTGCGCGCCGGATCCGGGCCGGTGCCGGCAGGCGCCGAAGGGGATGCCTAAAGCCGGCCCCGGCGCTACGCTGGGGCCATGAGCAACCTTGAGGTCCAACCGGAGGCGATCCTTTGCGGGGCCGGGGCACGGCACCCGGGAATCGAGCTGTTGCTCCCGCGCCAGGTCCCGCTCGGTGGACCGCGTTCGATGAACGTGCGCCGCACGCTGCCGCAAAAGCAGCGCAGCCTCATCGGCGCCTGGTGCTTCCTGGACCACTATGGACCGGACCCCGTCGGCGATGCCGGCGGGATGAAGGTGCCCCGCCACCCACACACCGGGTTGCAGACCGTCTCGTGGTTGTTCAGCGGGGAAATCGAGCACCGCGATTCCGCCGGCTTCCACGCCATCGTCCGCCCCGGCGAGCTGAACCTGATGACCGCGGGACGCGGCATCAGCCACTCCGAGTACTCCACCGCTCAAACAGGCATGCTGCACGGGGCCCAGCTGTGGATTGCTCTGCCCGATGCGGCACGCCACATGCCCGCCACTTTTTCGCACTACCGGCCCGAGCCCCTGTCCGGGGAGGGCTTCAGCCTCAGCGTCTTTCTCGGGGGGCTTGGCGTGGTCACCGCCGACGGCACGGACCGGTATTCAGCATCCCCGGTGTCAACGCATACCGAGCTGGTGGGTGCCGAGATCCGGCTGCAGCCCGGCGCCTCCGTCCGGATCACCCTCAAGGAGCGCCACGAGCACGGGGTGTTGCTCGATACCGGGGCGTTGCGGATCGGCATGGATGAACTGTGCGCCGACCAGTTGGCCTATCTGCCACCCGGGAGCCAGGAGATCACCCTGACCGCGGGCTCCCATCCGGCGCGCGCCCTGCTCATAGGCGGTGAGCCGCTCAACGAGCGCATCCTGATGTGGTGGAACTTCGTTGGCCGCACGCACGAGGAAATCGCGGGGTACCGAAGGCAATGGCAGGCGGAGATAGGTGCTGAGCCGGCCGAGCCGGGGATCAAGCGTTTCGGGGAGTTCCCCGGGGGCGGGCCGGCGCCGCTGCCCGCTCCCGCCCTGCCAACGGTAAGGCTCCGGCCACGCGGCTGACACGCACGCACCACACGAACCAAGGGAAGGAGCCGGGCGAAAATGCCGTTGAACGAACAACTGGCCACGCTGCGCAAGGAGCTGGCCGAACGCGCCGCGCTGGGCGACCAGCTCGAGGCCAGGCGCGAGCTGGAACATTTCGTCTCCTTCCGCTCGCTGCGCGAAGTCACGGAAGCCGCGAGCCACCTTGAGCGTTCGGGCTGGGACGTCGATCGGACCGAGGGCCAGGACGCCAACTCCCGGTACCTGCTGCGGGCCTACCGGGAGCAGGCACTGGACGTGGAAAGCGCCGAGCAGGCCCTGCGCGGGGTGTACTCCATCACCGAAAAGCACGGCGGCAGCTACGACGGGTTCGGCGCCCGCTTCATCCCCGCTGAGGGCAGCGAACCACAGGGCTTCTTCGGCCGGCTTTTCGGGACTTCCTGAGCAGCAGCGCCACGTGGGAGCAACGTAATGGGCGGGTTCGCCTCAAGCTGCACCGTCGCGGACCGCGGCGCGGCTGCGCGATCGAGCCCGGGCCCATGGCTGCGGTGCGACCTAGCCCATGCCATCCTGGGCCATGTTGTTGAAGCGTGAGTAGTGGCCTTGGAAAGCGACCACGATGGTCTTGGTCGGGCCGTTACGGTGTTTGGCCACGATCACGTCGGCTTCACCGGCACGGGCCGATTCCTTGTCGTAGATGTCTTCACGGTGCAACAGGATCACCATGTCGGCATCCTGCTCGATGGATCCCGATTCACGAAGGTCCGAAATCATTGGCTTCTTGTCGGTGCGTTGTTCGGACCCGCGGTTCAGCTGGGACAGCGCAATGACCGGCACGTCGAGTTCCTTGGCCAGCAGCTTCAAGGCACGGGAGAACTCGGAGACTTCCTGCTGGCGGGATTCGACTTTCTTTCCCGAGCTCATCAGCTGCAGGTAATCAAGGACCACCAGTTTGAGGTCGTGCTTCTGCTTGAGCCGGCGGCACTTGGCGCGGATCTCCATCAGCGACATGTTCGGGGAGTCGTCAATGAACAGCGGAGCGTCGTTGAGCCGGCCCATGGTCGTGGCAATCTTGGACCATTGCTCATCCTGGATCGTGCCCTTGCGCAAATCCTGCAAGGCGATGCTTGCCTCGGCCGACAGCAGGCGCATGGCGATCTCGTTGCGGCCCATCTCCAGGGAGAAGAAAACGGCCGTCATGTTGTTCTTAATGGAAGCTGACCTGGCGAAATCCAGTGCGAACGTTGATTTTCCAACAGCTGGCCTGGCGGCTATGACGATCATCTGCCCGCCGTGGAGGCCTTGGGTCAGTTCGTCGAGTTCGAAGATTCCGGTGGGGACACCGGTGACTCCCTCACCGCGGTGCCCGGCCGACTCGATCTCATCGACGGTGCCCTCGATGATGTCACGCAGCGGGACGTAGTCCTCGGCGGTTCGGCGTTCGGCCACCTTGTAGATCTCTGCCTGCGCCTCGTTGACGATCGCGTCAACTTCACCGTCATGCGAGTAGCCGAGCTGCACGATCTTCGTGCCGGCTTCCACCAGGCGGCGCAGCACGGCGCGTTCGCGCACGATCTCCGCATAGAAACCCGCGTTCGCAGCCGTGGGAACGGACTGGATGAGCGTGTGCAGATAGGCGGGACCACCGATCCGGGTGATCTCGCCACGCTTGGTCAGCAGGTCGGAGACCGTGACGGCATCGGCGGGCTCGCCGCGGCCGTAGAGATCGATGATGGCCTCGTAAATGGCCTCGTGTGCCGGGCGATAGAAATCGAGTCCGCGCAGCACCTCGACGCAGTCCGCGATGGCGTCCTTGGAGAGCATCATGCCGCCCAGCACGCTCTGCTCGGCTACAAGGTCTTGCGGTGGAGTACGTCCATAGTCCGACTCACGTGAGTCCGAGCTGGTTTCGACATTGGCTAGCGACACGGGCAGTTCCCTTCAAGCTTCGCGGGTTCCCAGGTTTTCCGCTTCATTACCTATCCAGTGTCTCAAGGTGGCCCGACGATTCGGTAGGTCCAAACTCACACGTGCGCAAGGGCACCATAAACCTGTGGAAATAGGTGGGGAACACTGTCACCATAGACCGGTTTTTCACTAAACCCAACACAGTTATCCACAGCCCATGTGGATAACCTGTGAACCCTGCGGCGTGTTGTGTGCACAGTCTGGGGAAAACGTTGTGGATTTCAATTCATTTTTATCAACAAAGATAAGTTGACTAGGCATTATGTAGATCAGGTCTTGTGGATACAAAGTTAATTTCGATGTACTCCGCGGGTGCAAATAAAAGTTATACACACAAAAAGCCCATGATTCCGGGGTTAATCCTCACCCACCGCAATAGTTACCCACAAGCTATCCACAGACACGCCGGGGTTTGCGGAAAAGCTGGGGATAAGGAACCTTGATGCACATCACCGCCGCTGCCATACTGGCCGACATGAGCCCCAACCAGACCGTGCCGACTCCCATTGACCCACGGGGGTTCATGGCGACGGTGCCGAACCAGCGGCGGCGCACCGAGGCGCAGGTCGTGTTGGAACTGATGGAGGCAGCCAGTTCCCAGCCGGCGACCATGTGGGGACCGAGCATCATCGGCTTCGGCAGGTACCACTACGTTTACGAATCCGGTCGCGAAGGAGACGCGTGCGCCATTGGCTTCTCGCCCAGATCAGCTAACCTGGCTCTCTACGGGCTCACTATCGCACCGAACGCCGAACGCCTCCTGGCGAAACTGGGCACACACA